>CAYRZX010000433.1:0-5228 GCA_964428665.1 uncultured Gemmatimonas sp.
CTGGGCTGCCCGGCCTGGACCTTCGACCAGGTCGTGGAGGCGGCCCACTGGTTCGGGTTCGAGGGCGTGGAGTTCCGGGGCGTGGGCGAGGAGATGGACCTCACCCGGCTGCCGGAGTTCTCGGACGCCCGCGTCGCGGCCACCCGGGACCGGCTCGCCAGCCTGGGCCTCTCCATCCCCAATCTCGGCGCCTCCGCCCGGTTCCACGACGCCGACCCCTCGGCCCGCGAAAAGAACGCGGAGGAGGCCAGGGCCTACATCCACCTCGCGCAGAGGGTGGGCGCCCCCTGCGTCCGCGTCTTCGGGGACAAGTTTCCGCCCGGCGAGGAGCGGCAGGCCGTCATCGAGCGCGTGGGCCTGGCCCTCCGGGCCCTTGCCCCCTGCGCCTCGGACCACGGCGTCAAAGTCCTGCTGGAGACCCACGGCGACTTCTACGCCGCCCCGGACGTTAAAGCCGTCGTGGAAATCGCCGATCATCCCAATGTCGGCGTCCTGTGGGACACGCACCACCCCTACCGCTTCGGCGGCGACACGGGGGAGGAGACCGTCCGCCTCCTCGGCCCCCGCATCGCGCACGCCCACTTCAAGGACTCCATCCCCGACCCGACGCACGACTGGGGCTACCGCTACGTCCACTTTGGCGAGGGGGACGCCCCGCAGGAGAACTTCCTGAAGCTGCTGAAGGGGATGGGCTACGAGGGGTTTCTGTCCTTTGAGCACGAGAAGCGCTGGCACCCGGAGATCCCGGACCCGGAGGAGGCGCTTCCGGTCTTTGTCGAGCGGATGAGGCACATGTTGGAGGTCCGGTCATGAAAAACGCGCTTCTCGTTCTTCTCCTTGTCCTGTTGGCCTCCCCTGCCCACGCGGCCTCGCCCCGCCACCGGGTGATCAAGGTCCAGACCACCCTGAACACGGGCGCTCAGCCCGAGGACAGCACGTCGGCCAACGACTACTACGTCACCATCGGACGGCAGCACAACCTGAAGACCGGCGCGCTCCTGAACGTCTACCGGGACAAGCAGATCGACGACGAGACCGGGGGCGAAACCATCAACTCGCAGGTCTTTGTCGGCCAGCTCAAGGCCATTCAGGTCCAGGACAAATACTGCGTCTCCCGCGTCGTGGGCCTGGCCGGGAGCGCCGACCCCCTGCGGGAGCGGGACGCCGTGCTCGTGGGCGACTACGTCCTGCCGGTTTTCGTCATCCAGGGCGAACAGCTCTTCGCCAAGGGGAGCTCCACCCTGCTGCCGGGGGCCATCAAACACCTGGAGGAGGCGGCCCTGTTCATCCGGGGCAACAACCCCTCCCGCGCTATGGTCGAGGGCCACACCGACAACGACGGGACGCCCGCCTACAACCTGAAGCTCTCGGAACTCCGCGCCGCGGCCGTCCGGGACTACCTCGTCAACCAGGCCAAGATCGACCCCCGCATCCTCCACCCCGTCGGCTGCGGCGAGAGCCGGCCCATCGCCCCCAACGACACCCCGCAGGGGCAGGCCATGAACCGCCGGTTTGAGATCATCATAGAGCGATAGCCCTGCCCCACCGCCCATCCCCGAAGGGGAGAAAGGGGGAATGGGGGAAACGGGGAGTCCCCCCTTCCCCCCTCTCCCATTCTCCGCTTCCGGGAGGGGAGGATGAGTGTGGATTTCCCTCAAGTACGTCAGGCGTTTTGCCGATAGGTATGGACAAACCTATTCCTGGGGGGAATGCGATGATCCAGAACAGCCTGTTCAACGCGCTGCAGCCCGGCGCACATCCCTTGCTCAAATCCTTCGCCGGACTCCGCCCATCTCAGCCCGCTGCTCAGGGGGAGCCCGTCGAAGACCCGCAGAAAGACCGCTTCGACCTGACGCCCGCCCCCGAACAGGGCGGGTTCCGCAGCTTCGCCTTCCAGTTCCGCCGCCTCGCCATCCGGCGGGAGATCGCTGCCGTCCGCTCCACAGCGAGAGAGACCACCACCGTCCCTCAGGAGGATAAGCCCGTCTCCACCGCCTCCCGAAGCGTTCAGGTGGAACGGCAGACGGAGCTGAACCTCTTCTACGCCCGCACGCAGACGGTCTCCGTGGGCCTGGACCAGGAGGCGGCGAGCCACCTCCAGTCGACCAGCCAGAACGTGGGGCGCACCTTTGAGGTGAGCATCTCACTCGACGCCACCTTCCTCCACCAGTTCGCCGGCCACTCCGAGACCTTCGCGCAGGGTGATTCGGGCCTCTTCGACGAGTATCTCTCGGCCACCGACCGGATGATCGACCTCTCCGGAGAGGCGGCGCAGGGCTTTTTCGACGCGGTGGACCAGGCCCTCGATGACACGGAGTCCGCCGTGATGGACGGCCTCGACGCCTTCCTCAGCGACGTGGGCGCGTCGTTCGGGCTGGAGGGAGACAGCCTGACCAGCTTCAAGTCCCAGGTGGCCGATCAGGTCCTCGCCTTCTTCTCCGACCTCGACCAGTTCGTCAGCCGGTCGCGGGACCTCCTCTACACAGCCGAGCCGTCCCCCCAGTTAGAAGCCCCCCAGGCCACTCCCCTATAAGGCTGACGCTCATCCCCTCACAAAACTCGCCAGTCCCATCGTCACGACGATATACAGCGCACTCGCCAGAAGACAGACCACGAACAGAATCACAAAGACGCGCCGGGCATTCGACCCGGATCGCCCCCGTCGTCGCCTCACTCGCCGGACCCTCTGAGACTCCCCCTCCACCGGAGGCGGGGGTGGGGGCAGGGGCGTCGACTCCAGGGGACGCGCCGGACCGCCGGAGGCCGCTTCCCCGGCGCCCCTCGAAGGCGTCAGAGGCTCAGAGTCCGGCTCGGGTGCCCTGAGCGACGACAGGCCCCCCCCCCGGACCTGGCCAGGCCACCTGTTTTTTTCAACCTCCTCGGCCACCTCCGCGATGCGCTGAATCATGATCCGCTCAAACTCCTCGTCCGTGATCATGGGCGCGCCTTCGGCGGACCACTCCGGCATCACCCTTGAGATGGCCTGCGCGATCTGAAAAAAGGCGTCCGTCTTTCGAACGAACTCATTTGCATTCAGCGACTTAAGCATCTCAACGCGGCTCGCGTCGAGATGGTCTGAGATCACGACCACGGGGGTGCGGTCCCCCTCCTCCCTGAGAAAGCCCAGGATGGCCTCTCCTGTCACCGTGCTCAGATGGGGGTTGATCAGGATGACCTCGGGCCGCTCCCCCAGAATCTTGTCCAGGGCCTCCGCCCAGTCGCTCGCGGTCGAGGTGCGCAGCCCCAGATCGGAGAGGTAGATCCCCAGCGCCCTGCTGAAGTTCCCCTCTTCGTCAATGATCAGGACGCGCCGCTGTCCCTGCTCTCTATTCATCTTCGCCCCCTCCCTCCCTCCCTCGCACAGCCCTCACACAGGTAGGACACCATCCGCCTGCCCTCCGTCAGCCGAACGAGCTTCACGGTCCCCTCGCGCTCTCCGCAGCGGGCGCACGGCCTCTCCAGGGCCGGGGCCTCGGCCGCGCGGCAGGAGTCGCACAGGTAGGTCGCCACCTTGCGGCCTCCGACCAGGACCGTCGAGACTGTTGTCACCGGGCGCTTTCCGCAGCGTTCGCAGATCATAAGTCACACCCCCCAGAGTTCAAGGTTCAAAGTTTATAACCTTCTAACTTTGAACCTCCTAACCTTGAACTATACCGTCGTAAATCTATCCCCTTGCCCGACAATAGTCAAGCCAAAAGCCATTCCGTTACGTGGAAGGGGAAAATACCGCTTGACAAAGCGCCGGGGCGCGTCTATTTTGGGAAATGCAAAGCGCAAAATGGATAGGCCAAGCCGGGAGCGTTAGCGACCGGATGCAAAATAGAAAGCGGAGATATTCCCATGACTAAAGAGGAGCTGAAGGCTAAGGTTTATGAGGCCATAGATCGCCGCCGGGACGAGATCGTCGCCCTCGGAGAGACGATCATGAAAAACCCGGAGCTTGGATTCAAGGAGTTCGAGACCGCCGCCCTCGTCCGGGAGAAGTTCGCCTCCCTGGACCTCCCCCACCGGGCGGGCCTGGCCATCACCGGCGTCAAGGCGAAGCTCGAAAGCGGCAGAGAGGGCCCCACCGTGGCCCTCATCGGTGAGTTGGACGCCCTCATCGTGGCCAGCCACCCTCAGGCCAACACCGGCACCGGCGCGGCCCACGCCTGCGGCCACAACGCCCAGATCGCCGGCCTGGTGGGCGCGGCCATGGGCCTTGCGGACGCCGGCGCCATCCGGCACCTCTCCGGGGACGTCGTCTTCTTCGCCGTCCCCGCCGAGGAGTACGTCGAGGTCGAGTACCGGTCCGGCCTGATGAAGGAGGGGAAGATCGAGTTCCTGGGCGGCAAGCCGGAGCTGATCCGCCTGGGGGAGTTCGACGACATCGACATGGCCATGATGATCCACACCAGCGGGTCCCGCGAGGACCGGCTGGCGGGCGTGGCCGACTCCTCCAACGGCTGCATCGTCAAACAGATCCGCTACATCGGCAAGGAGGCGCACGCCGGGGGCGCGCCCGACAAGGGGATCAACGCCCTCTACGCGGCCCACGTGGGCCTGGCGGCCATCAACGCCCTGCGGGAGACCTTCCGCGACCATGACAGCATCCGCGTCCACCCCATCATCACGAGGGGCGGGGACCTCGTCAACGTCATCCCCGCCGACGTGAGGATGGAGACCTACGTGCGCGGCAAGACCACGGCCGCCATTCAGGAGGCCAACCGGAAGGTGGACCGGGCGCTCAGGGCCGGGGCCCTGGCCCTCGGCGCACAGGTGGAGATCGCCACCCTCCCCGGCTACTTCCCCCTCAGGAACGACCCCCAGATGGCCGACCTGTTCAAGCAGAACATCCTCCCGATCCTGGGCGGCGAGGAGCACTTCGCGCGGGGCGGCCACCGGACGGGGTCCACGGACATGGGGGACGTCTCCTACATCATGCCCGCCCTCCACCCCTTCATGGCCGGGGCCACGGGCAGCGGCCACACCCCGGAGTGGCACATCTCCGACGCGGAGAAGGGCTACGTCTGGCCGGCCAAGTCCCTGGCGGCCATGGCCATCGACCTGCTCTACGACGACGCCGGGCCTGCCCGGAAGATCCTGGAGACCTCCAGGCCGGAGATGACGAAGGAGGACTACCTCGCCTTCCAGAGGAATATAAAGAAGGTGGAGGTCTACCAGGGCGAATGAAAAGCTATCACTCGATCTTCAAGTTTTTATGAATTGACATTCGTGGTCTATTTGTT
>CAYRZX010000434.1:0-5202 GCA_964428665.1 uncultured Gemmatimonas sp.
CATTCGTGATCGCCCGGAATAAGGAGTCCGGGAAGAAACGTTCGACGTCGAACCGATAACTGCCGACCTCGTAAGCCAAATGGGCCTCCGAAAAGACTGACCACTGACCACTGACCACTGACTCTGGTGTTGTGGTCCTGTGGTCTGTGGTCCTGTGGTCCTGTTATGGCGTCACCCGTATCCTCCCCACATCCTTCTCCGTGACCTCTCCCACCTCTGCGGCAGCGGGCGTGCCCGCCGCTTTCAGGGCCTGGATCAGCCGGCCCGCCCGGTCCGGGGGGACCGACAGGAGAAGCCCCCCGGAGGTCTGCGCGTCGCACATCAGGAGCCGGTCGTTCTCGGACAGGGCCGGGTCGAACGTCACGTCGTCCCGCAGCTGCTCCAGGTTGTTGTGCGTGCCGCCGGGGGCCATGTCCCGTTCGAGCAGGTCGCGCGCACCGGGCAATACCGGGACGCCCCCCAGGCGCACGGTGGCCCCCACGCCGCTGCCCGCGGCCAGGCCGCGCAGGTGGCCGAGCAGGCCGTAGCCCGTCACGTCCGTGCAGGCGTTCACGCCCACGCCCAGGGCGGCTTCGCACCCCGCGCGGTTGAGCGTGGCCATCACCTCCACGGCCCGGTCGATCACGGCCTGCGGGGCCTCGCCCCGCTTGATGGCCGTGCTGACGATCCCGGTCCCGATGGGCTTGGTCAGGACCAGCCGGTCCCCCGGCCTGGCGCCGGCGTTCGTCAGGATGCGGTCCGGGGCGATCATCCCCACGACGAACAGCCCGTACTTGGGCTCCGGGTCGTCGATGGAGTGGCCGCCCACGATGAAGATGCCCGCCTCCGCGGCCTTGTCCGCCCCGCCGCGCAGGATGTCCCCCAGGACTTCGAGCGGCAGGTCCGGGGACTGCTTCGGGAACCCCACGATGTTCAGGGCGGTCATCGGACGCCCGCCCATGGCGTAGACATCGCTCAGGGCGTTGGCCGCCGCGATCTGCCCGAAGGTGTAGGGGTCGTCCACGACGGGCGTGAAATAGTCCACCGTCAGCACGAGCGCCTGCCGGTCGTCGATCCGGTAGACCGCCGCGTCGTCCGCCGTCTCCGTGCCCACCAGGAGGTTCGGGTCGCTGATTTTAGGGATGTGGCGCAGCACGTGCGCCTTCAGGTCATGAAGACCGATCTTGCACGCTCAGCCTGCGCCGTGGCTGAAGGCCGTCAGACGGACGTTGGAGGGCATAAGTACCTCATAAAAAGAGTTGACCTTTTCTGAAAGCGCGACGCCCCAAATATAATAGAATTCAACCCGGATTGCCACATTCTCCTTGCCCGCGTCCATCCCCTGTACACGCGAAGCGCCTCCGGCCCGGAGGCCGGAGGCGCTTTTAGCGTTGACGGACGCTCACGCTCAGGCTATTTGGCCGCCGCCACGTCCTTCGACGCGATGTCGAACGTGATCATGAATCCGTTGGTGCCCTTGAACTCGAACGGCTTGGCCCCCGCCCGGTAGGCCTCGACCTCATTGGGCATCAGGACGAACCCGTCGTTCCGGGGCGCGCCCCAGTACTTGAGATTCTTGATCACCACCGGCTCGTCGGTCATCCCCTGCGTGCGATTGAGCACCACCTCGCCGGCCTTCCCCCCGTCCAGCCTGGCCTCGGCGCGGTCCTTCGTGGCCTTCCACTCGACCGGGGCGTCCTGCGCGATGGCGAACGAACCCCACTTCACCGGGTAGAGGTGGCCCAGGACGGCGGCGATCCCGTCCCGCTGCTCCTTCGTCACCGACGGGTCGAACGTCAGCGCGGCCCAGTCCATCTGCCCCTTCGAGAAGTCGCCGCCCAGGTCACCCGCCACCCAGAACTTCGCGCCGTCCAGCTTGACCGTGCCGTAGTTCCCCTTATTGACACGGAACACGTTGTTGAACCGGCAGAAGTGTTCGCTCGCGCCGTGCCCGTCGTGTCCAGCGCCGCTGTGCCCCGCTGGCGCTGTGTTGAAGTAGCACTGGCAGAACATCGGGCAGCTGCACGCCTCGATGATGGTCGCGTTGAGCGCCCAGTCGGGCGTCGGCGCAGAGGCGGTCTTTGTATCCCCTGCGACCGCTGACCCCGCAGCGACGATTAGCAGGCCCAGGACGATCAGGAAGATGTGCCCACGCATCGGATACCTCCTTGGAATCTATGTGAAGGAGCCGGGACAGGCCGACTCCGAGAAAGGCCGTTTGAGTAGAGATGACCCCCCTTTTAAGAAGGACACTTCACCTCCTTTCGTTCTACCCCAGCTACTCCTTTGCCACGGCCCCGGCCAGGGCCTCCGCGCGATGTTCGGCGGGGGCCGATCTGAGCCAGCCATAGGCGTAGGTCCCGACGAGGATGCCGAACGCCGTGATCAGGGCGTAGGTCTTCCCCTCCCCGATCTGCGCGAGGGACGTCCCCGGACAGACCCCGGTGAGGGCCCACCCCGCCCCGAACACCAGCCCCGCCACCGGCGTCCACCGGTGGTCCGGCTTGGGGTGGACCTCGATCTCCCCCCCGGTCGCCGCGCGCGCCCGGCCCCGGCGCAGCAGGAAGATCCCGACCGCCGCCACCGGGATCGCCACCCCCATCACCCCCATGACGTGGAGGTCGGTCAGGCGGAACATCCCCATCATCGTGTCGTAATCCGTCAGTCGGCCGCGGGACAGGAGAAACCCGAAGACGGCCCCGGACAGCAGAAAGCGAAGTCCCATGGGATGGCCTCCTATGCCACGAGATAGAAGAAGAGGTTGGTCACGACCAGGCCGCCGACCATGAACCCGACCGTCGCGCGGATGCTCGACCTGGCCCCCTGCGCCACGCCCACGATGGAGTGGCCGCTGGGGCACCCGTCCGCCCAGCGGGCCCCGAGGCCCACCAGCGCCCCGCCCACCAGGAGCAGGACTACCTTCGCCCACGGGTTCGGCGTGACCGCCGTGTCAAACATCCCCATCTGAAACGTGGACGCCAGCTTACCCGACAGCGCCGCCGAGGCCAGCCCGCCCAGCGGGATGCCCGCGATGAACCAGAGCCGCCAGCGGTCCGTGTAGGGCTTCTTTCGGAAGAAGCTGAGCCTTGAGGCCAGCCCGCAACACGTCCCGTAGCCCGTGGATACGCCCAGCGCCTTCCCGGTGAACCAGGCGAAGGCGATCACGAACAGCCCGATCCCCGCGCCGGCGGCCCAGAAGGGCCAGGGCCGCACGAAGATCGTTTCATACAGGCTCATATCTCCTCCTTTATCTGACGGCCGCGCCGGCGGCCTGCTGTCTCACCGTCTCCCACGCCTCTATCCCGCCCACCAGGTCTGCTACGTCTTCGACCCCGTGCCGCTGCAGGAGGCTCGCGGCGATGGAGGACCGGTAGCCGCCCGCGCAGGTGACCACGAGCCTCCGCCCGCGCGGCGCCTCGCACAACCTCTCCTGAAGGTGGTTCAGGGGGATGTGCAGGCTCCCCTCGATCCGACCCTCCTGCCGCTCCCGTTCCGTGCGCACGTCCAGGACGACCGGCGGGTCCGGCCAGCCGAGCTGCTCCGCCAGCGTCGCGGCGGTCACGCGCTCGGTCCGCCGCACGAGGTCGGGGCGCGCCTCCACGGCCTGCATCCCGCCCGTTAGGTAGCCGGCCACCCGGTCGAACCCGATGCGGCCCAGGCGCATCGCGGCCTCCCCCTCGCGCCCCGGATCGGCGATGATCACGGTCGGGCGCTCCCGGTCCAGGATCGTCCCGGCCCAGGTCGCGAACTTCCCCCCCAGGCCGACGTTGAGGCTGTCGGTCAGGTGCGCGCCCTCGAAGTCCGCCGGGTCGCGCACGTCCAGGAGCTGCGCCCCTCCTGCCTTCAGCCGGAGCGTCTCTTCGAGCGTCAGGGGTTTCAGCTCGCGCTCCAGCGTCTCCTGGAGCGTGGGCCGCTCCTTCGTGTTCAGGACGGCATCATACGTGAAATAGGGGGGCGGGTCGGGCTGGTCCACCAGCACGACCCGGATGAACTCCTCCTTGCTCATGGGCTGGAGGGCATAGTTGTAGAGGCGCTGCACCCCGACCGTGGAGACCGTGTCCGTGCTCAGGTTCTTCCCGCACGCGGACCCGGCCCCGTGCGTCGGGTACACGAGCGTCTCGTCCGGGAGCGTCAGCAGCTTCTCCCGGAGGGAGTCGTAGAGCATGCCCCCCAGGTCCGACGCCGACCAGCCCAGGGAGGCCCGCAGATCGGGCCTCCCCACGTCCCCAATGAACAGCGTGTCCCCGGTCAGGGCGGCCCACGGGTCGCGGTCGCTCCTGTCCAGGTCGTAGACCAGGATCGAGATCGACTCGACGGTGTGCCCCGGCGTCTCCAGGACCTTCAGGCGGACCCTGCCGAACGCCACCTCGTCCCCGTCCCGCATCGGCGTGAAGGCGTATTCGGCCTTGCCGCGGGCGCCGAGGTGGATCTGCGCGCCCTCCCGGTCCCGCAGCTCCAGGTGGCCGGCCACGAAGTCCGCGTGGAAGTGGGTCAGAAAGACGTGGCGGATCTGGAGCCCCTGCCCCCGCGCGTCCTCCAGATACTGGTCTATGTCGCGCTGGGGATCCACCACGGCCGCCGTCCGGGTCTCCTCGTCTCCGATCAGATACGAGGCGTGGGCGAGACAGCCCAGGTAATACTGCTTGAAGATCATATCTGCCCCCCTTGGTAGGTGGTTTACAGCCTGACAAACGCCCTATAAACCGACATGAATATAAGACAATTCATCAAACCTGCCACCCACAAAAAACGGTTTCAAAAACTGGCCGTGCTGTCCGCCCAGGCCAGCAGTCCGGCGATCTTCGCCGGCGTGGTGAACTCGGCGTTCTTGCCCTCCAGGTCCTTCTCCGCAACCCCACGGGCGCGGGCGCAGCGCGTTCAGACGTGGATGCGGATGCCGTGCGAGACCGTCCCGGCCAGGACCTCCTTGAAGGGGGGCCAGCCGAACGGCATCAGGTTGTCGGCGACCGTCTGACTCATCAGGCACACGGCCTCGTTGGCCAGCACGATCTGCGCCTCGTGCCCGGCCTCGGCGGCGCCGTTGGCCATGATGAACGGCATGGCCGCGTTCGTCGGGTCCGCCGAGCCGTGCACGCCCATGAAAAGAAGCTTTGCCATTTCGAGCCTCCTTATATCAATGCGGTTTGACCGCGTAAATAGCCACGCCTTCCGTGCCGAACTTGGCGGCGCTGCTCTCCGAGGTCGAGCCGCTGAAGGCGTCCC
>CAYRZX010000435.1:0-5193 GCA_964428665.1 uncultured Gemmatimonas sp.
TCTCCTTCTTCTGTTCCGCGGAGAGGACTCCTTCCAGCACCTTGATCTGGATGAGGGGCATCGCGATCCTCCTTTCATCGGCTTGTGGTTGACCCGCTCTCGGACATCTGGTCTCCTCTATGTGCAAGGGCCGTGCCCGGCGGCCTGAGAAAATGAAAAAGCCACTTGAGACATGTCTCAAGTGGCTGATCACATTGACCTTGTTCATGTTCGCAGGGGCCAGGCTCCCCCGGCCAGGTGACCGCCAAAACTCCAACATATCGGAGCCGCCTCCAAAATGTTGGAGCCGGCTCACCGCCTGCGCGCGATGTTCAGGTTCTTCATCCTCGCCTCCAGGGTCGTGGGCTTCATCCCCAGCCGTTCGGCCGCCCCCCCCTTCCCTCGCACCCTCCAGCCGGCCAGCTCCAGCACGCCGGTGATGTGCTCGCGCTCCATCTCCGCCAGCGTGGGGACGGCAGTCCCGTTCGAGGAGGCGGCCCTGGGGAGCCAGTCCCCCGGCGCGAGTTCCCGCCCCCGGCTGAGAATGACCGCCCGCTCGACGATGTTTTCCAGCTCCCGGACATTCCCCGGCCAGGAATAGGTCTGAAGCGCCTCCATGACTTCAGGCGCAACGGCCTCGATCCTTTTTCCGACCCTGGCGCTGTACTTTTCGACGAAGTGCGACACCAGCAGGGGGATGTCCTCCCTGCGCTCCCGCAGCGGCGGGCAGAGGATCGGGAAGACGTTCAGCCGGTAGAAGAGGTCCTCCCGAAAATCCCCGCGCTCCACGGCCCTCTCCAGGTCCCGGTTCGTGGCCGCGATCACGCGCACATCTGCCTTGAGGGTGCACGTGCCCCCCAGGCGCTCAAACTCCCCCTCCTGCAGCACCCGGAGCAGCTTGGCCTGCAGCTCCAGCGGCAGGTCCCCGATCTCGTCCAGGAAGACCGTCCCCCCGTCGGCCAGCTCAAAGCGCCCAACCTTGCGCCCCAGCGCGCCGGTGAACGCCCCCCTCTCGTGCCCGAACAGCTCGCTCTCGACGAGGCTGGCCGGCAGGGCCGCGCAGTTCACTTTTACGAGAGGCCGCTCCTTGCGGGCGCTGAGGCTGTGAACGGCGCGGGCCACCAGCTCCTTGCCGGTGCCGGTCTCTCCGAGGATCAGCATGGTGGCAGCGGTCCCCGCGACCTGTTCCACGCCCTCCAGCACCCTTCTGAAGGCCCTGCTCCGGGTGATGATCTCCTCAAAGTTATGGGTCAGCTCGATCTCCTGCCGCAGGTAGACGTTCTCCGCGTGCAGCCGATTTTTGAACCTCTCGACCTCCTCAAGGGCCTCCTTCAGCTCCGCGGTGCGCCCCGCCACCCGCTGCTCCAGCAGGCAGTTGGCCTCCTGCAGGGCCTGCTCCGCCCGTCTCCGCTCACCGACCTCCTTCTGCAGCCGCTCATTGGCCTCCCCCAGGTCTCCGGCCCTCTTCTCGAGCGTCCGGTTGAGGGCCGCGATCTCGCGCTCCTGGGCCCGCGCCCGCAGGAGGTTCCTCACGCGGGCCAGCAGCTCCCCCTCGTCGAAGGGCTTGGTCAGATAGTCGTCCGCGCCTGCCTCCAGGACCTCAACCCGCGATTCAGCCCCGGCGCGCGCCGTCAGAAAGACCACAGGGATCGGGCGCAGCTCCGGGTCGCTGCGCAGCTCCCGCAAGAGCGAACGCCCGCTCATGTGGGGCATCATCTGGTCGGCCAGGATCAGGTCCGGCCTGTGTCTCCTGACCTTGACAAGCCCGTCCCGCCCGTCCACCGCGAGGAAGACGTTGTAGTGCGCGTCGAGCAGATCGCGCACATGACGCCTCAGGTCCGGGTTGTCCTCCACGTACAGAACCGTGGGCCTCGCCGGGTCGAACGCGGCCTCGGCCTGGCAATCGGCCATCTCCGCGCTCTCCTGATCCGCCTGCCCTTCGTGGACGGCGGCCATCTCGTGCGGCTCCGCCTGAGCCGCCTCCTCCGCCACGGCCTCGACGAGTGAGGCGGGGTCCAGATGCGCCTTTCCAAGCGGAAGGGTCACCGTGAACAGACTCCCCCTCCCGTAATGGCTGTTCACCGTCACCTCCCCGCCGTGCAACTTCGCGATCTCCTTGACCAGGGCGAGTCCCAGGCCGGTCCCGGCGTATTCGCGGGACTCGCTGCCGTCCGCCTGCCGGAAACGGTCGAAAACATACGGGAGTTGATCCTGCTTGATTCCGACCCCGGTGTCCTTCACGGCCAGCCGGAAACGCCCTTCGTGAATCGCCGTGGACACCTCTACACTGCCCCGCTCCGTGAACTTGAAGGCATTCGACAGAAGGTTGGTCAGGAGCTTGTCGAACATCTCCCGGTCGGCGAAGAGATCGGCCCAGCCCGCCTGAGGGTCCAGCGAGACCCTCAACGCAACCCCGCGCTGCTCCGCCACCGGCTGGAACCGGCCAGCCCGCTCTTCCACGAAACGGTTCACGTCGGGCATGGGCGTGGCCCTCAACCGCAGGCGGCCCGCCTCCAGCTTGGTCAGGTCCAGAATCTGGTTGATCAGGCCCAGCAGGACCCTCTGGCTGCGCTGTATGACGAGGAGCTGGTCCCGAACGGCATCCGGCGCATCGCCGTACCGACCCTTCAGAATCTGGTCCAGGGGGCCGAGCGTGAGCGTGATCGGCGTGCGGAACTCGTGGGAGATGTTCGCAAAGAACTCGGTCTTGAGGCGGTCCATCTCCTTGAACACGGCGAGCCGCAGGTTCCGGACGGAGGCCGTGATCAGACCGGCGATGGCCTGAAACGTGTCCACGTCCCCCTGGTCCAGAGGGGGATAGAACGGCTGGGCCTCCATCAGCCGCCCGGACAGGAGCAGACCGATGGGGACGCTGTCCACCACCACGGGCAGGCAGATGAAATAGGGGAGATGGAAGGCGGCCCTGATCTCCTCAATGAGGGGCGTTGGAGGGGTGGCCTTGTTCGCCAGCAGGAAGCCCTTGCCTTCGGCAAACTTCGGAGGAAACCGGATGGACATGGAGGAGAAACGCCCGGCATCCTCCTGTTGAAACCCCAGCCACTGCCCCGGGCGGTAATAGTGCGCTTCCTCCGTGGGCGCGAGCACAGCGGTCCTGTCCATGCCCAGCGTGGCGTTGACCGCCCGGAGCGTGACCTCGAAAATGGATGAGATCTCCTTGTGCGCGCCGACGGTCTGGTGCAGCTCCGTGAGCAGGGCAAAGCCCTTGCGCTTCTGCCTGAGTTCGTGCCGCAGGCCGGAGATGGCGACGTCGAGCTTGACGTTCTCCCCCGCCATCTCGTCGAGCTGCCGCCTGTAGTAGGCGATCTCCCTGCGCAGAGAATCAACGTCATCGCTCTTTGGGATCATCTGTCTCTGCCCCCCCCTTCGGCTGAGAACGGTTCTGAAAGTCTAAAACCTTACTCGCTGAACACGCAGAGCACCCCGGTCCAGTCGAGGGCCTGCATCCCGTCGCCGACCTTCGCGATCTCGACGCCCGAATACATGCCCAGCAACGGCATCCGGGCGCCGATAATCTTCTGGATCTCCTCGGCCTCCTCCCGGTCTGTTCCGCATAACGCGCTGGCCCGGCCGGCGCAGGCGACGTACAGCGCAAAGAAGGGCCTCCGGTCTCCCACCCGTTCGAGGAGGACCCGGGCGCGCTCCCCGATGTAGTCGAAGTCGATGCTGCGCCGCATCAGCTGGACCTCGGTCCCCGTCTTCAGGTCAGGCTCGAACATGATCAGCCCGCCGCGATCCCTGTCCACGCCCACGACCAGGCGGTTGGCGTATTCCTCCTCCTTAAACTCCCCAAACTTGTCTCCTTTGTTGACGCCAAACGTCACGAATAACGGGTAATCCTCCCAACCCTTGTAGGCATCCCCGAGCAGTTCGGCAATCACCTCGGCTGCAGGTCTGCCGTCTATCTCAAGCACCACGTTGTGTTCGGCGCGGGTGATCGTGTGGTAGCCGCTGGACGGTTTGCAGCCGTGCATGATGATCGTGTCCATCCGCACGCCCCCGGACAGGACAAGGGCCATGGCGCTCTGCTGCTCGACCCGGTCGTCGAACCACTGATACGTCGGGTTGCCCTGCATATCCCCGATCATCCCCACGCCGGCCGCCGACGGCCAGTTCCCGAGGGACTGCCCCACCCCCTCGATCAGCGGCGTGGCTAAGTTGAGGTTGAACGAAACCCCTTCCGGCGGCCTCCCCTTGATGCTGTCGTGCATGAGCAGGATGTTGGGCGCCCCCGCATATTCCCTGCTCTTAATCTGTTTGCCGAGGGCGACCCCGACCTCCGTCTCTCTGTCCGGCAGGCCCCCCTCGATGAACATGTCCACCTGCATCGAATCCGACGCCATCACGGTCATCCCCACCTGGTAGCCCTCATATCCCAGCCGGTCCCTCGTAAAAGCGCCCACCGCATAGCCCCCGATCAGCCGCGCCTTCGGCCCGATGACAGAGCGCACGCCGTCGCGCAGTCCCGTCGGGTCGTGTTTCGAGGTGGAGTACATAATCGCCAGGTCGCACGCCTCCACGCCCGCCTCCGCCAGGGCGGCCCCAGCCGCCTCGGCCCCGGCCTCTCTGGATCTCGGGTTCTCGCTAAATCCAACGCCGGCTTGGGTTGCCATGAGATATCCTTCCTTCAAATTCACGGAAGAAATTCCCGCCAGACAGGTCATCTGGCGGGAATTTCTCGTTCGGTTGCAGCCGCTGGCCGGGTTCAGGCCCATCCCAGCTGCTTCAGGCAGACCCCATCGTTCCAGATCTTGGTCATATGGACGATCTTGTCACCCTCGAACTGCATCACATAGACGTAGTCGGTGCTGGTGTTACGCCCCGTCGGCGAAACCGGGCCGCCGGGCCCAGTATGGGTGCCGTGGAACACGCCGTAGGCCGCAACGTTGTTCCGCGCCGCGTCGGTGGCGAACGACCTTACCTCGTAGTGGCCGTCGGGCAAGGCCTTCATGATTCCCTTCATCCAGTCCGTGTACTGCGCGAGCGTCTTTACTTCGAGCAGCGGCCCGGCCTGGGCGCAAAAGGTGGCGTTGGGCATGCAGTAGACGCTGCACGCCTCCCATCCCTTACCCGCCTCGCACGCGTGGAAGAACTTCTCAGCCGTGTCCTTGATCGTAACCATCTTCTCCTCCTTCAAAATAATGAACTGGACATTGGCAAAAAAGTGATGATCAGGCAGCCAGGCAGAAGAAGCGA
>CAYRZX010000436.1:0-5155 GCA_964428665.1 uncultured Gemmatimonas sp.
GAGGTCGTGCTGGGGGCCGGGGAGCGGGCGGTGACGGTGGGGGGGGAGACCTGTTACCCCTTCCACCTGTTCGAGGGGGCGATGCCCCACCCGCCCCGGATCGCGATGGAGGTCTGCGACGCGCCGCCGGAGGACTGGGCGGAGGCCGCGGTGGAGCCGTTCCGGGACGTGACCGGCGACCCGGTGGCGTGGGCCCGAAAGTGCATCGACGTGTACGGGGCGGACATGATCTGTCTCCAGTTGAACAGCGCGGACCCCAATGGCCAGAACCGGCCGGCGGACGAGGTGGCGGCCACGGTCAAGCGAGTGGCCGACGCGGTAGAGGTTCCGCTCATCGTCTGGGGGTGCGAGAACGAGGAGAAGGATGCGGAGGTCCTGCGGAAGGTCGCGGAGGCCTGCCAGGACAAGCGCCTCATCTTGGGCCCGGTGGTGGAGGGGAACTACAAGGCCATCGGGGCGGCGGCCATCGGCTACAAGCACACGGTCCTGGCCACGAGTCCCATCGACATCAACCTGTGCAAGCAGCTCAATATTCTGCTGGGTGACCTGGGCGTGCCCGACGCGCAGATCGTGGTGGACCCCACGACGGGCGGCCTGGGCTACGGTCTGGAGTACACCTACTCCGTGATGGAGCGGGACCGGATGGCCGCGCTGACGCAGGGGGACGAGCGGCTGCAGTTCCCCATCGTCTGCAACTTAGGGCGGGAGGTCTGGAAGGTCAAGGAGGTCAAGACGAGCCGGGAGGAGGACCCCAAGTTAGGGGATGAGGCGAAGCGGGGCATTCTGATGGAGGCGGTCACGGCGATGTCCCTGCTCGTGGCCGGGGCGGACGCGCTCGTCGTGCGGCACCCGGAGGCGGTCAAGCTCATCCGGAAGGCCATCCAGGATTTGATGGAATAGGCTGATCTCAGAGAGAGGACGACACATGGCGGACGACAGAGCCAAGAGCGCGGATGCGGCGACGCTGTTGATGTTCGAGAAGGCCGCGGCGGACGGGGTCCGGACGGTGTTCGACCGGGCGGAAGACCTGAAGCCGTGCCCCATCGGGAGCGAGGGGAGCTGCTGCAAGATGTGCAGCATGGGGCCGTGCCGGCTGCCGGCGCCGAGGCGGAAGGCCGAGACGCCGGAGGAGACGGCCAAGCGGTGCGGGGTCTGCGGGGCGACGGTGGAGACGGTCGCGGCGAGGAACTTCGCGCGGATGATCGCGGCGGGCACGGCGGCGCACTCGGACCACGGGCGGGCCGTGGCGCAGACGTTTTTGGAGACGGCCAGGGGCGAGGTGCCGGGCTACGAGATCAAGGACGGGCAGAAGCTGCTCCAGGTGGCGCTCGACTTCGGGGTGGAGGTGAAGGGGCGGAGCCTGCGGGACATCGCCGTGGACGTGGGGGAGAAGGCGGTGGCGGAGTTCGGGAGGCAGGGCGGGTCGCTGCTGTTCACGAGGCGGGCCCCGCTCAAGCGGCAGAAGATCTGGGAGGAGATGGGGGTGACCCCGCGCGGCATAGACCGGGAGGTCGTGGAGGTCATGCACCGGACGGCCATGGGGGTGGACCTGGACTACGAGAACATCATGCGCCAGGGGGCGCGCTGCGCGCTGGCGGATGGGTGGGGCGGGTCCATGATCGCCACGGAGCTGCAGGACGTCCTGTTCGGAACGCCCGTGCCGATCGCGGGGAAGGCGAACCTGGGGGTTCTGGACGCGGAGCAGGTGAACATCGTCGTGCACGGGCACGAGCCGCTGCTGTCCGAGATGGTCGTCATCGCCTCGCAGGACAAGGAGCTGGTTGAGCTGGCGAAGTCCAAGGGGGCGAAGGGGATCAACATCAGCGGGATCTGCTGCACGGCCAACGAGGTGCTGATGCGGCACGGCATTCCCCTGGCCGGGAACATGCTCCAGCAGGAGCTGGCCATCGTCAGCGGCGTGGTGGAGGCGATGGTGGTGGACGTGCAGTGCATCATGCAGTCGCTGCCGGACGTGGCGCAGTGCTACCACACGGAGATCATCACCACCTCCCCGAAGGCGAAGATGCCGGGGGCCACGCACATAGCCTTCAACGAGCACGACGCCCTGAACTCGGCGAAGGAGGTCGTGCGGCGGGCCATCGAGCGGTTCCCGCTGCGGGACCAGAACGGCAAGGTGGACGTGCCCAAGATGGAGATGGACCTGGTGGCGGGGTTCTCGCACGAGACGATCAACTATCTCCTGGGCGGGATGTTCCGGGCGTCCTACCGGCCGCTCAACGACAACATCATCAACGGGCGCATCCGGGGCATCGCGGGCGTGGTGGGGTGCAACAATCCCCGCACGACCCACGACAGCGCCCATATTATGCTGGTCAAGGAGCTGATCAAGAACGACGTGATCGTCCTGCAGACGGGTTGCGCGGCGATGGCCTGCGCCAAGGCCGGGCTGATGACGCCGGAGGCGGCGGCGCTCCACGCGGGGAGCGGGCTGGCGGAGGTGTGCGAGGCCGTGGGCATCCCGCCGGTGCTGCACCTGGGGTCGTGCGTGGACAACACCCGCATCCTGATGGCGGCCACGGCGGTGGTGAAGGAGGGGGGGCTGGGGGACGACATCTCGGACCTGCCGGTGGCGGGGGCGGCGCCGGAGTGGATGAGCGAGAAGGCCATCACCATCGGGCAGTACTTCGTGTCGTCGGGGGTGTTCACGGTGTTCGGGGTGACCTGGCCGACGGCGGGGAGCCCGGAGCTGAGCCGTCTGCTGTTCGAGGGGTTCGAGGGGACCTACGGGGGCCGGTGGGCGTTTGAGCCGGACCCGATGGAGGCGGCCAGGCTCATGATCGCCCACATCGACAAGAAGCGGAAGGCCCTGGGCATCGACAAGGCGCGGGAGCGCGTCCTGTTCGACATGGCGATGAGAAGGGAACTGGTGTAAGACCCCTCCCCCTGCCCCTCCCCGACACGGGGAGGGGAGAAGGGGAGAAAGGGGGAATGTGGACGCCCTGGCGGGGCGTCTCTGCTACCGAATAAAGGAGGCTTGAGACGTGTCCAAGATCATCTGTTCAGCCGCCATCAGAGGGGCCCATCAGATCGTGGGCCGGGCGGAGGAGAAGTGGCGGGAGGCGATGGACAGATGGGGGGCCAGACAGGAGGTCGGGTTCCCCAACACGGCCTACTACCTGCCCATCATCTACGGCATCACCGGCGCCCGCGTGGAGCGGCTGGGGGACATGGAGGGGGTCTTCGGGCTCTGCCGGACGCTCCTGCCGCCGCCGGTGAAGGAGAAGGTGCATCTCCCCTACCTGGCCCCGGCGCTGGACGCGGGCATGGCCACGCTGTTCGCGGAGGAGATGGCCGAGGCCATCCGCTACCTGGAGGCGCCCGACTTCTACGCGAAGGGGGAGGAGATCGTGAACGGGACGCACTGGCTGGGGGCGGCGGACGATGTCATCCTCCGGAAGCGGGGGATCGAGTTCGTGGACGGCACGGCCCCCGGCTTCGCGGCCATCGCGGGCGCGGCCCCCTCGCCGGAGGTGGCGGCCCGCATCGCCCAGGAGCTGCAGGAGAAGAACCTCTACGTGTTCATGTGCGCGGACCAGAACGGGACGCGCTTTGCGGAGCAGCTCTTAGAGGCGGGGGTGCAGGTGGGGTGGCCCACGCGCCTGGTCCCGTTCGGGCCGGACATCAGCGCGGCGGTGTTCGCCTTAGGGTTCGCCACGCGGGCGGCGATGTCGTTCGGGGGGATCGAGCCGGGGGATTTTCGGAAGATTTTGATCTACAACAAGGACCGCATCTTCGCGTTCGTCATGCCCCTGGGCTACGTGTCTGAGGAGTGGTACGCCAACGCGGCCGGGGCGATCAACTACGGCTTCCCGGTGATCGCGGACACGCCCATCCCGGAGGTGCGGCCCACGGGCATCTGCACCTACGAGCACGTCGTGTCCAACGTCCCGCACGACGAGATCGTGGCCAGGGCGGTGGAGGTGCGGGGGCTGAAGGTGACGGTCTCTCAGGTGCCCATCCCGGTGGCCTACGGCCCGGCGTTCGAGGGGGAGCGGGTGCGGAAGGAGGACCTCTACTGCGAGAGCGGAGGCGGGCGGTCGCCGGCCGTGGAGTGGACGACGTCGAGGCCGCTGAACGAGGTGGAGGACGGAAAGGTCGAGGTCATCGGGCCGGACCTGGACACGCTCCCCGAAGGCTCACAGGTCCCGCTGGCGATCGTGGCGGAGGTGGCGGGCCGGAACATGCAGGAGGACTTCGAGCCGATCTTAGAGCGGCAGATCCACCACCTGATCAACTACGCGCAGGGGGTCATGCACATCGGGCAGCGGGACATCGCCTGGGTGCGGGTGAGCAAGGCGGCGGCGCAGAAGGGGTTCCGCCTGGCGCACTTAGGCTCCATCCTGCACGCCAAGTACCACCAGGACTTCGGGGCCATCTTCGACAAGGTGCAGGTCAAGGTCTACACGGAGGCGGAGAAGGTCCGGGAGGTGGTCAGGCAGGCGCAGGAGGTCTACCGGCACCGGGACGCGCGCATCGAGGGGATGACGGACGAGACGACGGAGGTGTACTATTCCTGCACGCTCTGCCAGTCGTTCGCGCCCAACCACGTCTGCGTGATCACGCCGGAGCGGACCGGGCTGTGCGGGGCCTACAACTGGCTGGACTGCAAGGCGTCCAACGAGATCAACCCCACCGGTCCCAACCAGCCCGTGCCCAAGGGCCGGGTCACGGACGACCGGCACGGGCAGTGGGATGGGGTCAACGCCTTTGTGTACAAGGCGTCGCGGGGGAACGTGGAGCGCTACAGCGCCTACAGCATCATGCACGAGCCGATGACGACGTGCGGCTGCTGCGAGTGCATCGCGGCCGTGGCCCCGCTGTGCAACGGGGTGATGACGGTCAACCGGGAGTACGCCGGGATGACGCCCTGCGGCATGAAGTTCACGACCCTGGCCGGGTCCATCGGAGGGGGGCAGGTGACCCCCGGTTTCGTGGGGCACAGCAAGTACAACATCTGCCAGCGGAAGTTCCTGGTGGGGGACGGGGGCCTGCTGCGGATCGTCTGGATGCCGAAGATGCTCAAGGAGGAGATCCGGGAGCGGCTGGAGAAGCGGGCTGAGGAGCTGGGGGCGCCGGGCTTCTACGACATGATCGCGGACGAGACCGTGGGCGAGACCGAGGAGGCCATCCTGCC
>CAYRZX010000437.1:0-5124 GCA_964428665.1 uncultured Gemmatimonas sp.
GCGGCGTGGCTCTACTACGGCAGGACCTGGGGGCACGGCCACTGGGACCGGCTCAACTACGGGTTCTACTACCGGGGCATGGACATCCTGCCGGACCTGGGATACCCCGAATACGCGGACAACCGCTGGCCGGCGCGGGCCGGGTGGACGAAGAACACCATCTCTCACAACGCCGTCGTGGTGGGCCGGAAGGCGCAGGAGGCCGGATTCGGCGGGCGCTGCCTGGCCTGCGTGGACGCGGGGGGCGCGAGGATGATCGACGTGCGGTCCCCGGAGGCCTATCCGGGCGTGCGGGAGTACCGCAGGACGCTCATCATGATTGACACGTCCCCGGCGGAGTCGTATCTTGTGGACCTGTTCCGGGCCGACGGCGGAGAGGACCACGTCCTGAGCTTCCACGCGGGCGAGGGGGAGGTCGAGACGGAGGGGCTGGCCCTGCGCGAGCAGGCGCGGGGGACCTACGCGGGGGAGGATATCCCCTTCGGCCAGCACTACGACGGGCCGCCGGACGGGCGCTACCGGGGGAGCGGGTTCTCCTACCTCTACGACGTGGCGCGGGCGGCCTCCCCTGCGCCGGGCTGGTCGGTCACCTACCGCCTGAAGGACACCTGGGGGACGAAGGTCGGAGACGGGGACGTGCGCGTGCGCTACACGGTGCTCTCGGACGTGGACGAAGCGGCCATTGCCCACGGGGACCCGCCGCGCAACAAACCGGGTAACCCGCGCCGGCTGCGCTACGTCCTGGCGCGCCGGGCGAGCCTCAGGAGTCTGTTCGTCTCTGTGGTGGAGCCCTGCGGGGACCGGCGGAATCTGAGGCGGGTCGAGCGGATCGACCTCGGCCTCGGGCCGGAGGACCTGACGGCCGCGGCGGTGCGGGTCGAGACCGCCGACGGGCGCGTGGACGCGATCCTGTCGTCGGACGACCCGGCGCGGGCCTTTGACCTGGGGGACGGCGTCCGGGCCGCCGGGCGGTTCGTCGTGGTCTCGGCGCGGGACGGGCGGCTGGAGTCCCTCCTAACCGTGGGCGGGACGCGCGTGGAGGCTGCGGGCAGGGCGCTGTCGATCTCAAGGCCGGCCTACACGGGCCGGATCACGGCGATGTACACGGGGGACACCGGGCCGTCCTGGGTGCGGGTGGACGCGGACCTGCCCGCGGGGGAGCGGCTGACCGGGGCGATGCTGCGCGTCCACACGAGCGGGCCCCGCGACGCCTGCTACACCATCCGGGGCGTCTCGAAGGCCGCCCACGGGACGACGGAGGTCAGCCTGGGGGACGTGACGTTCGTGCAGGGACTGAAGGACCCGATGGATTATTCGAAGGGCTATGTCTACGACTTCGAGGTGGGCGATGCGTGGGAGGTCCTGACGGTCGCACAGGTGACGATGGAGAGCGGCTGGCCGGCAGTGGCCGCGACCGTGGCGTGCGAGTGGAAATGAGACCTCACCCCCGGCCCCTCTCCTAAAGGAGAGGGGAGAAGTCAAAAACAGGAGGCTTTCATGAAAATCACACACACCGACATCTGGACCGTCGTCGTGCCCACGATCCCCGGCACGGTGCACAGCAACGCCCCGGCGGGGTGGGACCAGGTCCCCAAGCACATCATTCGCGTGCGCACGGACGACGGGATCGACGGCGTCGGGGAGACGGGACGGGGCTGCCCGCTGGACGCAGTCCAGGCGTTTGCGAGGCAGATCGAGGGGAAGGACCCGCGCGGGATGTGTCTTCAGCACCTCCCCGCGCCCCTGGCCGCGCCGCTGCGGCCGCACGACCGGTCCTGGGAGAGCCCGTGGGGGGGCCGGGGGCCGGCCTACGATGCGTTCGAGATGGCCCTGTTCGACATCCTGGGCAAGCACTACGGCCTGCCGGCGCACGCCCTCCTGGGCGGGGCGTGTCGGGACCGGGTGAAGGCGGACTACTGGATCGGGCACCAGACGGTGGAGGACGGGGCGAGAAGCGCCCGGAAGGGCTACGAGCAGGGGTTCAGGGGGATCAAGCTGAAGTGCACGGCGGACGAGCCGATGGTGGAGCGGGTCCGGGCGATCCGGGACGCCACCAGCGTGGACTTCAAGGTGACCGTGGACCCGAACGAGCGGTTCTACCGCCCCTCCGAGGCCATCGCCCTGGCGAAGGAGTTTGAGGAGCTGGGCAACGTGGAGGTGCTGGAGGACCCGATGCGCAAGTGGAACCTGGACTGGTACCGGCAGCTCCGCGCGGCCACCACGATCCCGGTGGCGCTCCATCTCGGCGACCCGAACTCCATCATCAACGCGATCAAGGCGGAGGCGGTGGACTACCTCAACCTGGGCGGGAGCATGACGGGGTTCGTCAAGAACGCGGCCATCGCGCAGGCCGCTGGCATCCCGGTCTGGCACGGGTCCGGCAACGACCTGGGCATCATCGAGATGGCCTACCTGCACGCCTCCGCCGCCGCCCCCAACTGCGTCCTGGCGTGCGACTTCGTGGGGAGCTGGACGCGGGAGGACGACCTGATCGTGGAGGGGCTGCGGTTCGAGGACGGCTACGCGGTGGTGCCGATGAAGCCGGGGCTGGGGTGCGAGCTGGACACGAAGGCCCTGGAAAAATACCGGGTTTCGAGCTGATGCTCCTCAAACACCTGATAGAAGGGCTGGCCTTCAGCCCGCTGATCGTGGTCGTGGTCTTCTGTCTGGCGCTGCTCTTTCGGCTCAAGGACGGGAGAGACTTCAAGAGGGCGTATCGCATCGGTCTGGGGGGGCTGGCCCTCGTTCTTGTCCTGACGAGCTACGTCTTCGTCATACTGATCTCCGCCCTCCTGATGTCCTGGGTCCCCCGGAACACGAACGAAAAGGCCGACGCCGTGGTGGTGCTCGGCAGCGACGCCACGCCCTTCGGGGCGCCGACGGGCGGCTCCTCGGAGCGCGCCTTCGTGGGGTGCCAGGTCTTCCTGGCGGGACGCGCGCCGCTCGTGATGCTGACCGGGGCGAGCGGGCGGGACAGCCTGGGCGGGGCCAGGGCCATGAAGATCATCGCGCGGGGCCTGGACATTCCGGACTCCTGCATCGTGCTGGCGCCGGGGTTCAACACCTACCACGAGGGGATCTCCGCGCGGCGGCGGCTGGACCCCGCCCGCGTCCGGAAGATCGTGCTCGTCACCCACGCGAGCCACGTCCCCCGCGCCGTGGCGGTGTTCCGGAAGCAGGGGTTCACGGTCATCCCGCACGCCGTGCCGGCCCCCAGACCGAGCTGGACGGACGGATTCTCGTGGTCCAACATCTGGCGGCTTCAGAACGTCTGCCACGAGTACGTGGGGCTGCTGGTCTACCGGATGCGCGGATGGATCGACTGGCCCGGCCTTTAAAGTGGACAGCGGAGGGGAGGAGGCTTCTATGACTTCACGCGAGAGACTGAGACGATGTTATTTCAACGAGGAACTGGACAGGCCGGGGGTCTACAGCCGAACCGGGTTTCCCGCCAACGACCCGACCTACGACCGGCTCAAGGCCTACCTCCAGGCGCGCACGGAGCTGAAGCGGGGGTGGAGCAGCCGGGCCTTTGAGACGCCGTATCCGGTCGAGCATCGCACGGAGCCTTTGTCTGGAGGGGAACATCCAGATCGCCCACGTCTACGAGCACACCCCCGAACAGGTCCGGGAGGAGACGGAGGCGCTGATCCGGGCCACATTTGATGACCACCGGGGGTTGATCGTCTCCACGACCGCATCCCCCTACATCCGCGGCCAGGGCGAGGCCTGTTTCGAGCAGTATAAGGCCATGATAGACACGGCGCTGGAATGGAAGGGATAGGTTCAACACCATCGACGAGGTGTCCCCATGCGAAACCCCAACATCAAAAAGGCCCTGACGCCCGGACCGGACCGGGAGCGCATCCGGCGCATCCGGCAGGCCCTGAGGAAGGCCAGGCTGGACGCGATCGTGGCCCGCGCGCCCGAGAACATCCAGTACCTGAGCGGGTTCCTCCCCGCCTCGGCGGGGAACCTCCCGGCGGCGATCTTCACGGCGGACGGGGAGATCGCGGTGATGGCCGCGGATAAGGACTACCCGTTTCTGGAGGACGCCTGGCCGACGGAGACGCGCATCTTCCCGGCCTATGCCCTGCAAGGGGACGACCCGGGCCGGCGTTTCGCGGACTTCCTGAAGGACTGCGCGAAGCGCTGCGGGTTCGCGCGGGGGAGCGTGGCCTACGAGGGGAGCCTCGGTTCCCTGTCCGCGCCGATGTTTTGCGGAACCATCGCCACGCTCCCGGCGTCAGGGTACGGGGATGCGATCCGGGCCGCGCTCCCGAAGGTGAAGCTGGTGGACGGCGCGCCGCTGCTCTACGAACTCCGGGGCGTGAAGACAGCCTACGAGCTGGAGCGGATGCGGCGGGCCGCCGGGCTGGCGGCCATCGGCAACCTGGCATGCAAGGAGGCGCTTCATCCGGGGATGACGGAGGCGGAGATCGCCGTGACCATCGAATCGGCCATAACGCGGGCCGGGGCGGAGTGCAGAGGGGCCAGGCGGTGGCGGGGGTTCGCGTTCGTGGGCGCGGGGAGGCGGAGCGCCATCGCCTGGATCGTGCTGGAGTTCAACAAGGGCTACCGGGTCAAAAGCGGCGACCTGGTGTTGATCGAGATGCACGTCATGGTGGACGGCTACTGGACGGACCACACGCGCACCTATGCCGTTGGCCGGCCCACGGCCCGGCAGCGGGAGGTCTGGGCCGCCGTGGCCGGGGCGCAGCGGCGGTCGATGACCGCGGACCGGCCGGGGGCCACGGGGCAGGAGATCGACGCGGCGGGCCGGGCGGTGATCGAGGAGGCGGGTCTGGGCCCCTACTTCCCGCACCACACGGGGCACGGGACGGGGCTGTGCAGCCACGAGCCGCCGTTCATCCATCCGTTCGTGCCGGGGGTGAAAATGGCCGCCGGGGCCACGCACTCGTGTGAGCCGGGGGTCTACCTCGAGAAGGAGGGCATCGGGTGCCGGATCGAGGACATCGTGGAGACGACGCCGGCAGGCGCCAGGTATCTCTACGATTACGACCGGACGCTGTGAAACAAGCGATCAGCCGTCAGCTATCAGCCATCAGCAAAACCGATCTGATCGGCTTGTTTTTGCTGACTGCTGATAGCTGATAGCTGATA
>CAYRZX010000438.1:0-5108 GCA_964428665.1 uncultured Gemmatimonas sp.
TCACGAGGTTTTTCTGTGGACGAAGGCAGCCGCGAATACGTCCTGAACGCCGCCAAGGAGCACCGCGTCAAGTTCATCCGGCTCTGGTTCACCGACATCCTCGGCTTCCTCAAGAGCGTGGCCATCACCGTGGAGCAGCTCGAAGAGGCCCTTGAGGAGGGGGTCGGGTTCGACGGCTCCTCGGTGGAGGGGTTCGCCCGGATCGACGAGAGCGACATGATCGCCATGCCCGACCCCGCCACCTTTCAGGTGCTCCCCTGGAGGCCCCGCGAACAGGAGAGCGTGGCCCGGATGTTCTGCGACATCCTGGAGCCGAACGGCAGACCCTATCAGGGTGACCCCCGGTGGGTGCTCAGGAGGAACCTGAAGCGGGCCTCCGACATGGGCTACACCTTCTACGTCAGCCCGGAGCTGGAGTTCTTCTATTTCAAGGCTCCGACGTCCCCCCTGGAGCCCCTGGACTATGGCGGCTACTTCGATCAGACCCCGCTCGACGTGGCCAGCGACCTGCGGAGAGACACGGTGCTGGCCCTCGAAAAACTGGGCATCCAGGTGGAGCACAGCCATCACGAGGGGGCGCCCAGCCAGCACGAGATCGACCTGACCTACACCGACGCCCTGACCATGGCGGACAACGCCATGACCTACCGGATCGTCGTCAAGGAGGTCGCCCTCAAACACGGGGTCTACGCGACCTTTATGCCCAAGCCCATCTCCGGCATCAACGGCAACGGCATGCACACCCACCAGTCCCTCTTCAGGGGGGACCGGAACGCCCTCTTCGACCCCGACGACCGGTATCACCTGTCGAAAGTCGCGCGGGGCTACATCGCGGGGCTGCTGCGCCACGCCCCGGAGATCACCCTCATCACGAATCAGTGGGTCAACTCCTACAAGCGCCTGGTCCCCGGCTACGAGGCCCCCATCTACACCTCGTGGGCCGTGATCAACCGCGCCGACCTGGTGCGCGTGCCCGCCTACAAGCCCGGCAAGGAGAACGCCACCCGCATCGAATACCGGTCCCCTGACCCGGCGTGCAACCCCTACCTGGCCTTCTCCGTGATGCTGGCCGCCGGCCTGGACGGAATCGAGAAGGGCTATGAGATCGGCCCCCCCTCCAGCCGGAACGTCGCCGAGATGACGGACGAGGAGCGCGCCCGCCTCGGCATCAAAACCCTCCCGGAGGACCTCTCCGAGGCGATCAAGCTCGCCGAGGGGAGCGCCCTGGTGCGGGAGGCCCTCGGCGACCACGTCTTCACCAAGTTCATCGAGAACAAAAAGATCGAATGGGAGAACTACCGGGCGCAGGTCACGTCCTACGAGCTGGAGAAATATCTGTCGATCCTGTAAAGCAGCGGTCAGCAGTCAGCGGTCAGCGGTCAGCGAAAAGCCTTTTGGTTTTGCTGATAGCTGATAGCTGACGGCTGACCGCTTTTTTAAAACGTCGTGACGATCTGCACCGTGCACCCGGCGATCAGGAGCAGGAGACCCAGGGCCAGAAGCGGCAGGCGAAAGGCGTATCGCTCGTGCGTCCATCGGGAGAGCCGGAGCGGGAGGCGGGCGAAGGGGAGGGAGAGGGTGGCGAAGGCCCCGATCAGGTACGACACGATCAGAAGGTTGGCGGCCACCGGCACGGCCAGCAGCAGGACCGCCGCCGGGATGGACAGGAACAGCCCTCGATTAAAGACCCAGAAGGCCACCCCAAACAGGTGGTCGATGCCCGTCGGATAGCAGGGACGGCCACGGCTCAACAGCCAGATCGCGCCGCAGGCCGCCACCGCAGGCAGGTAGATCGCGCCGATGAGCGCCCAGACGTAGAGCAGCCCCTTCAGGTACAGACGGACCGGCCAGAGGTGCGCGCAGAGCGCGGACGTAAAGGCCGGGACGAAGAACATCGCCGACCCCGCCAGGAAAAAGAAGCCCTTCCGACGCCTCCAGTAGACATCCTGCAGGGCCTCCACGGCATCGCCCGGACTCCAGAACCGGAAGGAGAGGTCGTCAGCCAGGCGTTTCAGACCCTCTCCGATCCGCTCCGCGCGCTCCGGCCCGATCCGGTCCAGGACGATCAGCAGAATCCCGACGACATCCAGCCCCAGCCCGGCGCTCCACCAGGGCAACGATCCGAAGGACATGGGGAACTCCGTCACTGAGGTAGGGGCACGGCATGCCGTGCCCCTACCATTCACACAACCGCCTTCCCGTCCACGACCAGCCCGTTCTCCCTCCCGGTCAGACGCAGAATCGTCGGAAAGAGGTCCACCGTCCTTAGCCGCTCCCGGTTCACGCGGACGTTGATCGCCATCGGGACCAGCATGTGTTCCCGGTCCAGCGAGCCGTGAGAGGCGTGGTGCTCCGGGTGTTCATAATCGTTCGACCGGAGGTCATAACCCCGGCGGGCGCTCAGGACCAGGTCCCCGGTCCGGCCTGACCGGAAGATCTGGAGGACCTGCACGGGGGCATCGGGGTGCGGGGTGTCGAACGTCAGGTCCAGACACTCGTCCCGGCTGAAACAGGCGGGCATCGGGCCGTAGCCCAGCGGGTCCCCCCCCGCCGCCCGGTAGTGAATCCTCCCCCCCTCGTCCTCCCGGATGAATGCCTCCCCCCTCTGGCTCGCCACGCACACCTCCCCGTTCGCCCTCTGCCCGATCACCAGGTCGATCTCCTCCCGCCCCAGAAACGTCCCCACCAGGTCCTCCCGCCCGCCCCGGATCGCATCGTAGCAGAGACGCCCCCCCCACCCCTCCGGCCCGGCCAGGTACACGTGGGCCATCGCGTTCCCGGAGACCATGTAGGCGGCAGTCGCCCGATTCCGGGCCACGAGCGGATAGTGGAGGGTCCTGTAGCCCCGCGCATTCAGGAAGTCCCCCGGGTCGAAGTGCGTGTGCGTGTCCGACAGACCGTGGTCGCTCGACAGCGCCAGGAGGGTCTCGGACAGCCGGCCCTCGCGCCTCAACAGGCCGCAGACCTCCCCGACGGCCCGGTCCAGCGTCCGGTAGGCCCCCAGCGCGGCCTCTGAAAACGGCCCCATCAGATGGGCGTATTCGTCCACGCCGGGGAAGACCGCGTACACGAAATCGGGCCGACGCCGGAGCGCCGACCGAACCAGCCTCAGGGCCGCCCCGTCCACCCGGTCCCACCGATCCATGAAGTGGGCGTAGAGCCAGAACATGCTGTGCAGGACCTTCGTGCGGTTGCCCAGGAACCCGGCCCCCCGATTGACGGAGCTGAAAATGCACGCCGGACGGTCGAACACCTCAAACAGGGTCCGTGCGGACGGGTCCAGGTCCCTGTTCATCCGATAGCTCCCCCCGCCCACGTAGCTCCGGCAACTCCCCCTCCCCCACATCCCCCACCTCCGGTAGCACGCCCGGTCAAACCACCGGATACCCGGCACCCCGCAGGGGCCAGGAAACCGCCCGGTCAGGAACGGGAGATACGCCGGACCCGTCGTGGAGGGGAACGCCGTCGTCGCCCGCCGGTAGCTGCCCGGCTCTACGATATAGGACGCGATGTTCGGCAGGTCCCCCCGCCGGAGGAGGTCCTCCAGCACGTCGGACCGGGCCCCGTCCGCCAGAAAAAAAAGGCACGATTTGAACATATCCCTTTCTCTTAAAAGCATTTGAATATTATCTAAAAAGGGCGTTCTGTCAACTATTTTCTTGTTGACAACGCCCCCATCCTTGCTATATTTGGCGATATTCTGAGGTCACGGCCTTACATCTACCTTGAGCGCTCACCAGAAAGGAGAGACACCTTGCAAGACTTCGACTACGTCTCCGCCAAGACCCTCAAAGAGGCCGTCTCCCTGCTCAACAGACACGGCGACCAGGCCTGCGTCCTGAGCGGCGGCACGGACATCCTGGTCCAGCTCAGGGAGGGCCGGCGAAAGGCCAGGCTCGTCGTGGACATAAAGGGCATCCCCCAGCTCAACCAGCTGTCCTGCACCAAGGCGAAAGGCCTCACCCTCGGCGCGGCCGTCCCCTGCTGCCAGATCTATGAGGACAAGACCATCGCCAAAGCCTATCCCGGCCTGATCGACGCCGTCTCCCTGATCGGCGGCATCCAGATTCAGGGGCGCGCCACCGTAGGGGGGAACCTCTGCAACGCCTCCCCCGCCGCCGACACCATCCCGGCGCTCATCGCCCTCGGCGCGGTCTGCACCATCGCCGGGCCGAAGGGGACGCGAAAGGTCCGCGTCGAGGACTTTTGCGTCGCCCCCGGCCGCACGGCCCTCAAAAAGGGCGAGCTGCTCGTGTCCATCCACCTCCCGCCCCCAAAGCCCCGCTCCGGGGCGTATTTCCTCCGCTTCATCCCCCGGAACGAAATGGACATCGCCGTGGTGAACGCCGGGGCGTCCGTCCTGCTCGACGCCAGGAAGCAGACCTTCGTCTCCGCCCGCATCGCCCTCGGCGCAGTGGCCCCCACGCCCCTGTTCATCCCGGAGGCCGGCGAGGCCCTCGTGGGGAAGTCGGTCTCAGACGGGGCCGTCTCGGAGGCGGCCGAGATCGCGAAGGCCGCCGCCAGGCCGATCAGCGACATGCGCGGCGCTGCCGAGCAGCGCCGCCACCTGTGCGGGGTACTCGCCCGGCGCGCCCTGCAGGGAGCCATTCAACGAGCCAAGGGAGGCAATTGACCATGAGCAAAAAGGTCCACGTGCAGACCCGGATCAACGGAGAAGAGGTCGAGTTCCTCTGCGAGCCGCGCCAGAGCCTCCTGGAGGTGCTCCGGGATGAGCTGGGGCTGACCGGCAGCAAGGAGGGGTGCAACAACGGCAACTGCGGGGCCTGCAACGTCCTGCTGAACGGCCGTCTCGTCAACGCCTGCCTCGTCCTGGGCGTGGAGGTCCAGGGCAGGGAGGTCACCACCATCGAGGGCATCGCCAGCCCGGAGGGACTCCACCCCCTCCAGCAGAAATTCCTGGAGCACGCCGCCCTCCAGTGCGGCGTCTGCACCCCCGGCTTCATCGTGGCGGCCAGGGCCCTGCTGGACAAAACCCCGCGCCCGACCGAGGGCCAGGTCCGGCACTGGCTGGCCGGCAACCTCTGCCGCTGCACCGGCTACGACAAGATCGTCCGCGCCGTCCTCGACGCGGCCACGGTCAAAAAGGG
>CAYRZX010000439.1:0-5092 GCA_964428665.1 uncultured Gemmatimonas sp.
TGACGGACGGCCCCGGCGGGGCCGTCGGCGCGGACCTGGACATCCTCTATCCGGGGCGGGTCCGGCGGATGAACTTCACGGCCGAGCCCCACGGCCTGCGCCAGCTCAGGCCCTACGCCCACGTGATCACGACGGTGACATCGGGCGACAACCTGCCTAAACTCGACTACAAGGCCATAACGGCCTACGCGAAGGCCGGAGGCCAGGTCATCTCCTGCCTCTTCGAATACGCCGCCGGCCGGGGCCTCCACTTCAGCAAGACCCACGTGATGGACCGCATCCGGCCGGGGATCCGGATCGAGGTCGAAAACGACATCACCCGAGGCTATGCGGTCGGCGATCAGCCCTGGTGGTACGGCACGGTCTCCAGCGCCCCCGACATGTTATACTCGAACCAGATGTTTCAACGTCAGATCGTGGGCGTGAAGGAGTCCCGGGGCGTCTCCGTCCTGGCCACCTCCACGGTCAACGGCGGCGCGGTCCTCCTCGAGGAGAAGATCGGGAAAGGCCGGATCATCGCCCTGGACCTCCTCTCCCCCCTCCGGCCCTTCTACAACTCCTGCGGGAGCACGAACAAGTACCTCTTCCTCGGCAACGCCGTCAACAACGCTGTCCGCTACGGAAAACACTCCCCGGAGCGCCTCTCCTGCGACGCCTTCGTCGGGGCCATGCGCGAACTCGCCGCGCGGCGCCCCGCCCTCCGCCTCCAGCCCGAGGGCCCGTGCAGCGACGGCCGGCAGGTCTGGTCGCTCAACCTCGGCGACGAGGGCAACCCCACGATCTACCTCGGCGCGGCGATCCACGGCTGGGAGTGGGAGAACGCCTTCGGCCTGCTCCGGCTGGCGGAGGTCCTCTGCGAGAACCCCCGGGTCGAGGGCCTCAACACCCGGAGGCTCCACTTCAAGATCCTCCCCGTCCAGAACCCCTGGGGCTACGACCACTTCACCCGCCAGAATGCGCGGGGCGTGGACCTCAACCGGAACTTCGACTGCGCCTGGGAGAAGCTTCGGGACGCGCAGGACGTGATGACCCCCTGGGACTACAACTACAAGGGGACGAGGCCCGCCTCCGAGCCGGAGACCCGGATCATTCAGGGCATCCTCGACCGGCGCCGCCCCCTCTGCGCCGTCGACTTCCACACCGCCGACTACATCCTCCTCCGGCCGCACAAAGGAGACGCCCCGCTGATCGAGGCGATCCATCAGGACATCCAGGCCCGCCTGAAGGACCGCTACCTCACCCAGAAGCCCTACGGCGGGGCCTACCAGCAGGTCAACATGGACCGGGCCACGGACTTCAGCCCGCCCCAGCCCTACCTGATCTGCTACGCCGCCGAGCGGGGCACGCCCGCCGCCTTCCTGATCGAGATGTCCGGCAACCGCGACGACGTGCACGCCCTGGTGATGAACACCGACACCGTGGTCGAGATCTGCCTCGCGGCGGTGAAACAGTGCCTCAAGCGGAAAAGACCGTAACCCTCAACGTGAAAGGAGACCGCATGGCCATAGAGCTAGAGCTTCAAGGTAAGGCGGCGGCGGTGACGGGAGGCAGCGACGGCATCGGCAAGGCGATTGCGTTCAAGCTGGCCGCGGAGGGCGTGAGCGTGGCCATCTGCGGCCGGCGGGAGGACGTGCTGGAGCGGGCGGCGGAGGACATCCGGCTGCGCACGGGGAGCATGGTCCTGGCCGTGCAGGCCGACGTGACCAGGCCCGGCGAGGTGGAGAGGTTCATCCAGAAGACCGTCGAGGCGTTCGGGCGTCTCGACATCCTGATCAACAACGTCGGGACCTCCTCCGCCTACCTGTTCGAGAGCGCCACGGAGGAGATCTGGCGCAGCGACTTCGACCTGAAAGTCTTCTCCGCCGTCCGCGCCTCGCGTGCGGCGATCCCCCACATGCGCCGCGTCGGCGGGGGGCGCATCGTCAACATCACCACCCCCGCCGGAAAGGCCCCCGGCCACGCCTCGGTGCCCACCTCCGTCAGCCGGGCCGCCGGCATCGCCCTGACCAAGGCGATGTCCAAAGACCACGCGCGGGAGCACATCCTCGTCAACACGGTCTGCGTGGGGTCCATCAAGAGCGGGCAGTGGGAGCGCCGCTGGCAGGCGGAGGGCGCCCGGCAGGGCCTCGAGGAGTTCTACCGCCAGCGCGGCAAAGAGATCCCGGTGGGCAGGATGGGGGAGCCGGAGGAGGTGGCGGACCTGGTCGCCTTTCTCGTGTCCGCGCGGGGGAGCTACATCACCGGGACGGCGATCAACATCGACGGCGGCGCGTCAGCGACGGTGTAAGGCAAACGGCAAAGTCACCCCCCCTCACCTACCCCCTGGCCCCCTCCCTCTCCCCCACATGTGGGGAGAGGGAGGGGGTAACAAACGGCGTAGCCCTCAGCGACGGGGGAGGGTAAGGGGGCGTCACGTCTGCCGTCTGCCGTCTCACGGCATTAAAGGAGGTCTTGATTGGAAGCATCGAGGGGAGTGGCGGAAGTGGGGGCTCAGACACACGCAGAGGTCGAAGCCGAGGCGCATTTGGAGGGGGTGAGAGGCCGGGCGGTCCTGTGGGGGTTCGTCGTCGTCGTCATCGTCAATGTGTGGATCACCTACGCGGGCTACGTGCTCCACTCGTACAGCCTGAACATCACGAACTTCTCCATAGCCCTGCTTTCCCTCTTCCTCGGCCTCCTCGTCGGGAACAGGGCCTGCAGGCGGGTCAGACCGGCCTCCGCCCTGAGCCCGGCGGAGCTGTTCACCATCCTGATCATGGGCCTGGTCGGCTCGGTCATCCCCAGCCGGGGGTTGACGGGCATCTTCCTCGGCGCCCTCGCCAGCCCCTACTATCTGGCCACGCCGGAGAACCGGTGGGCGGAGTTCCTGCACGACAGCATCCCCGGCTGGATGACGCCTCCCAACACGAACGGCGCCATGCAGTGGCTGTTCGAGGGGCTGCCGGAGGGCATGCCCATCCCCTGGGGCCTCTGGGTGATGCCCCTCCTCTGGTGGTGCCTCCTGATCGGGGCCGGCTTCCTGGTCTGCGCCTCCATCGTCGTCATCCTGCGCCGGCAGTGGGTCGAGCACGAGCGTCTCGTCTACCCCCTCCTCCACCCCATCATCGACCTCGCGACCGACGGACAGGAGGGACGCCCATCCCTCTTCAGGAACCGGCTGTTCTGGGCCGGCTTCGCCATCTCCGGCGGCATCATCTCCTGGAACATCCTGAACTACTTCAACCCCACCGTCCCCCGCATCAACATGAGCCCCAACGCGGGGCTGTTCTATTTCGCCCAGTATTTCCCCCCTCTGCTCACCCACCTCAACACCTACACCATCGGGTTCGGCTACTTCGTCAACCTGGAGGTCCTGTTCAGCCTCTGGTTCTTCCACCTCTTCCTGCTGACGCAGAACGCCGTCTTCCGGCGAATGGGGTTCTACTTCGGGTCGGATCACAAGGGGGGAGGGGCCTACAGCGACCCGGTCATCCAGTGGCAGTGCGCCGGGGCGCTGTTCGCCTTCGTGGTCGTGGGCCTCTACGTGGGCCGGAGACACCTCGGGGACGTCTTCCGCAGGGCGTTCCGGGGGGACGCCGCCGTCGAGGACAGGGACGAATTTATGTCCTGCCGCGCCGCCGTCTTCTGCCTGATCGGCGGCCTGGCGTTCATCGCGGGGTGGCTGATGCAGTCCGGGATGGAACTCCGGATGATCGCCCTCTTCCTCCCCGCGGCCCTGATCACTTACATCGCCCTGGCCAAATTTGTGTGCGAGTCGGGGACCCTCTACCTCGGCGCCCCCATCTCGCCGCAGGACTTCGCCCTGCAGATCTTCGGGTCCCGCTCGTTCAGCGCCTCCTCCATCACGGCCACCGCGTTCTCCAGTTGCCTGAGCTGGATGCTGTTCACCACGCCCCTGTCGATGGGCGCCAAACTGGCCGACCTGGTCCGGGGGGACAGGCGCCGGCTCTTCTGGGCGATCTGGCTGGCGCTCCTGTCGGGCCTGGCCGTCAACATCGCCCTGACCATTTATTACGGGTACACCTACGGGGCCTACAACTTCTACGACTACCCCTTTGTGCGATACGCCCCCAACGCCTTCAACAACGCGGTGACAACGTTGCAGGAGCCCTACGAGACCTCCTGGCCCCGCATCGCCTTCTTCGGCATCGGCGGCGCCGTCGTGGCCCTCCTGATGCTCATGCGCTACCGCTTCCCGGCCTGGCCCTTCCACCCGGTGGGCTTCATCGTCGCCACGACGAGCATCCTGCACGAAATCCTGTCGCTGTTCATCGTCTGGTCGTTCAAGGCCATCGTCACGCGGGTGGGCGGCGTGGCCCTCTACCGCCGCTTCCGCCCCCTGTTCATCGGCATCATCGTGGGCCGGGCCTTCGGCGTGACCCTCTCCTTCGTCGTCGACACCCTCTTCTTCCCCGGCCAGGGGCACTACGTGCACGGGTGGGTGTAAAGAAGTAGGGGCGACCCGCCGGGTCGCCCCTACTTCTCACGCCTTCCGCCTTTTCTTACTTCCTCGTGGGCCCGTTCAGCAACTCCGTGATCTTGACCCCGAACGTCTCCCCCACGACCACGACCTCCCCGCGGGCGAACAGCTTGTTGTTGACCAGCACGTCCACTGGCTCCCGGTCCATCCGCTCCAGCTCGACCAGCGTCCCCTCCCCCCACAGCAGGATGTCCTTGATGGGGGTCTGATTCGAGCCCAGTTCGACCGTGATCTTGACGTTCACGTCTAAAATGCGCGAAAGACCGGCGGATAGCCCTTCCGTGTCCGCAGGGGCGGAGAACGCCGGGAACGGCGCAGCCGCGCCGCCCGCCTCGTCGCCCTGCATGGCCTTGAGCATCTCCATCTCCAGCATCTGGTCGGCGCTCGACGCAGACCCGGAGGCAGAGGTCTCCGCCTGGGCCTCGGACATGGCCTGCTGCATCATCCGCATCATGTCGTCTTCCGGGCTGTCCGACGATGCCGCCGGGGACGCCTCCGAAGGCGCATCGCCGGATGCCTCCTGCTGCATCATCCGGAGCATCTCGGCCTCCAGCTCCTCATCACTCTTGTTGCCCTGACCTGCTTCATCCGGCACGGCGGTTCACCTCCTTT
>CAYRZX010000440.1:0-5092 GCA_964428665.1 uncultured Gemmatimonas sp.
TGGAGTTTGAGGGCATGATCGTGAACCTGGGCCTCCGGATGGACGCCTTCAACCCCAACGTCCGCACGCAGCAGCACGGGGCCTACTCCGGCTCGCCCATGTTCCGCATGTTCACCCGCGCCAGGGACTATCTCTACGACGACCGGTCCATCTGGTCGGTGGACTCGCCCTGGCACGTGGACTTCGGCCCCCGCATCGGCATCTCCCACCCCATCACGTCGCGGGCGCAGATCCGGTTCTCCTCCGGCGTGTTCTACCAGTTTCCGGACATGTTCTACTACTACGGCAAGGACTTCCGGTCGTTCGGGCGGACGAGCGACATCGACGTCAACAACAACAGGAAGATCGACGCGCCGGAGCAGTTCAACAACTTAGAGACGACCTACAGCGGTCGGAACGGGACACCGCTTTTGAGGCCGGTCAAGTCCACCAACTTCGAGGTGGGCATGGACTGGAACTTCGTCTCCGACTACACCGCGGCGCTGACGACCTACTACAAGGGCGAGGTCGATCAGCTCACCGACTTCCCCAACGAGACATGGCAGGGGGCGCAGGACCGGAGAGTGATCTACGCCCGGACGCTCGACAACGGGGCCCACGCGGACACGCGCGGGGTCGAGCTGGCGCTGAAGAAGGCGTTCAACCACAACTTCGCCTTCCAGGTCTCCTGCACCCTGCAGTGGGCGCGGTTCACCATCGGCAAGCGGGGCAACGTCATTCGAAATGTGCTCATGGACTCCATGGCCGTGGCCGCCCTGTCGCAGACGGGCTACACGAAGACGTTCCCGGACGGGCAGCAGGTGTTCGTCCCGGACTTCTTTGTGGACTTCGCCGCCTCCCCGACCGGCCGGGAGATCCCGGTGAAGATGACGACGGCGGACATCCGGAAGTATGGCGCGCAGGCGCAGGGCCTCCTGGATGGCGCCCGGACCACCCTGCCGGACACCCCGGTGGGGTCCGTTGGGGTGTGGGACGGCGTCTACCCGATGGCCGGGGACATCGGCCAGAGGGGCGTCTACACGATAACCCTGGGCTACCTCAATGGCCCTGCGCCCAAAACCGGCGACCGGCGCAGCTTCGGGAGCATCACGCTCCTGCTCTCCCTGCCTGACAAATTCAAGTTCGGCCCGAAGTTCGCAAGCGACCTCCTGAGCAACATACGGGCCACGCTGATCAACCGGTTCGAGACCGGGGCGCTCAGCCAGTACACCCCTCCGGGCGCCGCCTCCGGCGCGCTGGCGACCTGGCGGGAACTGGGCATGGACACCCGCACCGACCTGGCCGTGGAGAAGACCTTCCACGCCAGGGGCCGGCTCCAGCCGACGGTATTCATCGACATCCGCAACCTGTTCAACCAGAGGGATCGCGTGACCCCGCCCAGCAGCACGGACTACCTCTTCTACGGCTTCGACCAGCCCCGGCCGGACGACCCGAACTACCTGAAGTACGGGGACATCAACGACCGGAACTACGCGCACTTCCCGAGGCGATGGAATGTGGGGATGCGGGTGAACTGGTAGCAGAGAGGACCACAGGACCACAGGACCACAGGACCACAGGACCCAAAAACTATAGGTCAGTGGTCAGTGGTCAGTGGTCAGTGGTCAGTGGTCAGTGGTCAAAGGAGGCACGATACAACGATGAACCACATTTTGAAATCCTTGACAGCCGCTGCGCTCCTCTGTGCTGGCGCGGCGCAGGCGCAGATCGACCCCTCCCTGGCCCCTCGCGTCGCCACCAGCCGGGCGTTGATTCAATCGTCCTACACGAACGTAGGCCCGAGCGCATCCGTCTTACGCGGGGTCTCCCGGTCTATCGGCCTGCTCTACCCCAACGGCGGGTCCGGCCCCGGGGCCTACGGAGGATCCGTCGTCTTCAACGCTAACACCTATTCGACCTCGCGGGGGGAGTGCGCGTGGATATTGACCTCCGACGGGCAGGTCACGCTCACGGGCCCCCGCATCACCCCTTCGACCTATCAGTTCATCCGGCCCGTGCCCTACGACCCGAAGGGGAGGCCGGAGGAGACCTGGGGCGTGGTCAACCCCCTGCGGGGCCTCTGGAAGGGGGGCGGGAACCTCCCGGCCCTGTCCACCTACTGGCCCGGCATCACTGCGCTGGATGAGGGAAGTCTCTACGCGGCCACCAGGCCGGAGCTGACCCCTCCGACCCAGATCGCCAACTACCGGCTGAACGGCTACCTCGTGAACCCGGACCTCCCCGAGGAGGTCATCCTCGCGCAGTGGACGAACGCGAAGCAGGGCATCACGACACAGGCGAGAGTCTGCGACTGGAGCAACCCGGACTTCGACGACTTCCTGATCGTGGACTACACCTTCACGAACACCGGCGACTTCGACGGAGACGGGAGGGAGGACAGGCCGGGCCAGACGAAGGTCCAGAGCAACGCCTATTTCGCCTTCGTCAACATGGAGCAGCCCACCACCGGGGGGACCGACTGGTATCGCCAGGATGCGTACCGAGATCAGACGATCGTGGACGACATTTACTTTTACTCAGATGCGGCCAACTACCGGGGGGCGTTCCCGAGGGGCCTGAGGGCGTCCATCTGGCGGGACTCGGACTATCCGGCGACGTCCTGGGACGACACGGGCGACCCGTTCTATCTCAAGGAGGCGTTCCGCGCGGCCGGCGGCATAACGGGGGGAAATGTCGGACAGATCGAGGGGCAGATGCAGTCCGCGGCCACCTATGGGATGCTCCCGATGGCCTTCCGGAACGCCGGCCCGTCCCACACCTTCAACCCGAAGGACCGGAATATGGGCTACATCGACCCGCAGGGAGAGCAGCCTCACGCGGCCAAATGGTGGAAGGTCCGGTCTCTCACCGACTTCGACGACCCCTACGCGGACAGGAACACCGAGAGGGAGATGTATAACGCCATGACCGCGCCGGGGATCAAAGACAACCCGGACGAGGCCAACCCCGGCGACCGGGTGGCCTACGTCCACGCGCAGGTCTACGGCCCCTACACGCTCAGGCCGGGCGAGAGCGCCAGGATCATGATGGCCTACGCCGCCGGCCACCCCGCGCAGATGCGGGGCATGGACCTGCTCACCTGGGACCGGTCGGGCGAGCCGGTGGAGAGGAAGCAGCAGGAGATGAGGACCCTGGGCGAGCAGGCCCTGTTAGAGAACATCCGGCTGGCGCAGTTCGCCTACGACGCCGAGTACCGCATCCCCGCGTCCCCCACGGAGGCGTTCATCGCCGCCGACGACCTGACCTCCAGCCCCAATGGGCGCCAGCAGATCGCGTGGAGGGACGACTCGGATCGGGCGGTCAACCCTTACTATCAGGAGGCGGACGTTTTAGGCTACCGGGTCTACCGCTCGAACTGGTTTCCGGTGGGGCCGTGGGAACTCTGGGACATCATCGAAAAGGGGAAGGGAGGCCGGACGGTGAAGGGGAGCTGGACCTATGCCGGCGGGCGCTACACCTACGAGGACCTGCTGTCCGCGGCGGGGTTCGAGTACCACTACTCCGTGCGCCCCTTCGCTAAAGGGCACGCGGACTGGGGCGCAACTCTCAGCGACGGGTCGCGGAAGACCCTGACGGACCTCCCGGTCTCCCGCGCCCGCACGAACGTGACGCAGGGCTACGAGTCCGGCTGGGGTCCCACCACGGCGCGCACCTTTGACGGAGACACCCGGCGGCCCTTCCAGCCCGCGACGCCGGAGGCCGACCGGCTGGAGCGGAAGGTGACGGTGGTCCCCAACCCCTACTTTGTGGACGGGCTTCACAACTACCCGAACACCCAGAACATCCGTTTCGTGAACATCCCCCGCAAGTGCAAGATCCACATCTACTCCGCGTCCGGGGACCGGGTGAAGACCATTCAGCAGGATGAGACCGTCATCGTCCAGCCCGGAGGCGTCCTGGTACCCAAGACGTCGGGCCAGAAGGGGGAGGCTGCCTTCGCGCAGCTCACGTGGAACGTGTCCGGGGTCATCTCGTCGGGGCTTTACTACTTCGTGGTGGTGTCGGAGGCGCCGGAGAGCATGGGGAAGACGCAGCGAGGGTCGTTCGTGGTGATCAAGTAGAACTGACCACAGGACCACAGGACCACAGGACCCATGCAAAAGTCTTATGGTCTTGTGGTCAGTGGTCTTGTGGTTAGTGGTCCCGTGGTCTGCCTTTCATCTGCCGTATGAGTCTGTGAAAGTCGGATGGGGAGACGATCTTGACCTGACCGTAGGTGGAGGGGAAGTGGGAGAGGTTGCGTGTCACCAGATAATCTGCCTGACCGTCAACAGCCGCAGCCAAAATGCGATTATCTTCCGAATCAGGAGAAACCTGTACGCGGGTTGTTTCAATGACCAGGTTGCCTGTTGTTCTTAGCCTGGTAAGATACGTTGCAATGGCATCCTGGGTGAGGTGAGGGAAGGAAGATTGTATGCGGGGATAGTTCAGGACGCGCTCGACCTGCTGCAAAATAAAACCCGACAAGAGCAGGTCATACCGTGCGTCTGCCTGATCAAGAATCGCCTGAGCCTCACCCATGGGAGTCAGGCGTGCACTGACGAGCAAGTTCACGTCCAAGACGACGCGCATGTCAGTTCACAGCCTGCTTTCTATCCTGCTGCCGGATCGCTGCAATGGCTTCATCAATGAGCCGGTAGGTCTCTTCCTCAGAGTATGGAGAAGGAGGTACCTGAGCTAAAATTTCCCTGAGTTTACGAGCGCCTTCCATTCGACGCGCTTTGTCCACATCCGGCAGAGGCATTAAGCAGGCGAGAGGTTGGTGTTGCTCATTCTCGATGATCAGGTAATCTCCATTGTGCTGGAGATCGTCAATGAGTTCACGGAGCCCGGCAGGCGCTTCTTTATACGGCAATCGCTTGAGCATCCTGGACACCTCCTTTGGGGGAGGAAAAGATCGGTTGGTCACGACATTTTCAAGATACTTGATTGACTCTACCTTGTCAAGCGCGATCTCGACTGGAGGCCACGGAATGGTCCATAGCCGCCCAGTCGAACGGCCCCAGCGTGACGGCAATTGATTTGCCTGCCCTCTAAAGTATAGCTAATTCCTGGTGCGAAACTCATTCAGGTTGTGGGGTCTTGTGATGAT
>CAYRZX010000441.1:0-3725 GCA_964428665.1 uncultured Gemmatimonas sp.
GTTTACCGTCAAGGGAAAGGCGACCTATGAGCAGCAGGTGGCGGCGATTCGAGGTTCTGCTTCCCCTTCAGTTCAATGATGGGCGAGATGTTCCGGCGGAATGGCTTGCGGAAGCCGTCTTCGAAGTGGTGGATCACTTTGGCGCTGCCAGTTACGAGACACAAAAAGTGGAAGGACACTGGCGGTCCAGTGGGACACTTTACCGGGACAATCTGGTCAAGGTCGTCGTGGACGTGCCCGACACGGCCAAAAATCGTCAGTGGATGAGGCAGTTCAAGAGTCGCTGGAAATCGCGTCTCAAACAGCTTGAACTGTGGATGGTGAGCTATCGCATCGAGGTGGAGTAGGCCGGGAGAGAGGTACGATGGGATTCTGGGAAGGTGAACGCTGTGAATATTGCGACGGCCTTATCGTCGAAAAGAGGGTGAGCCTGTCTCGCAAGATCAGGGGAAAGTACGTGCTCATTGAAAACGTGCCCGCCGGCGTCTGCGTAGAGTGCGGCACGCGCTACTATGCGGCGAACGTGCTGAAGACTGTCGAGGAGACCGTTCGTGGGCGTCGGAAGGCTAACCGAGAAATCCTTGTGCCCTTGTATTCGCTGTGACTTTCTTCGGAGATATTCGCAAAATTGCGACCAGGCGGACAAAATCGCCGGGTAGCGGTTGTGTAACTTTCTACGAAATAATATCTTAAATTTTGCGGACGTCCGCAAAATTTTGCGCACGGGCGCAAAATTGGGCCTTGCACAACGTCGCCCGATCACTTCAAAGTTCAGGAGATCCCCCATGAACGACGTCCCCGTGCTCCTCTACAAGATGACCCGCCGGCAGTTCCGCGAGGGCGTGGACGAGGGCCGCATCGTCGGCGCCATTGTCCCGACGGGCAGCACCGAGCAGCACAACGAGCACCTGGAGATGATCCACGACACGGCCAGCGCCGTCCACGTCGCCCAGCTCGCCGCCGAGAGGCTGCGCCCCCGCGTCGTCGTGACCACGCCGCTATCCATCGGCATCTCCGAGCACTGGATGGACCACAAGGGTACCCTCACGACCCGCCCGGAGGTGTTCGTCGAACTCCTCCACGACGTCTGCGACAGCCTGAGGCGGGGCGGGGTGCGCCACGTCCTGATCGTCAACGGGCACGCGGGCAACACCCGCCCCGTGCGCGACCGGCTCGACGACCTCCGAAAGCGGCTGGGGATCAACCTCGACTTCTGTCCTTACTGGGAGGCCTACACGAAAGAGGACGTGGCTCGCCACATGGAATCCGGCGCCTGCCCCGGCCACGCCAGCGAGTTCGAGACCTCCTTCGCCCTGGCGGCCTTTCCGTCCCACGTCCACTGGGAGGGCGTGGATTACGACCGCGCAAGGCTGACGATCTCCAGCCCGGAGCAGGCGCAGAAGGATCGGCAGTTCCACCGGGAGGCCAGGCTGGCCACCGCCGAGAAGGGCCGGGCGATGATCGACATCGCCGTGGACTGGGTCGCGGAGAAGATGGGCAAGATGATCGGATAAGGGGGCTTTGGCCTTGACAAAATCCCTGAGCCGGTTATATTCATCCCCAACTCAAACGGAGAACGGACATGGCCATCACGATCACCAAGACCGTGCGCCCCACGCCCAAGTGGCAGGAGATGTATCTGAAGGTCCGGAAGGGGCAGCGCGTCATCATCTCATCCGAGGGCCTCTGGTCCCCGGACCTGCGGAACACCATAGGCTGGTGCGGGCCGGACGGCATCGTCGGGAGGGTCGCCGGGGAGGGCTACATGATGCCCGGCTCAAACGTCGGGGCGCTGATCATGAAGATCGGCGACTTCGGGCCGGTGGCCGTGGGGAACTACCACGACTTCAAGTCCGTCGCCGAGGGCACGCTCTTCCTGGCCCTCAACGACAACCCCGAACACCACGACCAGGCCGGGGCCATCCACGCCCAGGTCATCCTTTTCTGACCGCATGAAGATCCTTGCCTCCATCCGCCATTTCGTCCGCGAATACGCCCTCTCCGCCCTGTTCATCGCCGTCGTGCTGATCCTCTGGGAGATCGGGCACCACGTCTTCCGGGTGGCGGACTACGTCCTGCCCGCGCCGTCCGACATCTTCCGCCGGGTCGCGGGCAGCGGGCCGCTCCTGCTCGGCCACGCCCTCGTGACGCTCCGGGAGGTCGTCGGGGGGTTTCTGCTCGGCGCGTCCGTCGGGGTGACGGTGGCCGTGCTCATGGCCTGGTCCAGGGTGATCGAGCGGATGCTCTATCCCCTCGTCATCTCCTCCCAGACGTTCCCGAAGGAGGCCCTGGCCCCGCTGTTCGTCGTCTGGTTCGGGTTCGGGCTGGCGCCCAAGATCGTCATCGCCGGCCTGATCTCCTTCTTCCCGGTGGTCGTCAACACCACGCGGGGGCTGCTGAGCGTCGATCCCCTGGCCCTCGACCTGATGCGCTCCCTGTCGGCCAGCCAGCGGCAGGTCTTCCTCAAGCTCCGCTTCCCCAACGCCGTGCCCTACCTCTTCGCCGCCCTCAAGATGTGCGTCACGCTGAGCGTGATCGGCGCGGTGGTGGGCGAGTTCGTGGGGTCGAGCGCCGGGCTGGGGCACCTGGTCCGGCTGGCCAACACGGAGATGGCCACGGACCTGGTCTTCGCCGCCCTGATCGCGCTGGGCGCGATGGGCACGCTCCTGTTCATCCTCGTGGACGGGGTGGAGAAGGCCGTTCTGAAGCGATGGGGTGTGTCTGTGGATGTTCGAGGAAGGTAGAAAAAGAGGTGACCGATGAGGTTTAGAAGCCCGTTGATCGTCTTGTTGATCGCGATAGCGAACCTCTCCTGCGGGTCCGGGCAGGACGCCGGCGGCGTCATTGAATTCGTCCTGGACTGGAAGGCCCAGATGGAGCACTCCGGGTTCTTCGTGGCGCAGCAGAAGGGGTTCTACCGGGAGGAGGGGCTGGAGGTGAAGATCCTGGACGGCAACGGCGCGCCCAACGCGGCGACTCTGGTCGGGAACGGCACCTACAAGCTGGGCGTGTCGAGCGGGGCGGCCACGGTCATCGCCCGCTCGAAGGGGGTCCCGGTCGTGTCCGTGGCCGTGCTCAACCAGCGATCCCCGATGGCTATTTACGCGCTGACGGAGTCGGGCATCCAGAGGCCGCAGGACCTGATCGGGAAAAAACTGGGGGTCAACTTCGAGGGGATCAAGTATCAGGAGTACCGGGCGCTCCTGACGAAGCTCAACATAGACCCGGCGTCCATTCAGGAGGTGGGGATGGCAGGCTCAGACCCGACCCCTCTGCTGGCCGGGCAGGTGGACGCCCTGCTGGGCTACACCCAGGACCAGCCCGTGCAGGTGGAACTCAGGGGACGCAAGGTCAACCGCATCCCGCTGCCCGATTACGGCGTGAACCTCTACAGCACGAACCTCATCGTGAACGAGGCCTTCATGAAGGGGCAGCCCGACGTCGTGCGCCGGTTCGTCCGGGCGTCTCTCAGGGGCTGGGACTACGCCGTCGCCCACCCGGACGAGGCCGTGTCCATCTATCACGCCGGGCACCCGGAGAGCAACATTGCCTTCAACAGGGCCAATTTTCAGCATCTGATCCCACTTCTGTCAGGCCCCGACACGGAGCGAATGGGGTTTGGGGCGCAGTCCGCCGAGCGCTGGACGCACACGCAGGACACCCTGTTCGACCTGAAGCGCATCGAGCAGAAGACCGACGTGTCCGCCCTGTTTACGAATGAGTTT
>CAYRZX010000441.1:3825-5089 GCA_964428665.1 uncultured Gemmatimonas sp.
TTATCCCTCCAGCATCCCCCTCAGCCCCTCCACCATCCTGACGAACTCCGGGTCTCCTCGCAGGTCCGCGTCGCGGGGGCGCGGGAACGGGACCGTGCAGTCCGCCACGATCCGGCCCGGCCGGGCGCTCATCACGACCACCCGGTCCGACAGCAGCACGGCCTCGGACAGGCTGTGCGTGATGAACAGGACGGTGGTCTGCCGCGCCTGCCAGATGCGGAGGAGCTCCACCTGCATCCGCTCGCGCGTGATTTCGTCCAGCGCCCCGAAGGGCTCGTCCATCAGGAGCAGGGCAGGGTGATAGGTGAGGGCGCGGGCGATGGAGACCCGGGACTGCATGCCCCCCGACAGCTCGCGCGGATAGGCCCGCTCGAACCCCGCGAGGCCCACGGCGTCCAGGACGGCCTGGGCCTGCTCGCTGACCGATGCGTCGCCAAAGATTTCACCGGGGAGCCGGACGTTCTCGGCGACCGTGCGCCACGGCAGAAGGGCCGGGCTCTGGAAGATGAACCCGATCTCCCGCCGCCGCCGGGCCTCGCCGGGGGTGTGGCCGTGGACCAGGACCTCCCCCGACGTGGGGTCCTCCAGGTCGCCCACGATCCTCAGGAAACTCGTCTTGCCACAGCCCGAAGGCCCGATCACGCTGACGAACGCCCCCGCCGGAACGATTAGGTCCACGCCCTGGAGCGCGACGACCCGGTTGTCGCCCCGCTGAAAGACCTTCCCCAGCCCGGCCGCCCGGATCGCCTCGCCCCGCGAGTTTAAGGAATCCTGCCCCGTCACGGGTGAACCATCCGCTTCACCATCCTCACCTCGGTCCCCCGGCTGGACGGCGTGATCTTCACCTCGTCCATGCACGCCCGGATCATCAGGATGCCCCGTCCCGAGGGCTTGAGGAGGTTCTCCGGCGCGCGGGGGTCGGGAAGGGCATTCAGGTCGAACCCGTCCCCCTGGTCCCGGACGGTGACGGCGATGGCCCCTTTGCCCACGTCGAACTCCAGGTCCACCTGCTTGGCCGGGTCCTGGTGATTGCCGTGCACGATGGCGTTGATCACGGCCTCCATCACGGCCATGCAGACGCAGTCCTCGTCCTCCTCGGACAGGCCCGCCCGCTTCAGGATCTCGCAGGTCATCTCCTCCGCCTGCTCGACCATCTGCATGGAGCTGGGGATGGTCAGCTTGCGAATGTCACGGGGCTTTTTGGGCATGGGGTTCGATTCCAGGATATGAGAGAACAGACCGCCCTCGACCTCAGTTCGCCGGC
>CAYRZX010000442.1:0-3178 GCA_964428665.1 uncultured Gemmatimonas sp.
GGGCGTGGCGGGGGAGGGGGACACCAAAAAGAAGGCACCGATCCTGTCGGAGGGGGCGAGTCGAAAGAGCCTCTTCGGACCCTTCTGCGCGGCGCTGAGGGGCTGGCAGGAGGGGGACGTCTCCGCCGGACGGATGGAGGAGGAGTACCGGAAACTAGACGCTGTCCTGAAAGGGCTGACCAGATGACCAAACATTATAGAAAGAAGAAGTGCAAGGCGCAAAGTGCAAGGTGCAAGGTGCAAAGTATGAAAGGTAGCGGCACGGTCACTCTGATCGTCGCCGCTGTTTTCTGGGTGAACGCGGCCCTGGCCGAGGAGGCCGGCGCGAAGGTCGCGTTCAGCGGGCAGGTGAGGCCCCGATTCGAGGCGCAGGACTTCAGGGACGGGTCCTCCGCTGACACCTTCACGTCCATGCGGACACGGATGGGGGTGACGGGCCAGCCGGCGGAGGGCGTGAAGGTGTTCGCGCAGGTCCAGGACGTGCGGCTCTGGGGCGAGGAGACGAACCCCTCGACGGACTACCGGGCGGACAACTTCGACCTGCACCAGGGCTACTTTGAGCTGCTGAAGATGGGCGGGAGGCCCTTCTCTCTCCGGGCCGGGCGACAGGAACTCGCCTTTGCCGAGGAGCGGCTGGTCGGGGCGTCGAACTGGGCGTCTCAGGGGAGGGCGTTCGACGGGGTCCGGACGACGTACGCCGGAAAGGGGGGCCATCTGGACCTGTTTCTGATGAAACTCCGGGAGGACTCGTCGCCGGGCCGCCCCCCGAACGGCTATTTCAGCGGGGCCTATGCGCGGATCACCGGGGCGAAGGGTCAGGTCGTGGACCTCTATGCGCTCTACGACCGCGTGGCCGGGGCGGGCGGGGTGGACCGTCTGACCGCGGGGTTTTACTGGAGCGGCAAGCGGGGGAGGGTGGACTACCGCGTCGAGTTCGCGCACCAGGCCGGGGATCTGGCCGGGTCCGGCATCAACGCCAACCTTTTAGGCGCGACTGCGGGCGTCTCCTTCGGCGGGCGGGCGCCGGGGCAGGTCGCGCTCTGGTACGATTATCTCTCCGGGGATTCGCGCGGCAGGTCCTCGAAGGTGTTCAGCACGCTCTTCGGGACGAACCACAAGTTCTACGGGTTCGCGGACTATTTCACCAACATGTCCTTAGATACCAGGAACTACGGCCTCCAGGACGCGGCGCTCAAGTTGAGCGTCAAGCCGGAGCAGCGCCTGACGCTGGGGATGGACGTGCACGGGTTCTGGACGGCGGCGGAGACTCCCAGGACAGGAGTGCCGGGGGTTTTGCTGCCCGCGAATGACCGCTTCGGGCAGGAGGTGGACCTGACCGTCACCGCCGTCTACCGGAAGGTCGTAACGCTCACCGCCGGCTATTCCCATTTCTTCGTGGACGACGCGATGACCTTCCTGCGCGGGCTGAGGGAGGACGGGAATTTTGCGTACGTGATGACGAATGTGAGTTTCTGAGAATTGCTCCATTTTTGCTTTGTTTTCGGCTGCGTTTCCATTATTTTTTCACCGAGTGGCCCCGTAATGCCCACGATTCAAGCGATTTTATCGGTAGGCGTAGGGGCGATCCTATGTGATCGCCCGTCGGTCTGATGCGATAGAATCGCCGGGCGGCCACGCAGGGCCGCCCTTACGCCAAGGGGTAAACCGACAGATTTTGGGCCATAAAGGCCAAGAGGAGATGCGATGCGTGAAGCGGACCGCACCACCCGGCGCGCGTGGCTGGCCACGGCCCTGATGGGCGCGGGGCTGGCCGTGAGCTACGGGACGCTGGCCGCGCAGGCCCTGATGTTCCTGCTGCCCGAGCGCCTGAAGCCGCGCACCCGGCTCCTGTTTGCCGGGCAGATCGGCCGGTATCAGATGGGGAGCGTCCAGAGCTTCTACGACCTTCAGGGGAACCAGATCCTGGTCAAGCGGGGCGCGAAGGGGTTCGAGGCGTTCAGCTCGACGTGCCCCCACCTCGGGTGCCACGTGCACTGGGAGGCGGAGAACCAGCGGTTCTTCTGCCCGTGCCACCGCGGCGTGTTCAACGCCGACGGCGTGGCGACGTCGGGCCCGCCGGCGGACGCCGGGCAGAGTCTCGCCCGCGTGCCCCTTCAGGTGAACGAGGCGAGCGGGGTGGTCTACATCGAGGTGAAGGACGTCAAAGGGGGGCGGACATGACGCCTGTGGAACGCGCCGGGCAGGAGGCGGGCCTCCGGGGGCGGCTGAGGGCGCTCTTCCCGTTCGACTGGGAGCTGCTCCGGCACGCGGGGGCGGAGCCGGTGCCCTATCACCTCAAGAAGTGGTGGTTCTGCCTGGGGGGCACGGTGCTCTACCTGTTCATCGTGCAGGTCGTGACGGGCATCGCGCTGACGTTCTACTACGTGCCCTCCCCGGCCCAGGCATACGAGAGCGTGGCCGCGATCACGCGGGAGGTCCGGTTCGGGTGGTACATCCGGTCGCTCCACAAGTGGTCGGCCAATTTCATGATCGTGGCGGTCTTTTTGCACATGCTCCGGGTGTATTTTACCGGGGCCTACCGCCACCCGCGGCAGCTCAACTGGTGCATCGGGTTTCTGCTGCTGGGGACGACGCTGACGTTCGGGTTCACGGGGTATTCTCTGGTCTATGAGCAGCTCAGCTTCTGGGGGGCCACGGTGGCGTGCAACCTGGCTGCGGCGGTCCCCCTGGCGGGGCCCTACATCGGCTACTTCCTGCGGGGGGGGCCGGAGGTGGGGGAGAACACGCTGACCCGGTTCTTCATCCTCCACATCGGCGTCCTGCCGACGGTCACGTTCATCCTGCTCGGCCTGCACGTCCTGCTCATCCGGCTGCACGGGGTGACGGAGCTGCAGTTCGAGGGGGAGGAGGCGCCGGAGGGGGAGCGCCACTTCCGGTTCTGGCCCGAACACGCCACGACGGAGCTGATGATCGGGGTGCTGTTGATGTACCTGTTGACCGTCGTGGCCCTGGTCTTTCCGGCGGGCCTGGGGGAGCAGGCGGACCCCACGCGGACCCCGGAGCACATCAAGCCGGAGTGGTACTTCTACTTCAACTTCAGGCTCCTCAAGCTGACCTCCCTGCAACTGAGCGTGGTCCTGACGGGGGCGATCGGCGCCATCGCCTTTCTCTGGCCGTTCATCGAGGAGTGGCTGTCGCGGCGGTTCCGGATGCCCGA
>CAYRZX010000442.1:3278-5010 GCA_964428665.1 uncultured Gemmatimonas sp.
ACGGAGGGGACATGACACTCACGACGAAGCGCTACATCGTGGCCGCGCTCTCCTTCCTCTTCCTGGCGTCGCTGCTGGTGGTGGCCTACCACGAGTCGAAGCGCCATCGGGCGGAGGAGAGGCCGGGGCCGGTGGTGACGGCGGCCAACCGGGGGTGCGTGGACTGCCACCGGAAGGACGGGCCGGCCCTGGTGATGGAGTGGGAGCACTCCCGGCACGCGCAGTACGGCGTGGGGTGCGTGGACTGCCACGCGGCGGAGAAGGGCGAGATGGACGCCTGGTCGCACGAGGGGACGACTGTGTCCGCGCTGGTCACGCCGAAGGACTGCGCGCGCTGCCACGCGCGGGAGTACGAGCAGTTCTCCAGGAGCCACCACGCCAGGGCGGGGGAGATCCTGGCCAGTCTGGACAACGTCCTGGCGGAGAAGGCGGCGGGCATGCCGGGCAACATCGCGGACGCGGTCAACGGGTGCTGGCAGTGCCACGGGGCCATCGTCAAGTTCAAGCGGGACGCGCAGGGGGGCATCCTGCGGGCGGGCAAGGAGAGCAAGCCGGTGATCGACCCGGACACGTGGCCCAACAGCGGGATGGGGCGGCTCAACCCGGACGGGTCGAAGGGGTCGTGCCACGCCTGCCACTCGCGCCACGCCTTTGAGGCCAAGCTCTCCCGGTCGCCCGAAAACTGCGGCAAGTGCCACATGGGGCCCGACCATCCCCAGATCGAGATCTACAACGAGTCCAAGCACGGCATCGCCTTCTACGCCAACCGGGACCGGATGGCGCTGGACAGGGAGAAGGAGTGGGTGCTGGGGCGGGACTACTCCGCCGCGCCGACGTGCGCCACGTGCCACATCAGCAGCTACATGACGCCTCAGGGCATCGCCGTGGCCAACAGCCACGACGTGGGGGAGCGGATCTCCTGGACGCTCCGGCCGGTCATCAGCACCAAGCTCAACCTGGTGATCTACGAGGACGGGTTCAAGGAGGACTACCCCGACACGCGCGCCCTGCCGAAGGTCGGGGACCAGGCGCAGACCGTGGAGAAGGTCGTGGAGAACGAGAAGCTGATCAGCAAGACGGTGCCCCGGAAGGTGGCCAGGGTCGTGACGTGGGAGGACCGCCGGAAGGGCATGAAGGGGGTCTGCCTCAACTGCCACAACGACACCTACGTGGACAACTTCTACAAGCAGTACGACGACCTGGTGGTGCTCTACAACGAGAAGTTCGCGAGGCCCGCGCAGCAGGTCATGGACGACCTGACGGCGGACGGCGTGCTCAACCCGAAGGCGCCGTTCGAGCACAACGTGCAGTGGGTCTTCTACGAACTCTGGCACCACGAGGGCCGGCGCGCCCGGCACGGGGCGAGCATGATGGGGCCTGACTACACGCACTGGCACGGGATGTACGAGGTGGCCAAGCACTTCTACACGAAGTTCCTGCCGGAGGTGGTGGAGATCGCCGCCACGAAGGGGCCGGCGCTCAGGCAGAAGTACGAGCAGAAGGTGCGGCAGCTCCTGGCGCAGGACGCGCACGTCTGGCAGAAGGGCCTTAAGCCGGAGGAGGCGGAGGCGCTCAGGAAAATGTACAGAGAGCGGTATAACCAGTAGACAACGATGAACGCGGAACGATGAAAAGGCAACGCAGAATGATGAACGCTGAACGATGAACGAAAAGCAAAAGGGCGTAACCGGTCTTCCGCGTTTATAATAGACTGAAATTGTTTGACTTATAT
>CAYRZX010000443.1:0-5007 GCA_964428665.1 uncultured Gemmatimonas sp.
GGAGGGTCTGCCACGCCCGCAACCCGGACTGCGACCGGTGTCCGTTGAGGGCGGAGTGCCTTTACGTGAAAAGCAGAATATAGAATCCAGAATACAGAATCCAGGAGAAAATCAAAACCCATAAGCCTCATTCTGGATTCTGAATTCTGACTCCTGTATTCTGGTTCCTTAGCAGACCGCCAGCTCGTCGAACTCCAGGTCCACCTGGCTCAACCGGGGCCTGGGGCTCCGGAGGTTCGCGTTCACCAGGAGGATGAGGGCCAGACTGAGGAGCGCCCAGAGGATGTATTTGAGAGGTTTCATGTTGTACCCTGTTAACGACACTGTCCTTTTTTGTTTACAGCGTTCGAACGAACAGAGCGGCAATGGCGGTGGCCACGGCGACCAGGCCATAGAAGATCCGCTTCTGGCTGCGCTGGCGAATGCGCGGCCTCCGGCTGCGCCGGAACCTTTTTGCCGGCCGAAAAGGCATCGTTGTCCACCTCCTTTCAGGTCCATTGACTCATGTCGGCAAATAGACGAAATGTGGCTCATTCGACATTTTGGCGGGAATGGGGAGGTTCTGACGCAGGTATCGGCGCATCTGGTGCTCGTCTATCATCCCCAGGTCCCTGGCGACCAGGGCGTTCAGAAGCTCCAGCCCCTTCTGGAGACCGTACTGGCGGATGAGTTCCTCTGAATTATATCTTGACATACCTTCGATCTCCTTATCAGTCTCCGCCGTCAGCGCAGGATTTTTATTTTATCCTGTTCATCCCTTCGGCTATGCTCAGGACAAGCCTGTATATCACTGTTTATTCTTAAGTGCAAATCTTGTGCCGGTTGTTCCCTGAAATGGCTTCTTTTTTTAAGATCGGCCCAATGGCGGATTCCTTCAGCGATTTGTGGAGCAGACGCTTCCCCCCTCTTCCCCCGCGCATTTTTGCCACGGAACCGACCGCATGACGCCCTCCTTCCACGGCATCGAGACCCTCCTGTTCGACCTGGACGGCACCCTGATCGACTCCTCCGACGGCGTGGTGGACTGTTTCAACTACGTCTTCGACCGGATCGGGGTCCCCCGGCCTCCCCCGGAGGCCATCAAGGCCACCATCGGCTACCCCCTCGACGAGGCGTTCGCCAGGTTCACGGACCACGACCCGCGGCGGTGCTACGACCTGTTTCAGGCGCGCGCCCGCGAGGTGCTGGTGGAGAGCGCCTTCCTGCTCAAGGGGGTACGGGAGACGCTCGACTATCTTCACGCGCAGGGGTATGTCCTGGGGGTGGCGACCACGAAGCGGAGCGAGCACATCGTCGGCATCCTGGGCCGGCTGGGCGTGCTGGGGCTGTTCAGCGCCTGGAGCGGGTCGGACGAGGTCCGCCGGGTCAAGCCGGACCCGGAGGTCCTCCACCTGACACTCCGGAAGCTGGGCCGGGAGGCGGGTCGCGCGGCCTACGTAGGGGATACGCCGCTGGACGTCCGGGCGGCCCGGTCCGCGGGGATCGCGTCCATCGCCGTCCTGGGGGGCACGGGGTCCCGCGAGGAGCTGGAGGGGGCGGATGCGATCCTCGAGCGGTTTGCGGACCTGAAGGGGTTGTTTAAAAAGAGGAGATAGAGGATGAAGATCTGCGATTTCTCCCGTTCGTTCGTGACCTTTCGCAGGGATTGGGCGAAGAGGCCGGGGATCACGCAGTCCCAGCCGTCCCCCTACGCGCTGAACAACGCCCGGATTCAGCTGGAGTGCCGGTGCGAGGTCACGGACCTGCGGGGAGGGGCGTCTGTGGAGTACGTCCTGGGGGCGTCCTGCAAGAGCGAGCGGGTGGGTGTCTCCGAGAACATCTGGATGGACCCCAACGCGGATTTTGCGCCGGTCTTCTCCGGGGAGGAGTTTCTCCTGATGAAGAGCTGGGACCGGAACGACAAGGGGGTCATGCTCTATCCCCCCTCCCTGGGCGTGCAGCCGGAGCGGCAGGTGGGCAGGGTGGCGGACGCCTACGAGGGCCTCCGGATTGATATCCGGCTGGCCGGGGGGAGGGCGCTGGGGACGCCGGAGGAGATCATCCGGGCGACGCTGGAGGACCGCCCGCTGGTCGCGCGGACGGAGTTCGGGGAGGAGGAGGGGTACCGCGTGGTCCTGGACTACCCGGTCAAGACCATGAACGCCAACGAGCGGGACGGGGTCTACCAGACCGACACCGGGCCGGTGATCCTGCCGGACCTGTCGAGGCCATACGACACGTTCATTGAAAGGTTCCGGTTGGCGTTCTCGGCGTTCAACGCGCCGGACTGGGCGGAGTTCATCGTGCAGGCGCCCACGCCCATCGCCGAGGGGGTCTCCGTGAACCACTACTCGCAGACGAGGCGGCTGAGGACGAGGAATACGATGATCGAGGTGTTATAAAAGAGGAGACCATGAACAGACCGAAAGACGGTTCCGTTTCATACCGGCCCTCGAAGATCGGGCCTCCGGACGTGACGCAGATGCAGGGCTACGCGGCGCGGGTGAGCGCGGCGCCGGGGGACGAGGTCCCCTTCGAGATGACGACGGGGGCGCAGAGTTACCGGGTGGCGTTCCGCCGGCTCGGGGAGACGGGGGGCGTGATCGGGGAGTTGAAGGACGTGCCGGGGCGGACGCAGGTGTGCCCGGAGCAGGCGTGGGAGACGGGGTGCGGCTGGGAGACGGACTTCTTTTGGGTCGTGCCGGAGGGGTGCCGGTCGGGGATCTATGCGGCGGAATGCGTGGACGCAAACGGGGCGACGTTTCACGTGACGTTCGTGGTCACGCCCCGGCTCGACCGGAAAGGGGAGGTCGCGGTCCTGGCCTCCACGAACACCTGGAACGCCTACAACGGGTGGGGGGGGATGTCGGCCTACACCAAGCCGTGCCCGAGGGGGTTGAGCCTGGACCGGCCCATGCCGGTCGCCACGCCGGTGGGGACGGGGCGGAGCCACCTCGTGCGGGCGGAGCTGTGGGTGCTGGACTGGCTGGAGCGGGCCGGGTACGGGGTGGATGTGTACTCGGAGATGGACCTTCACCGGGGGGGGGAGTGGCTCAGGGGCTACCGGGCGCTGGTCATCAACACGCACGGGGAGTACTGGTCGGGGCCGATGCGGGACCACCTGGACGCCTACCTGAGCGCCGGGGGGAGCCTGCTGTATCTTTCGGGCAACGGGGTCTACTGGAAGGTGACCTACGACCCGACGGGCCGGGTGATGGAGGTCCGGAAGGAGGGGGGGCCGCACCACCAGACCGGGGAGCCGGGGGGGCTCTGGCGGAGCGTGGGGAGGCCCGAGCACGCCACGCTGGGCGTTGGCTACGTCCGGCCCGGGTACATGACGTTTGCGCCCTACATGGTGGAGGACGCCTCGCACTGGGTCTTCAAGGGGGCGGGGGTGAAGAACGGGGACCTGATCGGCCGGGAGGGGATCAACGGGGGGGCGGCCAGCGGGTGGGAGACGGACCAGGCGGACGAGCGGTCGCCGAAGAATCTCCGGATGCTGGCGCGGGGGCTGAACCCGGAGGACTATATGGGGTCTGGAAAGTCAGCGCAGTACCCGGACCCGGCCTGCCGGTGGGACGGGCGGGGCGGGGCGCACATCACCTACTACGACCATCCGGGCGGGGGGGGCGTGTTCGCCGTGGGGTCCATCGCCTTCGGGGGGAGTCTGGTCGGGGACCCGGCGCTCCAGCGGGTCGTGCGCAATGTGCTGGACCGATTTTTGAAGCGGTAAATGGAGGAGCGATCAGCTATGGCACTGGTGATGAAGAGCAGCGAGGTCCCGCCCAGGGTCCTCTCGGAGGTGGCCCGACGCCGGACGGTCACAGGGGAGAACCTCATGATCACCCGGTACGAGGTGAAGGCCGGGGCCGAGTTCGAGGCGCACAGCCACGCCGAGGAGCAGATGGGCTACGTCATCCAGGGGCGCATCGAGTTTTTCGTCGGGGAGGCGGAGGAGCGGTTCGTGTTTGAGGCGGGGACGTTCTTCCGCTTTGCCCCCCACGAGCGCCACCGCTCCCGCGTGCTGGAGGACAGCCTGGTCATCGACGTGTTTTCGCCCCCCCGGCCCGAATATGTGGCGGAGGCCGTTGACGCAGCCCGCCGGTGAGTGGACTTCGCCCCCGAATTCCTGCATAGCCGGGCGGCCCACGTGGCTGTCCGGCTACTCTTATAGGTCATTGGAACTTGCTGAAATTGCTTGATTTCCGGCCAGGAAGTGGCTTATATTCGTCAGGAGGCTCAAATTGTTAGGCGTATGAGGGGACAGACAGGAGGTGAGATGGCATGAAGTCCATGCAAATAGAGTTGCCGGACAAGCTGGCGGCGGACCTCGACGCGCTGGTTCAGGGCGGATGGTTTCGAAGCGAGGACGAACTCGTTCGTCTGGCGCTGATCGACTTTGTGCGGCGTTACCGGTTCGAGTTGTTGGAACGGTTTCAGCGGGAGGACATCGCGTGGGCGCTGCGGCAGAAGGAGGAGATATCTGCGGGTACCAACCTACTCACGTAGCTGAAAGTCTTCAGGGGGAAATATGCACGTTCAGTATGTAACACAGCCAGATGTTCAGTTGGGCGCTACGATTTCCGAGTTATTGGAAGCGGAACCATTGCCAAGGCGGGTCATTTTCGTCTCTGCCTTTGTGGGTTTGCAGGCGGTCACGCGGTTTAAGGAATCAGTGAAAAATCTCAAATCACATGGTTCTGCTGTCCGCCTGGTATTAGGGATTGATATGGGCGGTACAAGCCAGGAGGTTTTAAAGGAAGTATGCTCGTGGGATATCGAGGTCAAGATCATAAAGCACCGAATCCCCGGCCATACTTTTCATCCCAAGCTCTATTCCTTTGAGTGGGACGATCATGCAGAGATTATCATCGGCTCGAATAACATCACTGAAGGCGGGTTGTATAGTAACTACGAAAGCAGCGTAAGAGTGCGTTACGATCTACCAGCCGATGGCGCTGCTTACAAAACTGGTAACGGTTCAGGTGGGTTGTGTAGGATTTCTCTGGTTTGACTGCATTTCAGGAT
>CAYRZX010000444.1:0-3414 GCA_964428665.1 uncultured Gemmatimonas sp.
CGTCCTACATCGACGCGGTCTATGCAACCCCTCAAGGGGCCCTGTGGGTCGGCACGCGGGCCTATGGCGCTTTTCATTATGATGGAAAGAGATGGACCCGGTACGACGTGCGAGATGGCCTGGCGGACAATCGCATCCTGGACATCCTCCAGACCGCCGACGGCAGCGTCTATGTCGGCACAGACAAGGGGATCAGCCGTTTCGATCCCCTTCGACTCGCTGGCGCTCGCTCAGGACAGGCTTCGACAAGCTCAGGACAAGGCGGACGGACCCGTTCGGCAGGTCCTTCGACTTCGCTCAGGACAAGCTCAGGGCAGGCATGGACAACGTATGCCCTTCCCCCGGACCTGCGCATAACAACCCAGGCTGGATCGCTCCGGCAGTCGCGGGACGGGGCGCTCTGGATCAACAACGTCTCACAGAGGGTATTCCGCACGACCCGCTACCAGCCCGACGCCGTTCCCCCGGAGACGGAGATCACCCTGTCTCTGGACAAGGTCTCTCAACCGGGTAACACCACCCTGGCCTGGAAGGGCGCGGACCCGTGGAAGGCCACGCCGGATGACGAGGTCCAGTATTCCTATCGCATGAATGGAGGCGAGTGGTCGTCGTTTGCTCACGAGAAAAGCAAAGTTTTCCTTGCCCTGGGCAGCGGGGCGCATACCTTTGAGGTGCGGGCGCGGGACCGGGACTTCAACGTGGACCCGACGCCTGCTGTGTTGCGGTTCACCGTGGTCCCGCCGGTCTGGCGGCAGCCCTGGTTCATCGGCCTGGTCCTCGCGTTTGCTGGAATCACGACATTCCAGGCGTCCCGCATCGTGATCCGGGACCGGAAACTCAAAGAGGGCAACGCGGCGCTCTCCGCGGCGAACAAGGAACTGTTCAGCGTCAACCGGGAGCTTCAGCAGCGCTACGAGGAACTTCGCAGGCTGGAGGTGATGCGGGAGACCCTGACGCAGATGATCGTGCACGACCTGCGCAACCCCCTGACGGCCACGCAGGGCTATCTGCAACTGCTTGAGGTCGGAGGACACGTCTCGGAGGAGAAGGCCGCACAGGGATACCTCCGCGTGGCCACCAGGAGCACGCAGACGCTGATCGACATGACCACCGCCATGCTGGACGTGGCCAAGCTGGAGGCAGGGGAGATGCGGCTCAACCTGGGCGAAGTGGACCTCGGCCAGGTCGTCTCTGAGGTGGAAGACGGGATGCGTTCCCTTCTGGAGCAGAAGAAGCTGACCTTTCGCGTCGACCTGCCCGGCGGCCTCCCATCCCTGCGCGCGGACAGGGAGAGCCTGCGCCGCATCCTGGTCAACATCCTCGGCAATGCCATCACGTTTTCCCCCGGCTCAGGGCGCATCACCCTCACGGCCCAGGCGGAGGATGGAAGGGTGCGGGTGGCCATGAAGGATGAAGGACCCGGCATCCCGCCGGAGGACCGGGGGCGGATCTTCGAGAAGTTCGGCCAGGTGGAGAGCCGCCAGTCGGGGAGGAAGTATTCGACCGGCCTGGGGTTGACGTTCTGCAAAATGGCGGTGGAGGCGCACGGCGGTCAGATCGGCGTGGACAGCGAGGTGGGCAAGGGGAGCGCGTTCTGGTTTACGTTGCCCAGCGTGTGAGAAGAGAGTTAAATTTAAAAGAGAGGTCACCCATGAACGGAAACGCCGCCATTGTCGAGATCCTGAAGCGGGAGGGCGTCGAATACCTCTTCTGCTTCCCGGCCAACACCCTGATCGACGCCGCCGCCTCGGGGGGCATCCGCCCCATCCTCACGCGCACCGAGCGCACCCTGGTGAACATGGCCGACGGCTACTCCCGCGTCTCTAACGGGGCCCGCATCGGCGTCTGCACCGTGCAGGACGGCCCCGGCATCGAGAACGCCTTCGCGGGCGTGGCCCAGGCCTTCGCCGACTCCTCCCCCATCCTCTTCCTGCCGGGCCAGTCCGCCCTCCCCCGGTGGGGCATTCGCCCCGACTTCGACTGCGAGCAGAACTACCGGGGCGTGACCAAGTGGGTGGCCCGCGCCAACGCCCCGGACCGTCTCCCGGACCTCCTCCGCCGCGCCTTCGCGCGCCTCAAGTCGGGCCGGCCCGGCCCCGTGATGCTCGGCATCCCCAGGGACGTGGCCTCCGCGGACCTGAGCGACGGCGCCTTTGAGTATACGCCCCCCCGCCGCGTCCGGTCCTCCGCGGACCCGCAGGACATCGTCGAGGCCGTCCGCGCCCTCCTGTCCGCGAAGGTCCCCCTCCTCCACGTCGGCCAGGGCGTGCACTACGCCAACGCCTACGACGAACTCCGGGAGTTCGCGGAACTCGTGGGCGCGCCCGTCGTCACCACGCTGGCCGGCAAGAGCGCCTTCCCGGAGAACCACCCCCTCTCCGCCGGGACCGCGGCCTACACCGTCTCCGGCCCGGCCAGGCACTTCCTGGACAGATCCGACCTCGTCTTCGGGGTCGGGTGCAGCTTCTCGAAGTCCATCATGTCCGCGCCCATCCCGCCCGGAAAGGTCCTGATCCAGGTCACCCTCGACGAGTTCGACCTCCACAGCGAATACCCCATCCAGCACGCCATCCTGGGCGACGCCAGACTGGTCCTGCGCCAGCTCATCGACGAGACCCGAAAACAGGCCCGCTCCGGCCCGGTCCACCCCGGCCTCGCCGCGGAGCTCAAATCCGTCAAGGACGCCTGGCTGAAGGCCTGGATGCCCAAACTCACCTCCGACGAAGTCCCCTTCAACCCCTACCGCGTGGTCTGGGACCTGATGCGCACCCTCGACCGGACCCGGACCATTTTCACCCACGACTCCGGCAACCCCCGCGACCAGATCGTCCCCTTCTACGAGTCCCTCATCCCGCGGGGCTACCTGGGCTGGGGCAAGTCCACGCAACTCGGCTACTCCCTCGGCCTCTCGATGGGCGCCAAACTCGCCGCGCCGGACAGGACCGTCGTCAACGTCATGGGCGACGCCGCCATCGGCATGTCCGGCATGGACATCGAGACCGCCGCGCGGGAGCGCATCCCCATCCTGACCGTCATCCTGAACAACGGCGCGATGGGCGGCTACGAGAAGCACCTCCCCGTGGCCACCGAGCGCTACCGGACCAAGTACCTGTCGGGCAGCTACGCGAAGGTCGCCGAGGGCCTCGGCGCGTACAGCGAGCGCGTCTCGAAGATCGAGGAGATTGTCCCGGCCATCCGCCGGGGCCTGGAGGCCACAAATTCCGGCCGCCCCGCCCTCCTGGAGATGATCACGCGGGAGGAGCAGGCGTTCTCGAAGTAGGCAAAAGCAGAATACAGGAGTCAGAATTCAGAATACAGGAGGAAAAGCTACCATGCGCGTCATCGCCGTCGGCTGCGAGTACACCGGCAAGACCACCCTCCTCGAGGGCCTCATGAAGTGGGGCGACGAGCGGG
>CAYRZX010000444.1:3514-5006 GCA_964428665.1 uncultured Gemmatimonas sp.
TACACCGGCAAGACCACCCTCCTCGAGGGCCTCATGAAGTGGGGCGACGAGCGGGGCATCCACCACCACCTGGACGACCACTTCTCCATCCCCGACCGGCAGTTCCTCAAGCAGGAGGAGCAGGAGGAGATGGTCAGACTCTCCCCCGTGCTCAAGGAGCGCTTCCAGAGATTCCAGGTCGTCTACCACGTCCGCCTGATCAACCACTACGAGCACATCCTGCTCGGCGGCTTCCACATCGAGGAGGACATCTACGGCCCCCTCTACTACTATCCGGGCCGGAAGTCCGCCCACCCCCCGGAGTACTACGAGGCCGAGTTCCCGTCCGACGCCATCCTGGTCCTCCTCACGGCCCCCCCGGAGGTCATCGAAAAGCGGATGCGCGAGGCCCCGCACGGCCACCCCATCGTCCCCGCGAAAGACGTGCAGATGGTCCTGGACCGCTTCGAGGCCGCCTACCGCGCCTCCTGGGTCCACCACAAGCTCCGCATCGACACCTCGGACCTCGCGCAGGCCCAGCTCCTCCAGAAGTTCCTGGACGCTTCGGTCCCCCACCTCAACACCCGCGACCTCCTCACGCGGATGGCCGGGGCAACGGGATTGAGGTAAAACCAGGTGTGCCATATCACACCTGGGTGATTTGGAACACCCCTTTCTGTGTCATAATACACACTTGCGGGGGGCAAGACGCAGAAAACCTCTGTGTGGGATGATCCTAAAATCCAAAAACCATAGATTTAAAAAGGGTTTTTTCTCCCTGCCGGGGAGATGGTTCCAAACCCGCATGGTTTTTGCTTATATGTAAAGATATTTTTCGTCCCGACACGATCTCCCACTCAACCCCCACAAAGCAACCACGCCCGTGGAAGCGTTTCAAATAGCCCTCATCGCGGTCCTGTCCCCGATCCTGCTCATCGCGGGCATCCTGCACCTGATCTCGACCGCCCACATCGGCGCCTCCGCCGTCGCCCTCAACGCGCTGGCGGTGGCGCTCGGGGGGCTCCGCTTTGTCTGGAACCCCCCCGGCCATTCCGGGAAGATGTTGACCGTTTTCTTTGCCGTCTTCCTGGTCCTCGCGCTGGCGGCCAACGCCCGGCTCTGCCTCCGCTTCCGGGCCGCCCGGTCCCGCCCTCCGGCCCCGGATCGGGAACCCCCTCCGACCCCCCGTCGCGCCCCCCCTGCGCGCGTCCCGCCGGGACCTTCTCCCAGGCGTGACGACTCGAAGCACATCAAGGTCCTCTCCCCCACGTCCTGGCTGCTCCACAACCTCTGGGGGGACGTCCGGGTCTACACCGTGCCGTCGGCCATCGCCGACCAGAACCCCGGCCTCCCCATCTCCGACCGGAGATTTCAGATCACCTACGAAGAGGACGAGCCCCCCATCGACGGCGTCTTCACGATCAGCTCCACCCTCCAGATCCTCCTCCCCCCGGAGCACCTCGAAAGGCTCAAGGACAAGGAACTGGTCCGCTTTGAGATCGTGGGATAGCAC
>CAYRZX010000445.1:0-4989 GCA_964428665.1 uncultured Gemmatimonas sp.
CTCTACTCTACCCAATCCGAGCCAATTTAGCAAACAACCATTTCACATCAGACGTGTACTATGAGGAGCCCGTCTGCCAGGCCTTCCGGGAGCAGTATGGGGAGGACATGCGGAAGCTGCCGGCGAGCGACGAGCGGGTGCAGCGGATGCGGGGGACCTTCGTGACCCTCCAGCTCCGGGAGATCCGGTCGATGCTGGACGAGGTGGGGAAGGCCCAGGGCCGCTACATCCCGACCTGCTACAATGTGCCCTCGAATGGTTCCCCCACCAATATGCCGGTTGAGTTGAGGGACTCTCTGCTGGGGGAGTGTCTGTTCAATGCCCTGGACGTGCCGGTCTGGATCCAGGAATGCCTGGTGGACTACCTGGTGATTCACCTGCATATGTACGGGGAACACGACGGCAAGGGGGTCCAGCCGAAGATCCGGGAGGTCACGAGCCTGGCGAAAGGCACGCGCACAAAGGTCTTTGCGGACATCTATCCTCGACGGATGCCTCCCCGGAAGTACCGCCAGGTCGCGATGAGCTACTACGAAGCAGGCGCGGATGGTCTGGCCTTCTGGGATTCCTATAACCGCTACCCCCGTGCGAGCGAATGGGCCTTTATCAAGCGGTTGGGCCATTGCGGTGACCTGCCGGGATGGGAAGGCAAGGGAGGTGATTACCACCGGACCGTGCCGCTCCGCCGTCTGGACGGATTTCGGATGGGACGGGAGTTCTCGGGCCCGACGGATGGATAATTGAAAAAGCGGGGTCAGGGGGCGGGGATTGGGGGGCGGGACCCCTGACCCCTGGCCCCCTGTCTGTTGAGGAGAAACGTCCATGGACGAGTTGCTCAGATTCTTCGCGGACAATGGTTACGTGGTGGTACACGACGCGCTGACGGACCAAGAGGTGGCGGCGGTCAACGACGGCATCGACGCCGACCGCGCAGCGCACCCGCAACATTGGGAGCCGCGTCCCGTCGGATCGGGTCATTTGGCCGTGGGCTGCGACGCGCCCGAGCTCCTGCACAGGACGGAGGCTCTGGACGGCCTGGCTTACCACCCCTCAATTGTTCCTCTGGTCCGCCGCATACTTGGGCAGGGGGCCCAACTGTCCGGCCTGACTTACCTGCGCCGCGAGCCGTGCACCACCCAACCGCCTGCGGACCTCGACGGCGGCGACCCGCTCTGTCTCACGCGGCTGTGGCATCGGGAGGACAGCGGGAACGTGGAAGGCGCTGAAATGAACGATTTCTTCGTGCCCGCGGTCCAGGTGATCTTCTATATGGACGACGTGGACGCCGAGTCCCACTGCTTCAGTATCATTCCAGAAAGCGCCGAGACCAAGCGAAAGCTGCCCAAAACAAGCACCGGCAGCACCGGCTGGGGCGCGCGGGACCGGCTGCGGATCGACGACGCTGAAGTCGGCTACGTGGACCCGGAGCGGCCGATGTGGGTGGACGCCTTTGGGCGCGAACTGCCTCGACGGATAGGCCGGGTCGACATACACGCGCGGGCCGGAGCCGCGGTGGTGTTCAACAACAGCAGCTATCATTGCGGCACCATCCGGCAGACTCAGCGCCAGCGGCGCACCCTGCACGTGCGGTATCGACAACCGGAGCCAGTGGGCTCCCGCCACGCACTCAAGCCCCCATGGGAGAGTGTGGCGCAGTTTACATTGGCGCTGCCCTCCCGGCCGACCATCGGGAAGCTGTGAGGACTGCGAATCGACGAGTCATCCCGTCCCACCTGCACGAATGACATGATTGCTCAGTACCTGGCATGGAACCCAGCTCGGGTCGTCAGCCCGCATCGGGGGCCTGCGCGACCCATACCGACCGTGAATCCCTCGGAGAAAAGCGAGTGGAGGAGCCCATCCTCTCCTCGGGCCTGACGTGGCAGGCATCCCTGACCGGCCTCGGTATGTGCAGTCTGCTGGTCTTTCTGGACATCTCTTCCCAGAGTATCGGCAGTCCCTGGGCTTCCAGGCTGACGTCAGACGGATTTGGGAATGGCGCCCTGTTTCTGCTGTTCGCGCTGATCCTGGTCGTCAAGCTGCTGAAATCCAGGGGAATCATCCGTTCAGGGCTGGAGCCGAGAGAACTGCTGATCATCTTCTCGATGTTGATCACCACGTCGGCCATCCCCACCCTGTTCCTGGTCCTGCTCCCCTATCTGGCCGGGCTTGCCCTTTACAGCACGGACGAAAACCAACTGGGGATCCTCGTGGCCCCCCTGCTGTCCGAGGGCCTGGCCATCCGAGATCCCGCGGCGGCGAAGGGCTTCTTTGAGGGGCTGGGACCCGGGAGCCGCGTGCCCTATGGCGCGTGGGTCGGACCGCTGGGCGCATGGGGGGTGCTGCTCGGGGCATTTTATTTCACCCTGATGGCGCTGATGGTGATCCTGCGGAAGCGATGGATGGAGCAGGAGCGGCTTTCGTTTCCTATGGCGCAGCTCCCCCTGTCTCTGATCGAGGGGGAGGCCGGCGAGCGACCCCTCCTGCGCAAGGGGGTCTTCTGGTTCGGGTTTGCGATCCCTGCCCTGATCGGTTTGAACGGAATCCTCCATTCGTTTCTTCCCTCCCTCCCCTCCATCAACCTCTCCACCTCCGTCCTTATCTTCCGCAACTCGATTTCGCTGGGCTTCTACACCAATTTCCTCGTCCTGGGCGTCAGCTATCTGGTCTCCCTGGAGATCCTGGGCAGCATCCTCCTCTTCACCCTGATCTCCAATCTACAGATGTTCCTGATCGTGACCACGGGCAGCGCCATCCTGGACAATCTGCCTCGTCCCCCCCACGCGTACCCTGCCAATCTGCATCAGCAGGCCATAGGAGCAACGCTCGTGATGGTAGGATTCGGGCTTTATGAGGCACGCGGCCACCTGAGGGGTGTGTTCCGCAAGGCATTCGGGTCGGCTCCGGAGGTAGACGACAGGGACGAGATGCTCTCCTACCGGACGGCGGTCCTCGGGTTGATTGTCTGTATCGCGTTCATCTGCTGGTGGCTCTGGATGACCGGAATCTCCTGGTGGGTCGTGCCGGTCTTCGTGGTGTTGATGCTGGCGACTTTTCTGGGCGTCACGCGCATCCTGGCCGAGGCCGGGGTGGTGTTATGGGCTCCGGTAAGCCCCATACAGATGCTCCTCCATTCGGTGGGCACACAGACGCTGGGGGGGTCCACTCTGGCGGGATTTCTTCAGGCTCAGTCCTGGGCCTTTCCCACACGGACGCACGTCATGGCCAGCGGGTCCACGGCTGTGAAATTGACGTACCGAAGGGGGCAGCGATCCCGGCCCCTGTTCTATGTGTTCTTTCTGGCGTTTCTGGTAGCTGTTGTGACCGCTGTGGCCACGATGCTGCATTATTCATACGGCCTGGGGGCTTATGGGCTATACGGCCCTTCTTCCACGGGCAGCTACTTCATGGTCAAGAAGCACCTTCATTACTACGGGTCGATCATCAGAGATCCCTCCGGGGGAGAGCCCATTCGCCTCCTCTGGGCGGGCGCCGGGGCAGCGGTCATGGGCCTTCTGATCCTTGCCCGAGGCCGGTTTTTCTGGTGGCCTGTCTCTCCGGTCGGCTACATCATAGGCAACCTCCCTCAGGTATGGCCCTGGTGGTGGAGTGTCTTCCTGGCCTGGTTGATCAAGCGGAACGTGTTGAAATACGGGGGACCGTCGCTCCACGGCAAGGCGCGGCCTTTCTTTCTGGGGCTGATCATGGGGGAGGCCGTGATCGCGAGCGTCAATGAGATACTGTATCTCCTCCTGTATTTCTTGTAAGAGGGGTTTTAGGGATGGCCGGTCTGAACAAGGGACTGTCTGAAAAGGGGATGAACCTGTAACATGACGACCTCTCGTTCCAACCCCTTACGCATCCTCGCCACTTTCAGCCTCCTGGCCGTCCTGGTGGCGATCCTCGTGGGAACCGTCCAGGTCTTCAGGGGATGCTCTTACAGGGGGGTGGCGTCATCCCACGGCTTATCCGACGCCATTCGGCTGCCGGAGGTCTCCCCGGAGGTCTCGGAGGAAAGGCTCCGACAGACCATTCAACGACTCTCGTCCGTCGAGTCCCGCGTGACGGGGTATCCGGGGGCCGACGAGGCGGCGCGGTATATAGAGTCGGAGTTCCGGCGGCTGGGCATGGCCGACGTGCGCGTGGAGGCGTTCCCGGTCACGGTCCCGGTGGACCGGGGGGCGTCCCTGAGGCTCGTGGAGTCCGGGGAGGTGATCCCCCTGCGCTGCGTCTGGCCCAACCTGGTGCGCACGCCCACGACGCCGGGCATCCGGGGAAGGTTGATCTACGCAGCGGATGGGGAGTTCACGGACTTCGACGGGAAAGACGTGTCGGGGAGCGTCGTGCTGATGGACTTCAACAGCGGGGACCGGTGGATCAACGCGGGCATCCTGGGGGCGAAGGCCGTGGTGTTCATCGCGCCGGACAGCACGACGACGGGCGAGGCGGAGGGGAAGTTCGCCGAGGTGCCGGTGATGATGCCCAGGTTCTACGTGGGGAAGGAGGAGGGGCAGAGGCTCATCGCCATGGCGGAGGGAAGAAAAAGCGTTCACCGCAGAGACGCAGAGGACGCAGAGGACGCAGAGAAAAGCGGAGAGGAAGTAGAAAAACATCCGAGCGTGGAGCGTGAGCGACACGTGGGGCAGGGCGTGGAGGTGGAGGTGCAGGGTCGGATGACCTGGGAGGCGCGGGAGGGGTTCAACGTGGTGGGGACGTTTCCGGGGACGGACCCGAGGCTCAAGGATCAGGGGGTGGTGCTGTCGGCTTACTACGATGGGATGTCCGTGGTCCCGGCCCTGGCCCCTGCGGCGGAGATGGCGTGCAGCATGGCGGGTCTTCTGGAGATCGGGGAGATGCTGCGGGCGCGCCCTCCGGCCAGGACGGTCACCTTCCTGGCCACGTCGGGTCACTGCCAGAACCTGCGGGGGATCGATGCCTTCATGCAGCGCCACGGGCGGAAGAATGCGGTCTTCGCCGGAGGCAGGGTTG
>CAYRZX010000446.1:0-4987 GCA_964428665.1 uncultured Gemmatimonas sp.
TCTTCCTCCAATTGTCAACTGCTAAAATACTCAAAATTTCCATCTACTGAGTATCACCATATTTTCGTGCCTCCATCCTTATCCTCAGACACGCGACAGATTGGGAACCGTTCTCAACTGCTTGCCCATGGCCGCCTCGGCGGTTTTCAGGTCGTATGTCGCCTGCAGGTTGAGCCAGTATTGCGGCGACTGACTGAAGGCCCGGCCGAATAAGAGCGCCAACGCAGCCGTGACCGGGCGCGTGCCATTGACCACGTGCGACACCCGCATGGGTGAAACGCCAATCGCGCGAGCGAACTGCGCTTCAGAGATGCCCAACTCCTCCAGGGTTTCACGCAGAAATTTCCCGGGATGGATTGGCGGATTCCTGATCATTATGGCCTCCTGTCAATGGAACATGATAATAAACGAATTGTTTATTGTCAAACACGACCTGCATCCCGGGCTGACGCGCCGGAGAATCGCCCTGGACATCATCCACCCGCGACAAGCTGCTCCACCGCCTTTACGAATCCTGCCAGGCTCGTGACTTGCATCGGTCCCGCGCTCCTGTTGCGCCTGTGGTTTTCAAGCCCTCCGAATCATCAGGGCCTCCTGTCGCACGCAAGGCGCATGATAAATCGGCGCTGCGCGAAAGTCAAGGCGGAAACGGCTCAGGCGCGGGAGCTACGGCAACGCCTTAAACTCGCCCCAGACGGCGTGCGCGCTGACGCCCTCCGGGCCGAAGGCGGGCGCGACGAAGAAGAGGCCCTCGATGCCCCCGCGGGCGGGCATCGGGCCACTGACGTGGCCTTCGAGCTCACACCCGATGTCGCCCAGGGCCCTGCCGCCGGCGCGCGCGCCCTCTCCGCGCGCGCTCAGGAACAGCGCCCTCCCGTCGTCTCCGACGATGCCTCCCCAGTCCCAGGCGCCCGCCTCCGACCAGTGGGGGGCCGCCAGGGGGGTGATCGCCGGGGCGGAGGGGTTGCAGAAAGAGGCCGCCCCTGGCGATGCGGCAAAGGCCGGGCAGACGGCGAAGCCGATGTGGCCGTCGGATGAGATGCCCAGCTCGTCCCGGCAGCTCGCCACGACGGCGAGCGCGTCCGCCCCTCGGGTCATCAGGTAGTCCAGCGTGATGGTCTGTCCGCGGGCGCGCTCCTGGGCGATCGTGCACTGGACCCGCACTCCGCGCCAGACGAGGCCCTGCCGCCCTCTCCGCTCCACGACGCGATGGAGAAACCGCTCCTTGTGGAGATTCCCCCACAGCCGTCCGTAGGTGGGCGAGAGGCCGCCGTGCCACGGGTTCTGCCACCCCCGAACGCGCGGCTCCGGGTAGGCGCTGTTGAGGAACTCCCGCCCGTCCCGCTGGAGGGAGATGACGGACCCGAGGAACCCCGGCGCGACCTTCGCGGTCAGGATGCCGTTCCGGATCGCGATCACCCGGCCCTCCTCCTCGCAGGAGACGCGCACCTCAGGGGCCTGTCGGGCGAGGATCAGGGCCTCAGCAGAGGCGCGATAAATGGCCTCGTCGGTCTCGAACCGAAGGCCGATATGAGCAGGCCCCGGTCGGGCGCTCCTGGCCGCGCGGAGGTGGAGCTTTCGCGTCGCCGGACGGGACGCACAGAGGCCCGAGATGGGGACGGCGCGGGCGTCCGAGCGCAGGCTGGCGGGCAACTCCAGGATGAGTCTCCCCTTGAGCTTGTGCTCGCCGACGCTGCGGAGGGAGAGGACGGCGCTGGCCTCTCCTCCTGTCAGGAGGAGGGGGCTCGGGTCGATCCTCAGCTCGATCGGCGTCCGCGTGGGCGAGGCCGTGGTCTCGATCTCCGGGACGCCCTCGCCGAACAGCGTCTGCCACCAGCCCCGCACGGTCTGCCAGCTCCCGTCGCCCACGAAGGCGTAGATGGGGGCCAGGGTCCCGGCCTGGCCCGGCTCCAGGCGTCCGACCCTGCGCCTGATCTCGGTCCCCCAGCGCCCTGGCTCCACCCGCTCTGCGCAGCCCCAGAGGACGCCGACGGCGCAGCCGTCCTCCCGCTGCGCGCAGACCCACCCCTCCGGCCACTGCGCCCCCTCTTCGGGGAGGTTGAGGTTCCCCAGGCCGCGCCCTCCGGCGCCGACCGTGTCCCGGTAGACACCCTGCGGGCGGGGAATGACGAGTTCCGACCTGGGGCCCAGGCTGACGTTCCAGCCCTGATTCAGGGACAGATCGAGGGGGACGGCGGACCCGTTGAGGAGGGTGTCCACCACCCGGATGAGGGGGCCCTGGCCGAGCGAGATGCGTCTGTCCAGGACCACGCCCGGACGGAGGATGGACTTAGACCGAATTCGGACGGCAGCGCCGCAGGGCTCCTCCTGGACGGAGGCCTCCGCCTTCTCCTGGAAGAAGTCCTCCCAGGAGAAGGGGGGGCCGAGCCTTGGGCCGGACAGGTGAAGCCTGTAGGCCCGCTCCGCGCGCAGCCGGTGGTAGGCCGAGACGCCGCCGCTGCGCAGGTCCACGCTGGCCATCAGCCCGCCGCCGCACAGGAGGGCGCGCTCCTCCCCGACGCAGCCGGACACCCCTCCCGGCTCGATGGACAGCAGATCGACCTGCCTGGTCTTGATCGGGACCCGCTCCTTCCCGGCGACCCCCTCTATGTTCAGTCTGACCGGCCCGGCCTCCGCCCTCACGGGCACGCGCGCCTCCGCCCCGCCTCCGGGGGCGAGCGGGATCGCGTGTTCGCGCCTTTCCACGGTGGCCCCTCCCGCCGGCAGGACCGAGAGGCGCGCCGTGGACCTTCGTTTCAGGTTCGAGCGCAGGGTCAGGACCACCTCCTGCGGGACGCCGGGCCTGAGGATGGACCGGGGCGTGTCCACGGAGATGGCGACGGCCTGCTGGGCCTCGATCCCGGCGGCAAGCTGGACCTCCACGCCGTCGATGAGCAGGTCGGTGCGCAGGACCGCCGCCCTGGGGTCCTGCGTCTTCTCAGGGATGTTCGGGTCGATGACGAACGTCCCCTCCAGTTCGGCGGAGCCCCTGACCTGCAGCATCTCGCGCCTCCGGACCTCGACGCCCGGGTCGCCGGAGGCGCTCAGGAGGACGCGGACGGGGGCGGGCCGGCGGTTCACGATCCGCCAGCGCACGGGGTGGGAGATGCCCGCGACGAGTCTCTCGCCGGTCAGGCTGCACGAGATGAGCAGGTCGTTGTTCTCGACCTCGACGATCCCCCAGCTCTGGCGGTCGAAGACCATTCTGAGGAATTCGCCGTCCTCGGCGCGCCAGAGGTATTCGTAGACCCGGACCTCGCCCCGCTTCACCAGGTCCTCCTCCAGTTTGAGGGACCGGACCTGGGTCTCGTACCAGTCGTGCCGGGCGAAGTAGGCCCTTCCGAGGGGGTGCCTCCGGGCGGCGGGCGTGAAGTTCTCCATCTGGACGGCGCTGTCGGGACGCCACATGAATCCCATCTTCTTGTAGAGGGGGACGGCCTTCAGGTTCCCCGGCCAGGTGTAGAGGTCCACCTTCCGGTAGCCCGCCTCGCAGGTCCGCTCCACGGCGGCCCAGAGCACGGACTTGCCGTGTCTCTTCCCGTGAAAGTCCGGGTGGCAGTTGAGGTGCGGGATGAAGGCGTGCTCCTTCTGGCCGGGCCTGGCCCGGAGGGTGCAGATGCTGATGATCCGCCGGCTGTCCTCCGTCACAAAGGCCCCGATCAGGTTGCTCTCGCGGATGTGGCGCTCCTCCTCCTCCGGGGTGGTCTGCCAGCCCCCCCCTCCCGGCCAGGCCACGGCGGCCTCCATCATCAGCCGGGCGAGCTTCTCCGCGTCGCCCTTTCGCCAGTCTTCGACAAGGTTTCGGGTCTTGTGCAGCATGGCTTCCTCCACAAAAAAAGCGCCCACCTATCCCCTCGCGTGTGTCCAAGGGATAAGCAGGCGCCTTGCGGGCTGGTGTGGCGTCTCCTGCGGCGGACAGAGGTCGTCCGGTATGGTTTTTTGTCGGGCCAGCCAGGGGGAATTTAGGGCTTTTGACCCTCCGGGGCAAGCGGAATCTGCGCCGGGGAAGATTTCCCTTGACGCGCCGGGGGGATTCGGCGTACCGTTTTAGCGCCGGGTGTTCCGGCGGACTCATCTCGTGATATGGGAGATTCTATGAAGCCTCTTGCGCAGAACCCGAAGTTGAGAAACATCGCCATCATCGCGCACGTGGACCACGGCAAGACGACGCTGGTGGACTTCATGTTCCGGCAGAGCGGCATCTTCAGGCCGGACCAGAAGGTGGACGAGCGGGTGATGGACAGCCTGGACCTGGAGCGGGAGCGGGGGATCACCATCGCCGCGAAGAACTGCTCCGTGACGTGGCAGGGGGTCAAGATCAACATCTTAGACACGCCGGGGCACGCGGACTTTGGGGGGGAGGTGGAGCGGGCGCTGATGATGGTGGACGGGGCGATCCTGCTCGTGGACGCCTCGGAGGGGCCGCTGCCGCAGACTCGGTTCGTGCTGAAGAAGGCGCTGGAGCGGGGGATCAAGATCGTCGTGGTGATCAACAAGATCGACCGGAAGGACGCCCGCCCGAAGGAGGTCCTGGACGAGATTTATGACCTGTTCATCGACCTGGACGCGCACGAAGATCAGGTGGATTTCCCCTTTTTGTACGCCGTCGGGCGGGAGGGGGTCGCGCAGCGGACGCTGGAGGGACGGGGAGGGGATTTGATCCCTCTGTTCGAGACGATCCTGGCCGAGATCCCGCCGCCTTCGTACGACCCGGACGAGCCTTTTCAGATGCTGGTGTCCGACCTGGACTACTCGGACTATCTGGGACGCCTGGCCGTGGGCCGGGTCGTTCACGGGACCGTGAGGTTCCAGGACAATCTGGTCTGCGTGGGGGAGGACGGTCGGGTCACTCCGTTGAAGGTGTCGAAGGTGCAGGTCTACGACGGCATCCGGTTCGGGGCGGTGGAGTCGGCGGCGCCGGGGGACATCATTGTCCTGGCGGGGATTGAGGACGTGCACATCGGGGACACGATCTGCACGCGGGAGG
>CAYRZX010000447.1:0-4921 GCA_964428665.1 uncultured Gemmatimonas sp.
GGCGTCCTCTGGTCCATGACGAAGGAGTCGGCGACAGGTTACACCCCTCTGTTAAATAGTCGAAAAAGTCAAGAATTCCTGGTGAGTCGGGGACGCTGTTATCCTTTTCATCGCGCGCGGGGAAGCCATGAGATCGCCTCGTCTTGTCGTGGTGGGGTCCGCCAACACGGACCTGGTCATTCAGGCGGACCGGCTGCCGACGCCGGGGGAGACGGTGCTGGGGGGAGACCTGATCACGGCTCAGGGGGGGAAGGGGGCCAACCAGGCCGTGGCCGCCGCTCGCCTGGGGGCTGAGGTCGCCTTTGTCGCCCGCATCGGGGGGGATGCGTTCGGGAGGGGGACGCTGGAGGCGCTCCGCCGCGAGGGTCTGGACATCCGGCACGTGGCGCAGGACCCGGAGGCCCCGTCAGGGGTGGCGATGATCGTCGTCGGGCCGGGCGGGCAGAACCTGATCGCCGTCGCGCCGGGGGCCAATCGGCGGCTGTCCGCGGGGGATGTGGAGGCCGCCAGGGCCGTCTTTTCAGGGGTCAGGGTGGTCCTGATCGAGTTGGAGACGCCTGTGGAGGCCGGGCTGGCGGCGGCCCGGCTGGGGCGCGAGGCCGGGGCCAGGGTCATCCTCAACCCGGCCCCTGCGCCGTCCGACCCGCTGCCGGACGCGCTGTTCGAGGCCGTGGACATCCTGACCCCGAACGAGACCGAGGCGGCTGTCCTGTCGGGCCAGAAGACGCCGGAGGGGGCGGCGGAGGCCCTGCTCGGCCGGGGGGTGGACACGGTGATCGTCACGCTGGGGGGGGCCGGGGCGCTGGTGGCGACCCGGGCCGGGCCTGCGCAACGGATAGACCATCCGATGCAGCGCATCCCCGGCTTTCAGGTGGAGGCGGTGGACGCCACGGCGGCGGGGGACGCCTTCAACGGCGGGCTGGCCGTGGCCCTGGGGAGGGGGGAGGCGCTGAGGGAGGCCGTGCGGTATGCGCACGCGGTCGCCGCGCTGACGGTCACGCGGCTGGGCGCGCAGCCGTCCCTGCCCACGGCGGAGGAGGTGGAAGAATTTCTTTCAAAAGGAGAATGACATGCGGTTTGGGATTGCCAGTCAGGAGATCACGCCGCCCTTTCCGACCCGGATGCACGGGTATGCGGTCCGGCAGGACACGTTCGACGGGGTCAACGACCCGCTCACGTGCACGGCGGTCGTGCTGGAGGAGGGGGGACGCCGGGCGCTGGTCTGCGCGGCGGACATCTGCACGTTCCCGAACGACGGGAGTCTTCCGGGCTTTATGGAGCGCGTCGCGGGCGTCGTGGGGTGTCCGCCGGACAACGTGGTCCTGAACGCCTCGCACACGCACGGGGGGCCGCAGATCCCCGGCCGGCGCCCTCAGCGGTCGCCGGACCCGTCGGCGGAGCGATACCGGGACTATCTGTATGAGCAGACGATCGAGGCCGCCCGCCAGGCGGCGGAGGGGATGCGCGAGGGGACGTTCTGGTACGGGGAAGGGAGGACGAATTTGCCGATGAACCGCCGGCCCGACCGGGATGGACAGGTCCCGAACGCGCCGAATCCGGGCGGGCCTGTGGACGACCGGTTGCAGGTATTGGTCCTTAAAAACCCGCAGGAAGGGGTCGAGGCGGTGGGGGTGAAGGTGTCGTGCCACCCGGTGGCCACCGGCGCGCAGCACCTGATCACCGCGGACTACGTGGGGGCGTGGCGGGCCGCCTTCTCGGAGGCCTTCGGCCCGAAGGTCACGCCCTTCTTCCTGCAGGGGGCAGGGGCGGACGCGCGACCCCGGCACGCCGCCGACGGGGACCGCTGGCGGGCCGTGAGGCACGGGGAGCTCCCCGGCATGGGCCGCGAGCTGCTGGCGGAGACGCTGGCCATCCTGACGGGGACTGGCCTCCGGCGGGTCGAGGGCCTGACGCTGGAGGGAAAGGTCAACGCGGTCCAGGCCCCGTGCGAGCGGCGCTCCACGACCCGCGCCCAGTTTGAGGCGCTCCTGAAAGGGGAGGGGCTCCAGAGGTCCTACGCCGAGGCCTGTCTGAAAAAGTTAGACGCGGGGGAGGCGGTCCCGGACCACGTGGAGTTCCGGGTCCAGACGCTCCACCTGAGCCGCGACCTGGCGCTGATCGGGCTGAATGTGGAGCCGCTGTGCGGCCTGGGGGCGAGGGTGGAGAGGGCGGTCGCGCCGGGGCAGCCGATCCTCCTGGGCTACACGAACGGCTGCATCGGCTACACGCCGGACACGGCCGAGATGAGGCGGGGCGGGTACGAGACCACCAGCTACCTCTACAGCGGATGGACCGGGCCGCTGATGCCGGGGCTGGAGGACCTCTTCGCCGGAGCGGTCGTCAGGCAGGGGAGGTGATTATACCAATCCCTCCTCGATCATCGTCCTCAGGGGGAAGTCCCGCGCGTGCACCGGCAGCTCGATCAGGGCGCGCCGCCGGGAGGACTCGAAGATGCCGATCAGGACCTCCAGGATCTGCCGCCCGAGGAGGCCGCTGCAGGCCGGCTCGCGGCCCTCGTCCACGGCCTTCACGAACTCGATGATCTTGAGATAGGTGGCGTCGATGGGCTGCTGGACCTCCGGCGTCTCCCACCCCCTGCCGTTTGACGAGAGGAGGCGGACCGGGGGCCCGCCGGGGGGGTTGACGTCGATCATCCCCTCGGTCCCGAACAGGTGGAACTGATACGCCTGGGGGGCAAACGCCCCCAGCTCGACCGTGGCGCGCAGGCCGTTGGCGTAGCGGACCTCGCCGATGCCCATGTCCTCCACGACCATGTCCGGGTGGTTGGCCCGGCCCTTCGCGCGGCTCCGGCAGTCGATCTGGCCCATCACCCACTGTGCAGGCCGGTCTCCGTTGAAGTAGTGGATGAGGTCCACCACGTGGGTGCCGTTGTTCATCAGGTCCAGGCTGCAGTGCCCCCAGAACATCACGGGGTCCCCGATCCGCCCGGCGTCGATCCAGGCTTTTGCCTGGATGGCCTGGGCGTCGTAGCGGTGCTGGTGGCCGGTGGCCAGGGCGACGCCGTTGCGCTGGCAGGCCTCGATCATCCGGTCCGCCTCGCTCAGGGTGACGCACAGGGGCTTCTCGCAGATGATCCCCCTGGGGCGCCGCCCGGCGGCGGCGACAGTGATCTCGCAGTGGGTCGTGGGCCAGGTGCAGACGCTGACCAGGTCCAGGTTCTCCTTCTCCAGCATCTCCCGATAGTCCGTGTACATCCGCCCCGCGCCGGAGGTCTCCACGAACTTCTTGGACCGCTCCGGGTCCATCTCCACCCCGGCCACGACCCGGCAGCCCGGGACCTTCAGATAGCCCCGCGCGTGCGCCCGGCCCATGGACCCGCAGCCGATCACCCCTGCTCGAAACTCAGCCATGGGATGCCTCCCTCTTAGGTGGATAAGAGTGGTGGCACAGGCCGCTGGCCTGTGCGCCCAGGCGAGCCACCTGGGCCACTCAATATACTCAATTCAGGGTCCGGGCAGGCGTAAATTTCGCCCCAACTTTCAGGCATTGACCGCGGGTTGAGCGAGGTGATGCCGGATCAGAGGCTCGATCTCCTCCCACTCGATGCTGGTCTGCCGCCCGCCGTCGAACTCGGAGGTCACCCACTCGTGTAGCCTGAGCAGGCCGGGGTCGTCTTTGGGGAGCTCCCGGCCCAGGCGCTGTCTGATCAGGAAGATCAGGCCGGCCAGGCCGGAGTCCTTGGTGATGGACACCTCCAGGGGCCGGCCCAGCAGGCCGGGCACGTTGAAGGGGGCGTACATCCACCAGAACTTGTTGAGGCCGTCGGCGTGGATGCCGGCGCGGGTGCGGTGGGCGTCCCGTCCGTAGAGGGGGTACTTGGGCGGGAGCGGGTCTCCCATCCGGACGTAGAGATCGGCCAGATCGTTCAGGGCGGTGAAGTCGGGCCGGGCCTCCGCGAAGTAGCCCATCCCGATCAGGTGGAGGAGGACCATTTCGAGCGGGGCGTTGCCGGTGCGCTCCCCCTTGCCCAGGCAGGCGCCATTGACGGCCCCGCACCCCTCCCGGACGGCCGACAGGCAGTTGGCCACCACCAGGCCGGTGTCGTTGTGGGGGTGGAATTCCAGGTCCTCTGGCCGGAGCCCCAGGCCCCTGAGCGCCCGGAAGAGGCGCGGGACGCTCCGGGGGAGGGCCACGTCGTCACAGGGCAGGCCCAGGCCCAGGGTGTCGCAGACCCGGAATTTGGGCCGGAGGTCCGGGCCGAAGGACGCGGCTGCGTCCAGCGCGGCCTCGACGAACGGGAGGAGGAAGTCCATGGGCGCGCGAGTGGCGTCCTCGAGGTGGAGCCGGGGTCGGATGCCGGCGTCCAGCGCGGTCCGGACGGCTTCGAGATAGGTCCGGGCGGCCTGGGCGCGCCCGCCGGGCCTGAACTTGTGAAAGGTGTGGTAGTCCGAGGCCGAGGCGAGCAGGCCGGTCTCCCGCACGCCCAGCTCGCGGATGAGGAGGGCGTCCTTTCGCGTGGCTCGGACCCAGGTCGTGGGCTCGATGGGGGCGCCACTTTGATGGCGTTCGAGCGCGCCCTCCAGCATGGTCCGGTCGGAGGGGCGGTAGACAAAGAACTCGGCCTGGCGGATAGCCCCCGAAGCGCCGGTGAACCAGCAGAGCAGGTCGTAGATCCTCAGGCCCTGTTCGGGCGTGAGGGGGAGGCCCCCCTGCTGCCCGTCCCGGTGGGTGGTCTCTGTGGTCCAGACCCGGTCGGGGAGGCGCACAGGGCGCTCCGCCCAGATGTAGCGGGGGAAACTGTCCCGGAGGAAGGTGTCCGGGAAATACTCCGGGGTCGGGGGATCGGCTAACGGCTTCATGGCATCACCTTTATGTTTTTGTTTCTGAGTTGTTTGAGATGAGATTTTGGACTTGGACAGGCCCTCTTCTGTCTGTAAATTATAAGTTCTAGGACATATTG
>CAYRZX010000448.1:0-4913 GCA_964428665.1 uncultured Gemmatimonas sp.
CACCACGGCCACCGCGCCGACCTTCCCGTTGCCGTTACCCGCGTGATTCATGGATATCCTCGATTGATCCACGCAGGGGCGGTTCACGAACCGCCCCTGCGGTCTCGTTTCACGCCAGTCCATGACTGTGCAACAACCGAACCGGGTCCGTCAGATGCCGCCTCCACCACCTCCAGACCCCCGGCAGCCCCATCGCCAGGCCGAGCAGCTCCGAGATGTAGAACACAGGGAGGTCATAGCTCCGCCCGAACAGAGTCGCGGCCTCCCGCTGCCGCACGTCCAAATTGGCGTGACACATGGAACAGGCCACGGCGATCCCGTGCGCCCCGGCCTCCTCAGCCATCTCTAAGAGCCGGTCGATCATCCGGAGCGCCACGTCCGGCCGCGTCAGCGTCAGGCTGGCCCCGCAGCAGTCCGTCTTGAAGGACCAGGGCAGGGCCTCGGCCCCGGTCAGGCGCACGAGCCGGTCCATGCTGTCCGGCGACTCGAAGTCCACCGCCCCCGTCACCTTCGGGGGACGCACCGTCAGGCAGCCGTAGTAGCAGACGAACTTGAACCCGGTGAGCGGCTGGATAACCTGCTCCGATAACTTTGCGAAGACCTCCGGCGAGGTGAGGAGGTCCAGAAGGTGGCTCACCCGCACCCGGCCCGTGTAAAACGTCTCCGCGCCCGACTCCCGGAGACGCCTGAGATTCGCCTCCGCCGCCTTGGACCGGCCGTAACAGGCCGCGCACGGGATCACCAGGTCCAGGCCCGCCCGCTCGGCGATCTCTAAGTTCCGCTCCGGAAGCGCCTGCGCCAGGTCCGGGTCGAGGCTGTGCGCGGAGGAGGAGCCGCAGCAGTTCCAGTCGTCCAGCTCCCGCAGGTGGATGCCGACGCGCCCACATACGGCCTTCACCGATTCGTCATACTCCCGCGCCGTGGCGTGGAGCGAACAGCCGGGAAAGTAGGAGAGTTCCATAAGATCAATTTCCCTTTTTAAACATCGCCCTGACGGCCTTCCTGTCGCGGACCCCGCCCGGCAGCAGCCTGAGCTTGCCCCGCTTGAACATCTCCCACCCCAGCCCCGCGTCCCGGAACAGGTCCCCGGCCTTCATCCGGTAGCGGGCGAGCATCCCCAGCTCGTACACGCGGCCCCGGCTGCGCACGGCGGACAGGAACGCCTCGTGGAACAGCGGGGCCTCCGGTATCGCAGGCAGGACCTTCTCCCGCCGCGCCATTTGCCGCAGGCCGTCCATCAGCCCCGCGATGTCCACCTCGTTCGGGCAGCGCGTCGAGCAGGTCTCGCAGGAGGCGCAGAGCCAGATCGTGGCGCTCCGCAGGACCGCGTCGCGCATCCCCATCTGCACCATCCGGACGATCCGGTTGGGCGCGAAGTCTGCGGCGAAGGAGACCGGGCAGCCTCCGGAGCACTTGTTGCAGTGGAAGCAGGGGGCGATCTTCAGCCCGGTGATCCGCTCGACCTCCTGCCGAAAGGAGGGGTCGGGCCTGACTGTCGGGACGGCGCTGGACGCCGGCATGGGGGTTTCTCCTCGAAGAAGATGAGCGATCAGCGATCAGCCTTCAGCGATCAGCTAAACCCAGGGATGCCTTTGCTGACTGCTGAATGCTGAGCGCTGAACGCTACAAACCCTGACACTTCGGACAGATGCCTGCGAAGGCGCAGATGGGCTTCAGCGCGACGAAGCCCGTGGACTGCTGGATATCCGGCAGGGCCACGGGGGACGGCAGGGGAGGCGCGTCCACGATCTGACCGCACTTCGAGCAGATGACGTGAACGTGCTCCTCGACGTTCTTGTCGTAGCGTCGTGTGTCGCTGCAGGGGCTGACCCGGACGAAGGCCCCGACCTCCACCAGCGTCTCCAGCGTATGGTAGATCGTCGTCAGGGAGACCGTGGGCATCCGCTGCCTGGCCTGCCTGTAGACCTCCTCGGCCGTCGGGTGGTCCAGGCGGTTCAGGACCATCCGGAGGATCGACAGCCGCTGCGGAGTCAGCCGAAACCCGCGCTCCCGGAGTCTCTGCGAAATTTCCGTGAAACGGTCAGAGGACACGGCGTCTCCCCCTATGCCTGGATGAGGGGTTCAAGCGCGCGGGGATGGGTTATTCAATCCCCGCGTATGGATTCAATGAACTGTTCCGCCTCGATTCAAACGACAAACGGTATGAATGTGACATCAATGTCACATGGTTTCTCCTGGCGATCCATCGTCGTTCTTTATTAACAACGACTTTCAACAATATCACGCCCCTCTCCGCCCTGTGACATCCATGAGACAGCCGAAACATCCACCCAACCCCCTTCCCGGAATGGGAGTGCGGGAGAGTGGGAGAGTGGGAGAAGAACCTCTCTCCCTTTCCCCCTTTCTCCCTTTCTCCCTTTCAGGGAAGGGTGAGGGGAGAGGCTAAGTGGGATTGAGAACGACCTCCGGCAGGTCCTCTTCCTCCGCCTCGCAGGGGGTCGTCCTCGGCCCGACGAACTCCCCCACGGCCCACCTGCCCCGCAGCCCCGTCAGGCCGAGGGCGCGCACCCGCTCGACCGGGACGGCCCTGTCCCTGTAGAGCTGCATCATTTCGACCGGGCCCCTGGACCCGACCCTGGGACCGGCGTGCGTGCGGCAGTAGGAGACGGCCTCGATGAACGAGAACCCCGGATGGAGGAGCGCCTTCTGCACCGACAGCGAAAGGTCCAGCGCGTGATAGACCGTCCAGCGCGCCACGTAGGTCGCCCCCGCCGCGCGCATCAGGTCGCACGCGTCAAACGGAGGGGCGTACTCCCCGAAGGTGGGGATCTCCGACGCCAGGCCCGGCGTCGTCTGCCCGCCCGTCAGCTCGTAGACCCCGTTGTTGACGCAGACCACGACCAGGCCCGCGCCCCGCCTGGCCGCGTGGAGGAGGTGGTTTCCGCCCAGCCCCACTAAGTCCCCGTCCCCGCTGATCACGACCACCTTCAGGCCGGGCCGGAAGAGCTTGACCCCCGTGGCCACGGCCACCGACCGGCCGGGCATCGTATGGAGCGTGTCCGCGTTGAAGTAGGGGCTCGGAATCCACCCCGCGCAGCCGATGCCCGACACGAACACGAGATCGTCCATGTCGAGATTCAGCCTGTGAATGGCCCTCAGAATGGCCTGGGCCACGATCCCGCTCCCGCACCCGGCGCACAGGGGGGTCATCTCCGCGCCCCGACGGATGTAATCCGTTAGAGGATGGCGCAGCGCCTTCGTCATGACAGCACCTCCTGGATCTTCTCCAGCACGTAGGCCGGGCGATGCAGCGCCCCCACGGCCTCCGGCGGCAGAAAGACGACCTCCGCCCCCCCCTGCGCAGCAGCCCGGATGTAGTGGACCATTTGTCCCAGGTTGTCCTCCAGCACTAAGATCGTCTTCACGCGCCGGGCCAGGTCCGCGACCTCCGACTCCGGGAAGGGCCACAGCGTCGTCAGCCGGAACGCCTCCACAGGCAGCCCCTCCTCGTAGGCCCGCCTGGCCGTCGCCTGCGCCACGCGCCCCGCGCTCCCGTAGCCCACCAGGGCCACCCGCGCCTCCTCCGGCCCCTCCGCCTCCGTGATGGTCAGGTCCCCCCGGTAGCGCTGGATCTTTCCGCACAGCGCCCTCACGAACCGGTCCAACGCCCCCGCGTCTAAGGCCGTGCGCCGGCCATAGGCGTCGTGGCAGGAGGCCGTCACGTGGGCCTTGAGCCCCCGCCCTATCACTGGCATGGGGGCGACCCACGTCTCCAGAAATCCCCGGACCTCCTCCCCCTCCTCATCCGCCACGGCGATCCTCCGCCAGACGAACGGGATCTCCTCCTCCCGGGGCATCTCCACGGCCTCCCTCCCGTGCCCCACGAAGGTGTCCGCTGCGATCAGGACCGGCGTGCGGAACTTCTCCGCCGCGGAAAACGCGCAGATCGTCAGGTCGAACATCTCCTGCGGAGACGCCGGCGCGAACACCACGATCTCGTGCGGCCCGTGCGGCCCGCAGCGGGACTGGACCAGGTCCTCCAGCGCCCCCCCTCGATGCCCCTCCCGCTGCACGTCCACGATCACGCAGGGCGTCTCCGTGGCCACCGCGTAGGAGATCTCCTCCTGCATCAGCCCGATGCCCATCCCGCTCGTGGCCGTCATCGCCTTGGCCCCGGCCCACGACGCCCCTACGACCGAGGAGATCGCCCCCGCCGCGTCCTCCATCTGCACGTAGGTCCCGCCCACCTCGGGCAGCCGGCGGGCCAGCCGGTCCGCCACGCCCAGCGAGGGGGCCGACGGATACCCGGCGAAAAACTGGCACCCGGCCGCGATAGCCCCCTCCGCGCAGGCCTCCTCCCCCGTCATCGAATGCCGCCCCTTCAACACGCCCTCAGACAAGGACCACCACCCCCTTCCGGTCGGCCACCACCACGGCCATGTCAGGACAATACAGCGCGCAAAGGCCGCACCCCGTGCAGGCCTCCCCCCGCGTGACCTTCGCCGGCCGCACGCCCCGCACACCCGGCCGCCCGGCCGGGGCCAGGACCCCCTCCGGGCAGGCCCAGACGCACAGCCCGCACCCCTCCGCCCCCTTGCACAGTCGCTCGTCGATCTGCACCACGAACGCGCCACGCTCAGGTTTCATGGCACACCTCCAAATCAGTCCTGAGTCCTGAGTAACGAGTGCTGAATAAAGGCAAAAACTCTGTTCTTTGCTTTTACTCAGCACTCAGGACTCAGCACTCAGCACTTTAAAACAGCCCCACGACCTTCCCATTCTCGTCGATGTCCACCTTCGTGAACGCCGGCTCGCTGGAGAGGCCGGGCATCGTCCGCATCTCCCCACACAGGGGATACAGAAAGCCTGCGCCCACCGACGCCCGGATGTCCCGGATGGGCAGGCGGAAGCTCTTGGGCACCCCCTTCCAGGCCGGCTCGTGCGACAGAGAC
>CAYRZX010000449.1:0-4880 GCA_964428665.1 uncultured Gemmatimonas sp.
TTCCCCAACTCCTCAGACCTCCTTGTGGCCGCCTCCACCGCCGACATCAGGGCGTCCCGGAACCCCTTCTGCTCCAGCGCGTGAAGCCCGGCGATGGTCGTGCCGCCGGGGGAGGTGACCCGGTCCTTCAGCGCCGCCGGGTGCTCGTCGCTCTCCGCGACCATGCGGGCCGCGCCCAGGACCGTCTGCGCCGCCAGCTGAAGGGCGACCGGCTTCGGGAGGCCCATCTTGACCCCGCCGTCCGCCAGGGCGTCGATCAGGACAAAGATGTAAGCGGGGCCGCTCCCCGACAGGCCGGTCACGGCGTCCATCTGCTTCTCCTCGACCACGACCGTGGAGCCGACGGCCCCCATCACCTGCCGGGCGGTCTCTATGTGCTCCCCCGTGGCGTGGCGGCCGGGGCAGAGGGCCGAGGCCGCGGCCCGGACCTGCGCCATGAGGTTGGGCATGACCCTGACGACCGGGAACGGCTTGTCGAGCGCCGACTCGATCGCAGCGGTCCGGACGCCTGCCATGATCGAGATGAGGAGGCATCCGGGCCTCAGCGCCGGGGCGACCTCGGCCAGGATCGCAGGCGCGATCTGCGGCTTGACGGCCAGCAGGACGATGTCCCGCCCCTGGACAGCGGCCCGGTTGGCCGAAGTGGTCTCCACCCCCCACCGCTGCGCGACGGATTCGAGGGCCGCCGCGACGGCGTCCGAGGCGATGAGGTTCGCCGGCGGGACCCCCGATTCCACGAGGCCTCCGATCAGGGCCCCCCCCATGTTCCCGGCCCCGATCACGGCGATGCGGGCGCTCTGGAGCATAATCACCCTCTCACGATAAAGGCATCAGACGAACGTCAGCCAGCCGTGCCGGTCCTCGTGCTCCCCCGAGACGATCCCGAAGAACGCCTCCTGGACCCGCTTGGTGATCGGCCCGCAGGCCCCCTCTCCGATCTGGACGTGGTCGATGTCCACGATCGGCGTCACCTCGGCCGCGCTGCCGGTGAAGAAGACCTCATCGGCGATGTAGAGCGCCTCCCTCGGGACGGACCGCTGTTCGATCCGCAGGCCCAGGTCCCGGATCAGCGTGATGACGGAGTGCCGCGTGATGCCGGGGAGGATCGAATGCCCGGTGGAGGGGGTGTAGAGGACGCCGTTCTTGACCAGGAAGATGTTCTCCCCGCTCCCCTCGCTCACGTATCCCTGCGGGTCCAGGGCGATCCCCTCAAAATAGCCGTCGGCCATGGCCTCCATGACAATGAGCTGGGCGTTCAGGTAGTTGCCGCCCGCCTTGGCTAAGGACGGGAGCGTGTTGGGGGCCATCCGGTTCCACGAGGAGGTGCAGACGGACACCCCCTTCTCTAAGGCCTCCGGGCCGAGGTACTGGCCCCACTCCCAGACGGCGACGGCCACCTCCACGGGCGAGTCCTTCGGGTTGACGCGCAGCTTCCCGTAGCCCCCGTACCCCCGGAAGGCCACGGGGCGCACGTAACACCCCCTCAGCCCGTTCGCCCGGATGGTCTCCAGAATGGCCGCAGAGACCTCGGCCTTCGAGTAGGGGATGGGCATCCGGTATATCTTGGCGGAGTCGAACAGGCGGTTGACGTGCTCTGCGAGGCGGAAACACGCCGGACCGCGTTTGGTGTCGTAACAGCGCATGCCCTCAAACACGCTGGAGCCGTAATGGATGACGTGAGAAAGCACGTGAATTTTGGCGTCGTCCCAGTTGATGAGCTTGCCGTTAAACCAGATTTTGAGCTTGGGAGATTCCATGTCAGGCTCCTTTATCTGAGGTCCTTGACCCTGAGTTGCACGGTCTTCTTGCCCCGCCATTCGTTCTCCTCGATGACGTAGGCCATGTCGAGGTTGGGTTCGCCCGGCGTGAGGCGGTAGAGGAGGTGCCCCATGTCAAACCCGATGCAGTCCAGAATCCTGCCGTCCTGCCGGGCCTTGAACCGGATGTGGTTCCGCCCCACCGTCGAAGGGGAGCCGACCACCTCGACCCCGCGAGACGCCAGCGTCGGGCGCATGTTCTGGGGGCCAAACGGGGCGAAATCCCGGAGGATATTGACCAGACGGTCGTCGATCTGCCCGAGCGACACCTCTTCATCCACGACGATCTGGGGCGTCAGGTCCTCGGGCGAGATCGTCGCCTTCACGGCCTGCTGAAAGGCGCTCCTGAAACCCTCGACCCGATCCCTCTCGATGGTGAGGCCTGCGGCGTACTTGTGCCCCCCGAACGCCGCGAGATGTCCCTGGCACGCGGAGAGCGCCCGATAGAGGTCAAAGCCCGGGATGCTCCGGGCGGAGCCCTTCCCTCGGGGGCCGTCCAGGGCGATCAGAACGGTCGGAAGGTAGACCTTTTCGACGATCCGGGAGGCCACGATGCCGATCACGCCGGGGTGCCACCTCTCGGACGCCAGAACGACGGCGCGGTCCCGGTCGAAGTCCACCTCCTTTTCGACCATGTCCAGGGCCTCCGAAAGCGTCCGATCGTCGGCCTCTCGCCGGAGCCGGTTCTGAACCTCCAGGCGCTCGGCGATCTGACGGGCCGCCCCCAGGTCGCCGGTCGTGAGCATCTCCACCGCCTCCGTGGCGCTCCCCATGCGCCCGACGGCGTTGATGCGAGGGGCGAGCATAAAGACCACCTGGCCGGTTCCGATGGGCTTTCCACCCAGGCCCACGCTCTCGATCAGCGCCCTCAGGCCCACGTTCTGGGTGTCCAGCATCCGCCCCAGCCCGTGTTTCACCAGCACGCGGTTTTCGTCCACGAGGGGCACGATGTCAGCGGCGCATCCGAGGGCCACCAGGTCCAGGTCCTCGTGGAGGAGCCCGGCGTCGCGCCCCTCGCTCCTGAACAGGGCGTCCGCCAGCTTGAAGGCCAGGGCCACCCCCGGCAGCTCCTTGAACGGATAGGGGCAGTCCTCCCGCTTGGGGTTGACCACGGCCACGGCCCTGGGAAGGATGCCCGGCTGGTGGTGGTCGGTGACGATGACGTCGATGCCCAGCTCGCGGGCGTACTCGACCTCCCGGTTGGCCGTGATGCCGCAGTCCACCGAGATGAGAAGCCCCACCTGCCGCCGAAAGGCCTCGTCGACCCCCGCCCGCGAGATCCCGTAGCCCTCTTCGATGCGATGGGGGATGTAAAAAGAGACATCGGCCCCCAGCCGCCGCAGGGCGCGCAGCGCGACCGAGGTGCCCGTGACCCCGTCCACGTCGTAGTCGCCGTAGACCATGACGCGCTCTCCGGCCTGAATCGCCCGGCGAATGCGGTCCACCGCCAACTGCATGTCGGTCAGCAGAAAGGGGTCGAACAGCTGATCCAGCGCGGGCCTCAAAAACCGGCGCGCCGATGCGCCGTCCGAGATGCCCCGGTTGACCAGGATACGGGCGACCACGGTGGGGACGGAGAGTTCCCGCTTCACCCGCTCCAGAACCCCTGAGTCGGGCTTTCCCGTCAGCACCCACCTCGGCTCAACCTTCCGACCCGGGGCCGCTCGCGCTTCCATAGGGGATGAATCCCTCCCAAGCCGTCAGCGATCAGCAGCCAGCAGTCAGCAAAAGGCAGAGGCATACCCGGTTTTGCTGATAGCTGATAGCTGATAGCTGATAGCTGATAGCTGCCTCATCCGATCTGCTGTATGACCTCGGCCAGCCTCTCGAATTCGCCGATGGTGAACGTCTCCGGCCTGCGCCGGAGGTCCAGGCCGCTCAGGGACGCGACCTCGTCCATCTGCGAGGCGCCCAGCGGACGCCCCGGCAGGCTCCTGAGGGTCCCCCGGAGCATCTTCCTGCGATGCCCGAACGTCCACCGGACGACCTCGAAAAACATCTGCCTCACGGTCTCGGCCACCGGAATGGCCGGGTGTCCCAGGTCGATCTCCAGGACGGTCGATTCGACGCGAGGGACCGGCCTGAAGGCGTCGCGCCCCACGTCGAACAGCCGGCGCGGCGTGGCCGCCACCTGCACGGCGATGGAGAGCGCGCCGTAGTTCTTGTTGCCGGGGTCCGCCACGATCCGGCGGGCCACCTCGCGCTGCACCGTTACCACGGCCCTTCGCAGCCCCCAGCTCCCCGACACGAGCCGCAGGATGAGCGGGGTGGCGATGCAGTAGGGGAGGTTGCCGACCACCACGGCGTCCCGGACCCCGTGACGCCGGATGAGGGCCCCGAAATCCACCTTCAGGGCGTCGGCGTGCACGAGGTGAAACCCGGCCTCGGACGCGAACCGGGACGAGAGCGCCTCGCACAACTCGCGATCCAGCTCGACGCCCACGACGGTCCCGACGCGCCGGAGCAGAAACGAGGTCAGCGCCCCCCTTCCGGGGCCGATCTCGACCGCCAGGTCGCCCCCCCCTGCGGCCTCCGCGATCCTCTGCGCCACGCGCAGGTCGGCCAGAAAATGCTGGCCGAGGCCCTTTTTGGGGCGCATGCGACCGTTCACGACACCTTCGACCCCTGCTCCACCGCTCCGTCTACGGTGACGACCTTCAGGCCGTCCCTCCCGTGGGCCGCCAGGAGCATCCCCTGAGAGTCGATCCCCCGGATGCGGGCCGGCCTGAGGTTGGCCACGACGACGATCTGCTTGCCGACGATGGCCTCCGGGGCGTAGTGCTGCGCGATCCCCGCGACGATCTGCCGTCTCTCGTCGCCCAGGTCGATCTCAAGCTTGAGAAGTTTGTCCGCCCCGGCCACCCGCTCTGCGGCCACGACCGAGGCCACGCGGAGGCGCATCCGCTGGAATTCGGCGATGTCGATCAGACCGGTCTCTGCATCTGTCATGGCGCCTGACTCCTGAGTCTGGGTTTGAACTTTGAACCTTGAACTTTGAACTCGTGACTTTTCTTCTGTCTGTTGCCCTTCTCTGCGTTCTCTGTGCTCTCTGTGGTGAATGCC
>CAYRZX010000450.1:0-4858 GCA_964428665.1 uncultured Gemmatimonas sp.
GCCGGCCTCAACAGGCTCGGCTGGGGCGTCTACCAGACCGACCACGAGGACGCCAACGGACAGTACGAGGTCAACTTCGCCTATACCGATGCCATGACCACGGCGGACCGGCACACCTTCTTCAAGATGATGACCAGCCAGCTCGCGCAGAAACACGGGGCCATCGCCACCTACATGCCCAAACCCTTCTCCGACCGCACCGGCAGCGGTGCGCACTTCCACTACCACGTCGCCGACGCCAAAACGGGCAAAAACCTGTGTACGGACCTGAAGGACCGCCGCGGCCTCGGCCTGTCGAAGTTCGCCTACCACTTCCTGGGCGGCATCCTCCACCACGCCCCGGCCCTCTGCTGCGTCACCTCGCCCACCGTCAACTGCTACAAGCGCCTCCAGGTGGCCGAGGCCCTCTACGGCTCCCGATCCGGCTTCCTCTGGACCCCCGCCTTCATCACCTATGGGGACAACAACCGGACGCAGATGATCCGGATCGCCGGCCCCGGCCACTGCGAGGACCGGACGGTCTCCTCCGCGACCAACCCCTATCTGGCCCTGGCCGCCTACCTCGCCGCCGGACTGGACGGCGTGGAGCGAAAGCTCGACCCCGGCGAGCCCAACCTCGGCAACCTCTACGACCTGGGCCTGGAGGAGATAGAGCGCCGCAAGATCCGGCTCCTGCCCCAGAGCCTGCGGGACGCCCTGCTGGAGCTGGAAAAGGACGAGGTCATCCAGGAGGCCCTCGGCAGCATCGCCCAGGAGTTCATCCGGCTCAAGTGGTCGGAGTGGAAGCTCTACCACCGCCAGGTGACGCAGTGGGAGATCGACCAGTTCCTGACATTCTTTTGAGGCCCCCATGTCCTTCCTCATTCGCTGTCCCAACTGCGGCGAGCGCAGCGTGACCGAGTTCCGCTTCGGCGGCGAGACCCATCCGCGCCCCGGCCAGGACGCCCCCCTCCGGGATTGGACAGACTACCTCTACACCCGCAAGAACGAGGCCGGCCCGCAGAGGGAGTGGTGGTACCATCGCCTCGGCTGCCGGAAATGGTTCCTCGCCATACGCGACACCACGACCAACGAGGTCCACGAGACCTTCTGGTTCGGGGAAAAATAAAGAACCCCCGCGCAGAGCGCGGGGGTTCTTTATTCTCATTCATTCTTAAAAATGGCGGGGTAGACGGGGCTCGAACCCGCGACCTTCGGCGTGACAGGCCGACACTCTAACCAGCTGAGCTACTACCCCGCAATCTTTCCATGAATTGAAAAATATAACCGGATGGCCTGTCCTTGTCAAGGTGAAAGTTCAACGGAAGGTTTTTCCACCCCAGCAGCCCCATGTGGAAATTTTGTCCCAAAAACCCCTTGATTTCTCTGAACCCCTTTCCTATATTTAACTTTAGAGATCTACGGAAGTTACGCTTCAGCGCAGGGACGGGGCATCTCATTTGCATGGCTGTTAGCTTATTTCCTATCCACCCGCGGGCTTATCGATATGGCCGGTGAACGCATCCTGATCGTGGACGACGACCCGTTCACGCTCGAACTCCTGACGGAGTCCCTCTCAGAACAGGGGTTCCGTCCGGTCCCCGTGCAGGACGGCGAAGGGGCGCTGGAGGCCCTCAAGCGCGGGGAGTTTCGCGTGGCGCTCATCGACCTCAGCCTCCCCGGCATAGGGGGCATGGACCTCGTCCAGGAGGTGAACCTCACGGCCCCGGAGATGGCCGTGGTCATCCTGACCGGCTATCCCACCCTGGAGTCCGCCATTCAGTCCCTCCGACAGGGCGCTTACGACTACATCGTCAAACCCTTCAAGGTCCAGGAAGTGATCGCCACCCTGGAGAAGGCCCTGGCGCAGCAGACCTTGAAGGCCGAGGTCGGGACGCTCCGCGCGCGCGTCCGGGAGCTGGAACAGGAGCTGAGGCGACATCAGGAAGGGGGAGGCGTCGCCGGACGCGCCCCTGGAGCCGGAATGCCCATCTCGCCGGGGGGCGTCTACGGCGGCCGTACGCGCGGCGGACCCCGCCCAGGATAAAAACGATCATGCCGAAACAACCCCCGGTCCCCGCCCAGGATTCAACGGCGGCCCTCTTGACGCTCTGTCGGGACATCCTGATCTGCGAGGAAGGCCTCTCTGCCGGCGCTGCCCGAACCCGGTCTCACCTGTTGGCCGGCGCCGATCCCGACCGGGCCGCCCTGCAGGGGCAGGCGGAGGGCGCGGGAAGGCTCCAGGCCCTGGTGAACACGCTGGGGAGGAGGCTCGGCGAGGCCAGCATCCGCCCGGAAAGGCGGGAGGAGGTGCGCCGGGCCGTCGAGACCGTGCGGGCCCGCCTCGCCTGCCTGGCTGGCGCAGTGGAGACGGATTACGCCCTGATCTCCCGCAGGGGGGTGCGCGTCCCCGGCGTGGGCGGACGCCCTTATCCCCGGCGACGATGACGAATCCCCTTCGTCTTTTACCGACATGAAACGCCCCCGCCGCGCGGATGCGGCCCCTTCGCAGAGAGCGTTTCTGGAGCTCCAGGAGACCTACCGGGAGCTGGAACGGAAATTTGAGGCGCTCTCTCTCAGACTCGCCCAGGCTGAGTTCGACCTTCAACAGTCACAGGCGGAGCGGACGCGCCTCGAAGATCAGGTCAGCCGGATGAACACCCTGGCCGCCCTCGGTCAGATGGCCGCCACGGTCGCGCACGAGATTCGGAATCCGCTGGGCGGGATTGCGGGGTTCGCCGGCCTCCTGGAGCGGGACCTGACCGTCGATGATCCCCGCCGCAAATGGGTTAAAAAGATCATCGAAGGGGTCTCCAGCCTCAACGCCATCGTGACGGGGCTGCTGCACTACACCCGCCCGATCCGGCTGAACGCCCATCGGATCGATATCGTCAATCTGATCGAGGAGTCGGCCTCGTTTGTGGAGATCGACCTGGCCCGCCGCGACGATCAGGCCATCTCCATCGCGCGGGCCTACGAGGCGCCCGGCGTCGCCTGTCTGGTCGATCCCGAGCAGATGCAGCAGGTCTTCCTGAACCTCCTCCAGAACGCCGCCCAGGCGATGCCCGACGGGGGCACGATCACCGTCAGCGTCAGAGCAGAAACGGAGAAACGGAGAAACGGGGACGCGGAGAATCCCCCCTTCTCCGCGTCTCCCCCTCTCCCCATCGGGGAGGAGGGGACGGGCTGGGTCGAGGTGGCGGTGGCGGACACGGGGGAGGGGATGCCCGAGGAGGTCCAGAGGCAACTCTTCACCCCCTTTTTTACGACCAAAGAGAACGGAACGGGCCTCGGCCTCGCCACGGCCCGCAAGATCGTGGAAGCCCACCGGGGGACCATTCGCGTGACCAGCGAGGTCGGGCGTGGGAGCACCTTTGCCATTGCGCTCCCGCTGATGTAGCCCTCCTGCAAGAAACGAGAGTTCCATGCCCAAAAAGCATATCCTGATCGTCGATGACGAGGCGCTGATGCGGGATTCCCTGGAGGCCGCGCTGTCCCGCCAGCACCGCGTCGATGTCGCCAAAGACGGAAAGACCGCCATCGCCGCGATGGACGGCGCGGACTACGACCTCGTCCTCTCGGACCTCCGCATGCCCGGCGTCTCCGGGATGGAGGTCCTCAGGGCCGCCCGCCAGAAACTGCCCGACGCCAAGGTCGTGATGATGACCGCTCACGGCTCTCTCGAAAACCACGTCGAGTGCATGAAGGAGGGGGCGTTCATCTACGTCATGAAGCCCTTCTCGCCCGACGAGATCGAAATGGTCATCGAGAAGGCCCTCGACTACCAGCGCCTGTCCGTCGAGAACCGGCAGCTCCGGTCAGAGCTGGAGTCGCGCTACAACCTGGGCAGCCTGATCGGCCGAAGCCCGTGCATGGAGGAGGTGCTGGAGCTGGTCCGCACCGTGGCGGCCAGCCGGTCCACCGCGCTCGTCACGGGCGAGAGCGGCACCGGCAAGGAGCTCGTCGCGAGGGCCATCCACTACAACAGCCCCCGCAAAGACGGCCCCTTCGTCACCATCAACTGCGCGGCCCTGCCCAGGGAGCTCATCGAGAGCGAACTCTTCGGGCACGAGAAAGGCGCCTTCACCAGCGCCATCCGGCAGACCCGGGGGCGGTTCGAGCTGGCCGACGGCGGGACCCTGCTGCTCGACGAGATCAGCGAGATCGACCTGCCGCTCCAGGCCAAGCTCCTCCGGGTCCTCCAGGAGCGGGAGTTCGAGCGGGTGGGCGGCCACGAAATCATCAAGGTGGATGTCCGGATCGTGGCCACCACGAACCGGGACCTCCCGAAGGAGGTCCAGAAGGGCCGCTTCCGGGAGGACCTCTTCTACCGCCTGAACGTCATCCCCATCCAGATCCCCCCGCTGAGGGACCGGAAGGACGACATCCCCGCGCTGGTCGCCCACTTTCTGGAGAAATACGCGAGGGAGAACGGAAAGACAGTCGCGGGCATCTCTGAAAAGGCGATGAGTCTGCTGATGGACTACGACTGGCCGGGCAACGTCCGCGAGCTGGAGAACGCCGTCGAGCGGGCGGTGGTGATCTGCAAGGAGGCGCAGATCGACGAGCGCCATCTCCCCCCTGACCTGTCGACGCGCAGACCCTCGGAGGCGTCCGAAGACGGCCTGCGCGTGGGCCTGACCGTTCACGAGGTGGAGCGGATGCTCATCTTCAAGACCCTCGACGCGCACCGCGGAAACCGGACAGCCGCCGCCCGCGTCCTCGGCATCAGCTCCAGGACGCTTCGCAATAAGCTCAACGAGTACAGGCAGATGAATCTCCTTCCGGACAGCCTCAAAAAGGACGGAGACGCCGGGCAGTAAGGGAATCCGTCTTTCATCGGAAAAGGCGTCCGCGCAAAGGAAACTCTTTCCCACAA
>CAYRZX010000451.1:0-4828 GCA_964428665.1 uncultured Gemmatimonas sp.
GTCCTGGCGGGGATTGAGGACGTGCACATCGGGGACACGATCTGCACGCGGGAGGCCCCCAGGGCGCTCAGGCGGATCACGGTGGACGAGCCGACGATCTCGATGCGGTTCTCGGCCAATACCTCGCCGCTCTCCGGGCGGGAGGGGGAGATGGTGCAGGCGGGGAAGATCCGGGAGCGGCTCTGCAAGGAGACGCTGCGCAACGTGGCCGTTCAGGTGGAGGACGGGGAGGATGCCGACCACTTCGTGGTCAAGGGCCGGGGGGAGTTCCAGATGGCGATCCTGATCGAGACGATGCGGCGGGAGGGGTTCGAGCTGAGTGTGAGCCGGCCGAAGGTCATCTTTCGGCAGAAGGAGGGGAGGACGCTGGAGCCGATCGAACATCTGTTCATCGACTGCGAGGAGGCGTTCACGGGGATCGTGACGGAGAAGCTGTCGCGCCGGAAGGGGCGGATGGTGAACCTGGTGAACCACGGCACGGGCCGGGTGCGTCTGGAGTTCACGGTCCCATCGCGGGGGCTGATCGGGTACCGGAGCGAGTTTCTGACGGACACGAAGGGGACGGGGATCATGAACTCCTACCTGCAGGGGTACGAGGAGTACCGGGGGGACTTCGTGTCGCGGGTCTCAGGGTCGCTCGTGGCGGACCGGCAGGGGGAGGCCGTGCCCTACGCCCTGTTCAACTTAGAGCCGCGCGGGACGCTGTTCGTGTCGCCGGGGGACATGGTCTACGAGGGGATGATCGTGGGGGAGCACAACCGGGACAACGACCTGAACGTGAACCCCACCAAGAAGAAGCACCAGCACAGCATCCGGGCGGCGAACAAGGACGAGAATGTCCTGCTGACGCCGGTGACGCCGATGACGCTGGAGCGGGCCATCGAGTTCATCAAGGACGACGAGCTGGTGGAGGTGACGCCGAAGAACGTGCGGCTGAGGAAGACGGTCCTGGCGGCGAATATGAGGTAGGGCTGATGAAAATGATCGAGCAAGGCATCCTGAACCGGGGGGAGCGGGGGACCAGGCGGGCGCTGGGGACGTTCCCGGCGGTCACGGCCCTGCGCGACGGGGCGCTGCTGGCGACCTATCGGGTCGGGACGACGAAGGACTCGGACGATGAGACGGTGGAGGTGCGCCGGTCGGGGGACGGAGGGAGGAGCTGGGGCGCGCCCGCGATGCCGTTCTCGTGCGTGGTGGATGGGAGGCGAGGGTCCCTGAAGGTGGCCTACCTCACGCCGCTGGAGGGGGACCGGCTGATGGCCGCGGCGCTCTGGGTGGACCGGGAGGCGCATCCGGGGAGGCCGCTGTTCAACCCTGATACGGAGGGATGTCTGCCGATGGCGGTCCTGGTGGCGGAGTCGGGGGACCTGGGGCATTCGTGGTCGCCGTGGAGGGTCGTGCCCGTGCCGGAGGACGTGGGGCCGCCGAGTCTGACGAGTCCGGTTCTGAGGCTCCGGAGCGGGAGGCTGGCGGTCAGCATCGAGACGAACAAGCCGTATGAGGACCGGTCGAAGTGGTACCAGCGGGTCGTGTATGTGTATTCGGGGGATGGAGGGAGGACGTGGGGCAAGCCGGTCACGGTGGCGCAGGACCCGGCGGCCAGGTTCTTCAACTGGGACCAGCGGGCCGGCGTGGCCCCGGATGGGCGGGTGGTGACGTTTACATGGACTTATGACCGGGAGACGGCGACGTATCTGAACATTCGCCGGAGGGTCAGCCGGGACGAGGGGGCGACGTGGACCGCGCCGGAGGACATCGGGTTTGCGGACCAGGCGTCGCATCCGGCGATGTTGCCGGACGGGAGGGCCGTCCTGGCCTGGGTGGACCGGTACGGGACGCGGTCCATCCGGGCAAGGCTGGCGGAGGGCGTGGATGCGCCTTTCCGGGCGGAGACGGAGGTGGCGCTGTATGAGTACCGGGAGCAGGGGCGGGACCGGGCGCGGGACACGGGGGAGATGCTGGCAGAGATGAGCGTCTGGAGCTTCGGGTTGCCCTACGCGGAGGCGCTGCCGGAGGGGGATGTGATGGTTGTGTACTACGCGGGGGATGTGGGGTGTACGGATGTGCGGTGGGTGAGATTGGGGTTGTAGATAAATGATCAGGTTTCTCCCCCTCTCCCTTTGGGGGAGGGGGATGGGGGGAGGGGTCTGGAGGAATTCCCATGTTTCAACCTTATCTGGGTTCTCTGGGGCGGTTGATGGATGCCCTGGCGCGGGATCAGGGGAGGACGCTGTCGTATGCGAGATGCCGGGAGATGGGGCCGAAGGGCTGGTCCGAACGGGCGCGGGCGGCGCTGCTGGAGCGGCTGGACTTTTCGCCGGAGCCGGTCCCGCTGGACGCGCGGGTCCTGACCTGGACGCCGGAGGAGGGGTACGTCCGGGAGACCGTGGAGTTCGCCTCCACGCGGCATCACCGGATCAGGGGGGAGTTGCTCATTCCTGAACGGGGGGAGGGGCCTTTTCCGGGCGTGCTGGCGCTGCACGACCACGGGGGGTTCTACACGCACGGGCGGGAGAAGCTGGTGGAGGGGCTGAGCGATTCGCCCGCGCTGATGGAGTTCGTGGAGAAGGGCTACGAGGGGCGGTTCTGGGCGAGCGAGCTGGCGCGGCGCGGATATGTGGTCCTGGTGACGGATGCGCTGGGCTGGGGGGAGCGGCGGATGGCGGCGGAGGACCTGCCGGAGGACGTGCGGGTCCGGCTGAAAAAGTGGCCGGAGGGGAGCCGGGAGTGGGCCGCGGCGTTCAACAACCACGCTGCGCAGGTGACGCCGGCGCTCAACCAGCACGCGAATTTCGCGGGGGTGAGCTGGATGGGGGTCGTGGTCTGGGACGACCGGCGGGCGCTGGAGTATCTGCTGTCGCGGCCGGAGGTGGACGCGGGCCGTGCCGCGTGCGCGGGGCTGTCGGGGGGCGGGTGGCGGAGCACGTACCTGTTCGGGGCGGAGACGGGGCTGCGCGCCGCGGCCATTGCCGGGTGGATGGCGCGCATCGGGGACCAGCTCCTGCACGAGACGCGCTGCCACATCGGGCTCTACACCGCGCCGTCGGTCTATCGCGCGCTGGACCACCCGGACATCGCGGCCATCGGGGCGCCGAGGCCGCTGATGGCGCTCCAGTGCGTGCAGGACCGGCTGTTTACGATGGACTCCATGCGGGGTGCGTGCGAGGACATCCGCAGGGTCTACGAGGACTGGGGGCACGGCGAGCGGTTCGACGCGCGATTTTACGACGTGCCGCACTGCCTGAACCGGCAGATGCAGGAAGAGATGTTCGCATGGCTGGATAAATGGGTGTGAACTATGGATACGGATGTCATCATCGTGGGGGCAGGGCACAACGGGCTGGTGGCGGCGGCCTACCTGGCGCGGGCCGGGCTGCGCGTGGACCTGTTCGAGCGGCGTCCGTTCGCCGGGGGGGCAGCGATCACGGAGGAGCTCTGGCCGGGGTTCCGGTTCTCCACGTGCGCGCACATGACGCACGCGATCCACCCGAAGATCATCCGGGATTTGCGCCTGTACGGGCGGGGTCTGGCGATGTGCAAGCGCGAGGGGGGCATCCGGCTCTGCCCGGACGGGACTTACTATGGACCCGGAGGTCACGCCTCGTCGCGCAATCTTTCGGCGGAGGGCCGGCTGACGGCGGAGGAGCGAGCGGGGGCGCGCCGGTACGGCGATTTCAAACGGGCGCTGATCGATCTGTTTGCGCCCTACCGGCTGGGGCCGCCGCCCACGCTGGAGGAGGCGCGCGCGAAGGCGGCGGACACGCCGGCGGCGGAGGCGCTGGAGCGGGCGCTGACGACCCGCATCCGGGGGCTGCACGAGGCGTTTCTCCCGTCCGAGTTCCTGAGAGAGATGTACGCCGGGGAGGGGGTCGCCGTGGGGCGCAATCCGCTCGGCCTGCACCTGGCCTACAGCTCCATCAACCGGCCGGAGGAGGGGACCGGGGAAGCGCCTCCTTACGGGTACCCGCGCGGGGGGATGGGCGCGGTGAGCCGGATGATGGAGGAGGCCGCACAGGAGGCGGGGGCGAGGGTGCACGTGGGCCGGGGCGTGGATCGGTTCCTCGTGGAGGGGGGAAGGGTCATCGGCGTGCGGCTGGAGGATGGGTCCGAGGCGCGAGGCCGGGTCGTGGTGTCCAACCTGGACCCCAAGCGGACGTTCCTGAAGTTGCTCGCGCCGGGGCAGGTGGAGGCGGGGTTTCGCAGCCGCGTGGAGGGGCTGATCACGCACGTGAGTTGCTACAAGTTTCTGGCCGTGATCTCGGAGCTGCCTCAGTGGAGGGGCTGGGACGGGGACCCGGACCGGCCCCCTCAGGGCTCCGTGGTCCTGGGACATTCCCGCGCCGGGATCGACGCGGCCTACGACGACCTGGAGGCGGGGCGGCCCCCGCGAGCGCCGGTTATCAGCTTCTCGATCCCATCGTTCACGGACCCCAGCCTGACGCAGCCGGGCTACCACACGGCGTCCCTGTGGGTCTATCCGGCGCCCGCCAGGCTCTGTGAGGGGACATGGGACGAGGCGCGGGAGCGGGTGGCCGAGCGGCTGATCGGCCAGATCACGGCGTATGCGCCCAACTTCCGGGGGGCGATCCGGGACTGCAGGCTGCGGACGCCGCTGGACATGGAGCGGGAGAACGGGCTGACGGACGGGTGCATCTGGCACGTGCAGCACGCGGGGGAACACCTGTTCTGGAACCGGCCCCTGCCGGAGCTGGCGGCCTACCGCGCGCCGCTGAAGGGGCTCTACCTGTGCGGGGCCGGGCAGCACCCCGGAGGCGAGGTGAGCGGGCTGCCGGGGCACAATGCGGCGCAGGAGGTGCTGAAGGATTTG
>CAYRZX010000452.1:0-4780 GCA_964428665.1 uncultured Gemmatimonas sp.
GCGGGTCCCCTTAAAAAGGCCGCATGAGCCTCGTTACTGTTCTCCTGGACTACCCGCCTTTCCTGTCCCATATAAATAGACCGCCGCTCTGCCAGCGAACACGTAGGAAGAAATATATCTGACCCTCGTGGTGGTCTCCTTCTTGCCCTGGAACGCCACTTCCTTGACGAACCAGCGGGTCTCGTCACGAAGCCTGGCTTCATGGAAGCCCATCTCGAAGGCTTCTGCGCTTGCGGAGTCCGCCCTGTGACCGGTAGTAACCAGACTCCCCCGAATCTCTTTGAATTCGCTCTTCTCGCCGTTCACCCAGGTCTTGAAGTCAAGAAAGTCCTGCAGTTCACTGAAAAATCCGGCGCCATGATTAGGAAAACCCACCATCACCGTCTCAACTGCACTGTGATTGAAAAACCTGAAGGTCGCGTCGACGGTATAGGTCGTGTCTCCGAGTTCAATCCTGACGACCTCCGAGTCCAGGCTGATGTTCGTCTGTCTTTCATCCATCAGGGTGGCACCGCCGCCCGATATCGTGATCGGCGCATCATCGCACCGCGCGACGCCAGATGCCGACAGGATCAGGCAACAGACCATGAATCCGGTTATGAAGGCGGTGTTTTCTCCTCGACTGCGCATATCGCCTCCCCCTTTGCGAACCGCACCCGCACCCTTCCGCCGACCTCGATCTCCGCGCTGTCCCGCACCACCCTTCCGTCCGGCAGGCGCTGGCAGATGCTGTAGCCCCGCGTCAGCGTCCCCAGCGGGCTGAGCGTCCCCAGCAGCCCCGTCAGGTCCCGGTAGGCGCGCATCCGCTCCTTCAGCCCGTCCACCAGCCGGTCGCGCAGGTCGCTCTCCAGGTCGTCGATCCGCTGCGCGTGCTGGTCCAGACCGTCCACGAACCGCCTCAGGCCGTAGCTGGCCGCAGCGCCGGTCACAAGCTGCCCGTCCACCTCCAGCATCCGCTCCACGGCCTCGCGGGAGCGGCCCAGCAGGTCCGCCACCCGGCGCGCCAGGTCCCCCCTGTCCGGCACGGCCAGCTCTGCCGCCGCCGACGGCGTGGCCGCCCGCCGGTCCGCGGCCAGGTCAGACAGCGTGATGTCGATCTCGTGCCCCACCGCCGAGATCACCGGGGTGCGCGACCCGAAGATCGCCCGCACGACCCGCTCGTCGTTGAACGCCGACAGATCCTCCGCCGCCCCTCCCCCCCTCCCAACGATCAGCACGTCCGCCCCTCCCCAGGCGTTCAGGGCCTCCACCGCCCGCACGACCTCCAGCGCCGCCCCCTCCCCCTGCACGCGCGCCGGCGCGAGCACGACCTGCACCCACGGGGCCCGCCGCCCGATCACCGTCGCGATGTCCCGGATGGCCGCCCCGGTCGGAGAGGTCACCGCGCCCACGCACGCCGGAAACCCCGGCAGGGGCCGCTTGCGCGCCTCGTCGAACAGCCCCTCGGCCGTCAGCCGCTCCCGGAGCTGCCCCAGCGCCGCCGCCGCCGCCCCCGCGCCCGCCGTGTACATCTGGGAGACGTAGAGCTGGTGCTGCCCGTTCCGCTCGTAGACCGACACGGTCCCGTAGGCGAACACCTGCATCCCGGCCTCCGGCGCAAAGGAGAGCCGCCCGTGCCCGCGAAACATGACGCACCTGATCTGGGCGGCCTCGTCCTTGAGCGTGAAGTACCGGTGCCCGGAGGTGTGCTGGATGTACTGCGAGACCTCCCCCGTCACCCAGACCGGCGGCAGGGCCTGCTCCAGGATGCCCTTGATGACCTGGGTGATCTCGGACACCGAATACGGGCGGTCAGCCACGAAAACCTCTAAATGCAACGATGAAGTCAGAACGATGAACGATGAACGAAAAGCGAAACAGCCTTTGCGGTTTTTCGTTCATCGTTCCGCGTTCATCATTCATCCTTATCATCTTCCGACCCGCTCACCTCCGCCGCGTAAGAAATCCGGAGGCGCTCGATGCCCCTGGCCCTGCCCGTGTCCTCGTCCACGTCGATCACCACGGCGCAGAGCTGCACGTCCCCCGTGGCCACCTCCAGCCGGACCGACATCTGCGTCAGAAACCGCTGGATGGCCTCGGCCTTCCGCGCCCCGATCACGGAGTCGTGGGGCCCGGTCATCCCCACGTCGGTGATGAACGCCGTGCCCCCGGCCAGCACCCGCTCGTCGCTCGTCTGCACGTGGGTGTGGGTGCCGATCACGGCGCTGACCTGTCCGTCCACGTAATAGGCGAAGGCGACCTTCTCCGAGGTCGCCTCGGCGTGGAAATCCACCAGGATGATGGGCGTCTGCCGGCGCAGCTCGTGCACGATCTGCTGGCCGACCCGGAACGGGCAGTCCAGGTCCCTCATGTGCGTCCGGCCCTGAAGGCTGACGACCCCCACCGGGAGGCCCTTCCGGGACGCCGCCACGCAAAACCCCGTCCCCCCCACGCCCGGCGGAAAATTGGCGGGCCTCAGGATGTCCTTCGACTTCACGATGAAGGGGATCGTCTCCTTCCGGTCCCAGACGTGATTCCCCAGGGTGATCACGTTCGCCCCGTAGGACCTGATCTTCCGGGCCAGGTTCTCCGTGATCCCGAACCCCCCCGCCACGTTCTCTCCGTTGACCACGCAGAGGTCGATCCCCCGGCGGTCGATCAGGCCGGGGACCAGGTCCGCAGCCGCTCGCCGGCCCGGCCTTCCGTAGACATCGCCCACAAACAGGATTTTCAAGGGGACCTTCTGTGGTTTCCGACCGTGGTCTGCAAGGGCCCGATGCCCGCGCCGGACTTGATCTCGCGCATGGCATAGTCCACCGCCCGCATCTCCCGGATGACCGTGACCTTGACCTGTCCGGGGAACTCCATCTCCCGCTCGATCTTCTCCGAGATCTCGGAGGCGAGGCGATCCGTGTCGGCGTCGTTCACCAGGTCGCTGTCCACGATCACCCGGACCTCCCGGCCCGCCTGGATGGCGTAGGCGTTCTGCACGCCGCTGAACGCGCTGGCCGTGGATTCCAGCCTCTCCATCCGCTTGATGAACCCCTCCAGCGTGTCCCGCTGAGCGCCGGGACGCCGGCTCGACATCGTGTCCGCGGCCTCCACCAGCGCGACAATGGGGGAGGTGATCTCGGACCCTTCGGGATGAGGCTCGATGGCATTGACCACCACGGGGACCTCGCCGTATTTGCGGGCCATCTCGGCCCCGATCTCCTCGGGAGTCCCCTCCATCTCGTGGGTCGCCGCCTTCCCGACGTCGTGCAGAAGGCCCGCGCGCCTGGCCAGGGCGGCGTCCAGGCCCAGGTGCTCCGCCATCATCCCCGCCAGGAAGGCCACCTCCTTGCTGTGCATCAGGAGGTTCTGCCCGTAGCTCATCTTGAACTTGAGCCTCCCCAGCGTCTCCACCAGCCGCTCGTGAAGCCCGTGCACCCCCGCGTCGAATGCCGCCTGCTCCCCGGCCTCCCGGATGACCCCCTCCATGTCCTGCCGGGTCTTCTCCACGATCTCCTCAATCCGGCCCGGATGGATGCGCCCGTCCAGGATGAGGCGCTCCAGGGCCATCCGGGCGACCTCCCGGCGGACAGGATCGAACCCCGACAGGATCACGGCCTGCGGGGTGTCGTCCACGATCACGTCCACCCCGGTGGAGGTCTCAAAGGCCCGGATGTTGCGCCCCTCCCGTCCGATGATCCGCCCCTTCATCTCGTCCGAGGGGAGGTTCACGATGGAGACGGTCGATTCGGCCACGTGCTTGGCCGCCAGCCGCTGCACGGCGCGGGTGATGATCTCCTTGGCCTCCCGGTCGGCCTTGGCCACGGCCTCCTCCCGGATCTCGCGGGCCTTCCAGGCGGCCTCCCGGCGGGCCTCCTCCTCCATGTTGGCCATCAGCAGCGCCTTGGCCTCCTCCTGGCTCATCCCCGCGATCCGCTCCAGCTTGGCGTTCTGCTCGACGATGACGGCGGAGAGCTGCTCCTCCTTCGCCTGGAGCGCCTTCTCGCGGAGGGCGAACTGCCGCTCTCTGCCCGCGATGGACCGCTCCTTGTTGTTGAGCAGATCGACCTTGCGGTCCAGCTGACGCTCGCGCGTGACCAGCTTGAACTCCGCCCTCTGCAGCTCCTCCCGGCGGGCCTCCATCTCCCGCTCGACCTTGAGCTGCTCCTTGTACATCTCGTCCTTCGCCTCCAGCATGGCCGTCTTCTTGAGCGCCTCGGCCTCCAGGAGGGCGTCCTTCACGATCTTTTCGGCCGACTCCTCGGCCTTCGACATCCTGCTGTACGTGATCTTGCTGTTGATCAGCCACCCGGTCAAAAAACCGATGATCAGGAGCCCGGCAGACAACAACATCACCGTGATGGTGGGCATCGTCTGATCCATAATTGTCTCCGTAGCGTGCATCGAAGAAATATCGTATGAGGGCGAGGCACGCCTCGCCCCTACTTTTCCTCTTCCCCCAGCGTGCTCGACAGCCGGGAGATGTTCTTGCCCAGCATCGACTCGATCGTTCGGCTGGCGTCGCGCTCCTTGAACAGTTCGTCCGCGATGTTGAGGGCCGCCAGAATGGCCACCCGCGCCGCCGAACGGATCGCCGTCACCGTGGCGACCTCCCGCATCTTCCAGTCCACATAGCGGGCGACCTCCCGGACGCGATCCGGGTCGGCGTCGGACTGGATCGGATACTCCGTGCTAAAAATGGTGACCGTGACCGACTTCTTTTCAGCCATAACCAACCTTTATGGTTCACGCCTACTCGTCCAGTTTGATCGCATCCAGCCGGGCGAGCATCGACTCGACCCGCGTGCGC
>CAYRZX010000453.1:0-4777 GCA_964428665.1 uncultured Gemmatimonas sp.
GGAAGTCGGCCAGGTCGTAGTAGAACCTGAGGGGCGGGGCGTCGATCTTCGGCGCGTAGTAGTCCGGCGTGACCATTGTGGCCCGCGAAAAGACCCTTTCCGGGGCGTACCAGTTGAACTTGAACAGCCGCCCCGGAGAGATACGGGCGTCTAAGACCTGGGGGGCAAAGTCGAAGTTCTCGCCCCCGAACTCGTCCGTGAAGGTGACCTCGAACCCCCCGGCGATCCTCGTGTAGACCCACGTCTCCCACGGCGCCAGGTCCGTGCCCTCCTGCGCCGTAGCGGTGACAGAGAAGTTCCCCTCCACCCCGATGCCAGAAACGTTGAACTGACGAGGCTGCTCTTTGCTCGCCTGCAGGAGATCTGCCTCTCTCTGCGCCAACACCTCCAAGAGCTGTGGGTCGTCTCCTGCATCCCGCCGGTAAGCGCTCAGTCGTGCCCTTTCCATACAGAGCAGGCACAGGCTTTCCAAGAATTGCTGCTCACTTGTGAAAGCGAGGTCATAGTGTCGGGGCCCCTTGATCGGGTAGACCGGGCCGAGGAAGGTCCCGGTCGAGGCCACCTCCCCATAAAGCTCTCGCGCCATCGACTCCTTCACCCGCTGCACGGCCAGGCCCTGCTGGACATTGACCATGTTCGACCGCGACCGATGGTCCGGCTCCCCGAACCGGACGTAGACCTCCCCCCGCCGGTCCCACGGCTGCCTCCCTGCCGAGAAGTTCTGCCGGGCGTACCAGACGCGGCGGTAGTGCTCCAAAAGCCGCTCGTTGACCGGCGTGATCAGGTCCGGGTCCCGACTCGCCCAGAAGCGCCTCAGGAACGCCTCGCCCTGTCCCTGTTTCACCGCCGCCTCGTATGCGGCCCTCTCCTCCGGGGCCGCCACCACCCGGATATCCTCGTAGAGCGCCCGCTCTCCGGCATCGACCCCGTCTAAGTAGCGCCGGAAGAAGGCCAGGGACCAGTCCAGCCGCTGCATCTCGAAACAGGAATACGCCAGGATGGGCAGGACGTGCACGTCTTCCTGGGGGTGCTGCTGCACGTGGTCCATCAACAGTTTTGTGACCCCCTCAAAATCCCCGGCCTTCAGATAGGCCCTTCCGAGTCGTAGCCTAGCGTCCGGGTCGTGGGGCTTCATCGACATATATTTGAGGTACCAGAGCACAGCGTTCCGGTAATCGTCCTGCATCACCTCGTACCACTCCCCGATCAGCCGGTAGGCCGGGGCATAAGTCGGGTCGATGGCGATGGCCTTCTCCGCGTCGCTGCGGGCGTCGTACTGCTTGAGCTTCAGCCGGATCTCTGCAATGTGATACCGCGCCTCCACTTGTTTGGGGTTGCACCCCAGAGCCCTCTGAAAACATTCAATGGCTGTCTGGAGGCCCATCGGTCGCTTCGTGTAGACCAACCCCAGGCCGTAGTGGGCCTCGGCCTCGTATCGGTCCACTTCAATAGCCCTTCGGAACGCACGCTCTGCCCGGTCGATCTGCCCGGCCTTGAGAAGGGCAGATCCCAGCCTGGCGTGACCCAACCCCCACGCAGGAACTGTGTAGGTCACGCCCTCCAGCGCCTTCAGGGCAGTCGCGAGGCTATCCTTCTCCAGGGTGCGAAGTCCTGTGGCAAACAGGGAGTCCACCTGCGCCTTCCCGAAGGGCCGGTCGATCACCCGGAGGTCGCCCCCCGACCGCACCAGTTCCACGACCCGGCCTGTATAGAAATAGCTCCAGACCACCGGCGTCCCATCCCCATCGCCGGGCCGAGGCGGACGGTAGCCATAGCTGACGGCCCGTTCTTTGTCCGCATCTGCCGGGGATCGAAACAGAAGCCCTGTCGGACCGTACTGCTCCTCGATCCACGCCTTCAGGGCCGTCAGATTCGCCGGATAACGTCCCTCGTGCGCCGCCGTGTAGCCCTTCAGGGACTCTCCGATAACCTTCAGATGGTCGGCGCAGACCCCCCGGCCCAGTTCCTGTCCATCTGCCTTCGACCTGAGCCTGAGCGCCCCGGCGTAGCTCCGGCAGATCGCCTTTGACAGGTGAAACTTCCTGAACTCGGAGGTCAGCTTCTCATACCAGTTCGCCGCCCGCTCGTAGGAGGCGGATGCCCCCTTGAAGTCGCCCACCAGCGAAGCGCTGTAGGCCGACACAGCGACGTTCAGGCCATTCCACAGCTCTGCCAGCGCGCGCGCTGCCTCCGGCCCTGCCGTCAGCAGGGTATCTGGAAGGGCCTCAGAACGTGTAGAGACGACCCCCAGCCTCCAAACGCTCCCATGAGGACACCCTTCCTCACGCTCCCGTGAGGTCGCGTGCCTCCACTCTGTTCCACCGCCCTGGGTCGTCTCTACGTCCGGCGTCGGCGTATCCTCCCCGCCGTCCAGCGGAATCCTCCACCATTGCCCCGGCGTCACCTCGACGTCCAGGCCCGCCTCAGCCAGCCGCCCCTGGAACACGGGCAGTCTCAGCCCCCGGTCCCGGTAGTAGAGGCGATCTCCTTCCCAGGCGATGCCATCTGGCCTTCCAGGAAGGACCCTTACGCGCCGGGGCTCTCCGGTTTTTTCCGCGACCCAGACCTCCGTCAGCCAAGCCTTCCTTTCCCGCATCACCGCCCAGGCGATTTTGCCTTCCTGGGAACGGGCGATCAGGGCCTCCTGGGACAGGGCTTCCGCCGTCAACAGGGCTAACAGCACCGTTGTCCACGTTGCGCTTCGTGCAGGCATCTGGAGCCCTTCCATGTTCCGCAGGATCACGAAAGACGCGAAACCTATCGCGAAGGTACGAAACACACGAAACACGCGAAACCACCTCACATCCACCCTGGAGGGGAAGAGGGACTTCGCGTTTTTCGTGTCCCTTCGTGTCCCTTCGTGACCCTGCCTTGTCGTGGGCATTCACGTTTCACGCATCGTCGCGCTATCTCCCAAACCCCTCCGCAAACAGGAAGAAGTCGTCGAAGTCGATCTTGCCGTTGAAGTCCAGGTCGTACCGCTCCGTGCTCCCGGTGATCGGCTGACCAAATGCAGTTGCGAACAGAAAGAAATCGTCGAAATCGACCCTGCCGTTGCCGTCAAAATCGCGGGACTTCTCAGGCCCCCTGCCGGTCAGGGTGATGATTGAAGGGCTCTCCGCCGCGTTGTGCTCGATCCACAGGGAGGCGGACTTCAATCCTCCAGAGGTGGGCGTAAACCGCACGGTCACGGTCAGCGAGGCCCCTGTGTCCACAGTTGCGGAGGTTGGAGACACTTTGAACTGCAAGGCGTCCTTCCCCTCTGCGCCGATCCGGGTGACGGACAGAAGGGCTTTCCCTGTGTTCGAGATTGTGAAAGTCAACTCAGAGGCAGCCCCAACACCTGTCGTCTCAAACAGCAGGTATGGAACTGATAGGCTGATAGAGGGAATCTCTAATGGCTTCAGAGGGATGACACGACGTATGCGGCTGTTGCCAAAGTCGAGGATGTAGACGTAGCCCTTATCGTCCACTGCCACGTCAGACGGGGCGTCCAGTTGAGCCTGCTTCGCAAGCCCTCCGTCTCCTGAAAAACCATGAGTTCCTGTGCCTGCAAGCGTGGCGATGATCCCATCTGGCCTCACCCAGCGTATGCGGCTATTACCCCTGTCAGCGATGTATACATTACCTGCTGCATCTGCGGCCACACCGCTCGGGAAACTTAGGCGGGCCTGCGCCGCAGGTCCGCCATCCCCTGAAAATCCCTCTGTTCCCGTGCCCGCAAAGGTCGTGATCAGGCGATCAGGGGATACCCGGCGTATCCGGTGGGCGTCATAGTCTGCGATGTAGACGTTCCCCTTGTGGTCCACGGCCACGCTCACCGGGGAGGTCAGGACGGCCTGGGCTGCCGGCCCGCCATCCTCTGTGGGACTGAATATCCCTCCCCCCTTGCCCGCAAAAGTCGAGATGAAGGCGTCCGTGTCCACCCGGCGGATACGGCCATTTCCAAAGTCGGCGATATAGACGTTTCCCTGCGCGTCCAGGGCCACGTCTGTCGGCAGGTTCAAGCGGGCTCGGCTGGCGGGTTCCCCGTCTCCTGAAAAAGCGCCCATCACGTTCGTAAAAAAATTCGCTCTCCCTCCTGATCCCGCGAAGGTCCAGATGAAGCCGGTCGAGTCCACCAGGCGGATACGCTGATCGCCGGTGTCAGTAACATAGACGTTTCCTTTGGCATCCGCAGTCACGCCAGCGGGCAGAATCTCGGACAGAGATGTTTCGAAAATCGACCCGATTCTCAAGAAGACCATGGTAGCCAGCCTTCCATCCCCAACACTCGTGTCGGATAGTGCGAGGCTACTGCCCACGAAAGGGGTGATGATTCCATCGGGCCTTATTCGGGCAACGCTGACTCCTGAGTTGATGTAAATATACCCTCTGGAGTCTACAGCAATGCCTCTTACGCGACCCAAACGGATCTGTGTCGCCGGTACTCCAGTAACTGAGATTTCAAGCCCTCCTATCAGACCCACACCCGCAATGGTCGTGATCGTCCCCGGCCCCTCCTGGGCCGTCAGAAGGCCCGGAAGGCCCAGGCATAAGAGGATGGCATACAGGCATTTCATGGCGGGCCTCTTGCTATCGCGCGGGAATCCGTTCCCGCGCTACCTTTACAAAGTCCGGAGTAGGGACGAGGCATGCCTCGCCCCTACTCCGCCATCGTGAAGGCCAGCTCCCGCGAGACGGTCTGGCCGCTGTTCAGGTCCCTGACCGTGATCGTCAGCACGCCCTTGCCCGGCGACAGCCCCTGCAGGTCCAGCTCGATAGACCGATACTCCGC
>CAYRZX010000454.1:0-4772 GCA_964428665.1 uncultured Gemmatimonas sp.
CAGTCTCCCTCCCGGACGAGTCCCTGACGATGCGGGGCTGCGCGAAGTCCCACTCCTCGTCCAGGACTACGGGATAGGCGACCCGTCTTTCAGTGAGTTCGCCCGTGTCGCCCACGGTGTAGACGCCTGTTTCGTCCTTGTAGAAGGCCTCCTGAAAGGAGGTCCGGGTTAAAAATTCACGATAGTAGACGACCGTATCTCCGCTCCGGGACGTGCTCACCACCCTGTAGGTCACAGGCTCGGCAGGCAACTGACGCCCGTTCTGGTCGAAAAGCGCATAAGTCCAGAGGTTCCCGATCTCCAGGGGGAAATAATCCGGGTCTCGCGCATTCTCTTCATCAAGAGGGCTGACGCACCCCACCCAGAGCAGAACCCCCACAACCGTCAGGGTCGAGCGCCACGCCTTCCGGGATGGAAATTTCACAGTCTGTCCTCAACAGTGAGTCTCAGGTCCAGAGTCCTGAGTCCTGAGTCCTGAGTCCTGAGTCCTGAGTCCTGAATCCTGAATCCTGACCTGGGACTCGCGACTTAAAGCGGATAGCTACCCGAAAAGCCTCCCCTCCTCCCCTCCCACCAGGCCCTCCACCAGACGCCGATGCGCCCTGGGGAAGGCATAGAGACCCATCTCCTCGGGCCTGACCCAGGCCACCTCCGCACAGCGAACGGGCCGGACTCGCCCCGATAGATAAGTGCAACAGAAGGCGTGGATTGTGACGCTGAAATGCGTATAAACGTGCTTCACAGACCGGAAACGCTCTACGGCGCGAACCTCTGCCCCCACCTCCTCCCGGACCCCCCGCACACAGCAATCGCCCAGGGTCTCCCCTTTCTCCCGGCGCCCGCCCGGCAGCTCCCACAGCCCTCCGAGCAACCCCTGCTCCGGCCTCCGGGCGATCAGGTAGCGCCCGTCCCTTCGCCTCACCATCCCCACGGCCTCCTCGCGGTGGGGACGCTCCCGCCGTCGCGCCTTCACGGGCAACCGCTCCGGGTCCCCGGACGCCCACGCCTGGCAGATGCCCTTCCAGGGGCACGCCTCACAGGCAGGGACTTTTGGACGGCAGACGAGCGCCCCGAGTTCCATCAGGGCCTGATTATAATCCCCGGCCCGGCCGCGGGGAAGCAGGGCCTGGGCGAGGTCCGCAAGACGCGCCCTGGTCTCGGGCAGCGAGACGTCCTCCGCGATCCCGAAGGCCCGGCACAGCACCCGCGCCACATTGCCGTCTACGGCCGCGCAGTCCTGACGGAAGACGATGCTCAGGACCGCCGCAGTCGTGTAGGGACCGAACCCCGGCAACCCCGCGACCACCTCCCGGTCCTCGGGCATCCGCCCCCCAAAACGGGACACGATCTCCTGCGCCGCCCGGTGCAGATTGCGGGCGCGGGCATAGTACCCCAGCCCCTCCCAGGCCTTCAAAACCGCCGACAGAGGGGCGCGGGCAAGGGCCTCCACGTCGGGAAACGCCTCCAGAAACCGCCCGTAATACGGGATGACCGTGTCCACCTGAGTCTGTTGCAGCATGAACTCCGACACCATCACCCGGTAGGCGTCCTCGACCCCGCGCCAGGGGAGGTCCCGCCGATGGGCCTCGTACCACCGGAGCAGCAGGCCCGGCAGCCGGCGCTGGGCATCCGTAAGGGGGAGAACCACCATCCGTAGTAAAAAAATAAGTGTTCTATTCTACTAATAGATACACGCGCGTCTCGTCTGCCCGAATTAAAAACTTGTGGACAGCCCACCGGATTGGTAGTTTTTACAGTGCCCCACAGGTGTCCCCTATCACAAGGAGCGTTATGTACAGGCTATTCATGTTCAAGCTGGTCGGCCTAAGTGTGGCAGCCTCCCTTCTGGCCGCCTGGCTCGCCCTCTGGCACAATCGCCCCATCGAACTGGCCGGGCAGGTCAGCGACCTGGAGAGTCGGACGGCGGTCATGGAGGACCTCCGGCGCCAGGTCGACCTCCTGCACGGCATGCAGGTCGAGACGAGGCGCATCCTGGAACGCCTCCAGGAGGCCGCGGACATCCATATCTACGCCAGCCGCTACAGGATCGAAAGGGGCCTGGCCGCCGCTGTCTATGCGGCAGCCACGGCCCACGGGTTTGAGCCGGACCTCATCTTTCGGATCGTGGATGAGGAATCCAACTTCAACCCATCCGATGTATCCCCGAAAGGGGCCGTGGGACTCATGCAGGTCATGCCCGCCACGGCCTCCATCTACGGGGTGGACCGGGCGACGCTGTTCGACCCTCAGACCAACCTGAACGTTGGCCTGCTCCACCTGAGGAACTGCCTCTGGGCGGAGAACAACGACATCGTCAAGGCCCTGGACCGGTACAACCGGGGGAATCGGCCCGACGCCCTCCACCGCTACGCCTCCCGCATCCTGAAAGGGGAGAGCTTCAACTATTAGTGCTAAGATACGGAATCTCACGGCATCTTGTCAAGCCGGGTCATCAAAAAGGGCCTGAATCCGCGTCTGGATTCAGGCCCTTTGTATTTTCGCCTGCCCCGTCACCCCTCCAGCAGCGCCTCCAGCTCCCCTGCCTCCGTGACCGGCGCAGAACAGGTGAAGTTCTGACAGACATAGGCCGTGGCCCTCCCCCCCTTCTGCGCCTTCCCCTTCAGCAGCGGCGTCAGGTCCTCCACCCCTGCCCCATCCGCCGGGTCGAGCAGACAGACGACCTTGTTCGGCAGAAACCGGCCATAGACCGTGGCGAGCAGCCGCTTCGTGTCCTCCCCGTCCTTCCCGCCCACCAGGGCAATCTCTTTGGGCCTCTCCAGGTAGAAATCCAGGGCGCAGAGCGCGTGGGCAAACCCGCCGGGGGCCTCGGCCATGAAGTCCCGGACGACCCGCAGGGCGCTGGCCCCCCGCTCCCAGAGGTCCTCCCTGCCCGTCAGCGCAGACAGCCGAAGGAGGGCGTGGGCCGCCGCAGAGTTGCCGGAGGGGATGGCGTTGTCATAGGGGTTCTTCGACCGGACCAGCAGCTTCTCGTGATCCTTGCCGGTGAAGAAGAACCCCCCATCCGCCTCATCCCAGAACTGCTCCAGCATCACCCCATTCAGGTCCAGCGCCCGCCGGAGCCATCTCACGTCGAACATTGCCTCGTAGAGGTCGATCAGCCCGCAGATGAAAAACGAGTAGTCGTCCAGGTATCCGTTGAACCGCGCCTGCCCGTCTTTATAGGTGTGGAGCAGCCTCCCATCCTTCAGAAATTTATCGAACACAAAGGTTGCAGATCGCTCTGCGACAGTTCGATAGCGCTGTTCTCCTGAAATCGCGTAGGCCCGCGCGAAGCTGCTGAGCATGAGCCCGTTCCAGGACGTCTGCGCCTTCTCGTCCCGGCCCGGCCTGACGCGCCCCTCCCGCACCTCAAACAGCCTCCGCCTCCCCTCCTCCACGACCTCCCGCACCGCCTCCACCTCCATCCTGAACAGCCTGGCGATCCCCTCCATCGGCACAGGGACGTTCAGGACGCTCCTGCCGTGCTCGAAGTTTCCGTGAGGCGTGATGTCGAAATAACGGCAGAAGACCTCCCCCTTCTCCTCCCCCAGGACCTGCTCCACCTCCTCCGGCGTCCAGACGAAGTACTTCCCCTCCTCCCCCTCGCTGTCCGCGTCCTGGGTGGAATAGAACCCCCCTTCGGGATGCGTCATCTCCCGGATCACGTAGTCCAGCGTCTCCTCCGCGATCCGGCGGAAGAAGGCGTCCCCCGTCGCCTGAAACACCTCCAGATAGAGCTGCGAGAGCAGGGCGTTGTCATAGAGCATCTTTTCAAAGTGAGGAACCAGCCAGCGCTCGTCCACGGAGTAGCGGTGGAACCCCCCCCCGATCTGGTCGTAGATTCCCCCGCAGGCCATTTTCCTGCAGGCGTGGGCCACCATTTCCAGGGCGTTGGCGGCCTTCGTGCGCCTGTGGTGCCGGAGGAAAAAGGCCAGGCTCATGCTCCCCGGAAACTTGGGGGCAGCCCCGAACCCCCCGTTCGTATGATCGAAATGCCCCGCCAGCCCCCGGTAGGCCGATTCCAGCAGGTCCGGGTCCAGCCGCCCCTCCCGCGACCGGAGGGAGGCCATCTGTTCCAGATAACCCCGCAGCTTTCCAGCTTGCCCCTTCGCCTCCTCCTTCCGGGTCCCGTAATACTGGGCCACGGAGAGCAGGATCTTTGCGAAACCGGGCCGGCCATATCGGTCGTCCGGCGGGAAGTAGGTCCCCCCATAGAACGGCTCCAGGTCCGGCGTCAGGAAGACCGACATCGGCCACCCCCCGCTTCCGGTCATCGCCTGCACCGCGTGCATGTAAATCTCATCCAGGTCGGGCCGCTCCTCCCGATCCACCTTGATATTCACGAAATGTTCGTTCATGAGGGCGGCGACCTGCTCGTTCTCGAACGACTCGTGCTCCATCACGTGACACCAGTGACAGGCCGAATAGCCGATGCTCAGGAAGATCGGCCTGTCCTCCGCCTGCGCCCGCCTGAGCGCCTCCTCCCCCCACGGGTACCAGTCCACCGGGTTGTGGGCGTGCTGGAGGAGATAGGGGCTTGTCTCGTGAATGAGGCGATTGGTGAACTTTTGTTCAGACATGCAAGACTCCTAATTTATTAGGGATACAGGATGGGCAGGATCATTTGAGGTGTTCGTAAAGGTAACGCTTTTCTGATGAATGGCAAACCGGAAATGGAATTGCTTGAACCCCAAACACTTACACGCTACCCGCCTGACCGACTGTCCAAATTCTGTGCAATCGGACGCCCGAAGGGTAGGGTTTCGACCGCC
>CAYRZX010000455.1:0-4758 GCA_964428665.1 uncultured Gemmatimonas sp.
GAGCCTCCGGCCTCGCCGGACGCGCCGGCCAGGCGGTTTGAGCCGCGCGTCAAGGACAGGGACAACGGCCACGCCCTCTGTGGGCCGGTGGAGGTCCGGGGGGCGCAGCCGGGGATGGCGCTGGAGGTCCGGGTCGAGGCGGTGCGGACCGGCGCGTGGGGTGTGTCTTTTGGCGGAGGGGTGGCCAACGACCTGAACAAGCGGCTCGGCGCGGCAGGGGGGGACCGGTGCGTCATGATCTGGGGGCTCGACCCCGACGCCCTGGTGGGGCGGAACCAGCACGGCCATACCATCGCCCTGCGTCCCTTCATGGGGGTCATGGGCATGCCGCCCCCGGAGCCGGGCATCCACCCCACCTGGCCCCCGCGCCTCTGGGGGGGGAATCTCGATTGCAAGGAACTCGTGCCGGGGAGCAGGCTCTTCCTGCCCGTCCCCGTGCCGGGGGCGCTCTTCTCCGTGGGGGACGGGCACGCGGCGCAGGGGGATGGGGAGGTCTCCGGCGTGGCCATCGAGTGTCCGATGGAGCGGGTGGAGCTGTCCTTTCACCTGCGCGACGACCTCCGTCTCTTTGCGCCGCGCGCCGAAACCCCGGATGGATGGCTGACGCTCGGCCTGAGCCAGGACCTGAACGAGGCCACGTGGATGGCCGTCAACGCGATGCTGGACCTGATGGGGGAGCTGTACGGCCTGCCGCGCAATCAGGCCCTCTCCCTGGCCAGTCTGGTGGTGGACCTGAGGATCACGCAGGTCGTCAACGGGACGCGGGGGGTCCACGCCCTCCTGCCGCACGGGGCGATCCGATGACGAAGAAAGGAGAAAAGCGTTCATGTCACAGATCATACGCGTGGCCGCTGTCCAGACCAGGCGGCGCACAATCCCCTATAAGCTGACGCCTGAGGCGGCCCTGAAACAGGTGCGGGGCAACATAGACGAGCTGGCGGGCCTGGCCGAGCGCGCGGCGGGGATGGGGTGCCACATCGCCGGCTTCCCGGAGGACACCCTGGGCACCCTGGAGTGGGAGGCGGGACACTGGGACGAGATGGCAGAATTCCTCCGGACCGCCGAACGGGAGATGCTCGCCCGCTTCGGGGAGGTTGCGGCCAGACACAAGATGCCGATCGTGTGCTGCAACGACTGTGTGGAAGGCGAAGATGTTTACAACACGGCGATCCTCCTGGGACGCGACGGCCGGGAGGTCGGGCGCTACCGCAAGGTGCAGCCCACCCTGGCCGAGCGGGCGCGCAGGCCGGGCCAGGGGTTTCCGGTGTTCGAGCTTCCGGGCATCGGGAGCGTGGGCATGTGTATCTGCTACGACATGGTGTTCCCGGAGACCACGCGCGCCCTGGCGCTGGGCGGCGCTGACCTCGTCTTTCACCTCACCCTGGGCGGCGCCTCCCCGGCGGGCAAGGACGCCAGCCTGGCCGCCTTCAGGACCAGGGCGGCGGAGAACTTCATCTACCTCGTCGTGGCCTTCCGGGGCGGCGGCAGCATGGTCATCAGCCCCAAGGGGGAGATTCTGGCGGAAGGGGGGAGCGAGCCGGACGCCATCGTCACCGCGGACATCGACCTGGCCAGTGGCCGGGAGACGGGCGACGCCCTGGGGGGGCTTACCTCCGACTACCGGGCGCGTCTCTTCCGGGAGCGCAACCCCGAGGCCTACCGCATCCTGGTCGATCCGAACCCGCCGGCCCTCAAAAAGCTCAGGGATGTCCCCGTGCCCTCGGTCGAAGAGGCGGCGGCCCTGATGGCGGAGGGCCTCACCACCGGGGCGGACGCCTTTCACGAGGCGGACCGCTGGCTCTCCGAGGGGAAGGTCGCGGAGGCGCGGCGTCGTTTCGAGGAGCTGAGCGAGCGCTTCGGGACCCTCTGGATCGGGCGGGTCTCCCGCGAGCGGCTCCAGAAAATGGCCGGGCAACCGGCCTGAGGAGAGGTGTTGGGATGTCGCAAACAGACCCCTCAAAGGTCCTCCTCGCCGGGGCGGAACCCCTCCCCGGCTCCGCCGGCGTCACCCTCCGGAGCGGGGTCGTGGCCCTGGCGGCGCTGGTCCTGCTGGCCTGCTTCATGCCCAACTGGCTCATCTCGATGAAGGGGCCGGAGATGCCGGGGAACTATCTCCCGCTCATCCCGTTTGCGGTCGTTTTGCTGCTGGTGGCGCTGCGCCACGCGCCTGGGCCCCTCCGCCTGCGCTTCTCCGGGGGCGAGGTCCTGTCGGTCTTCTGCATCCTGGCCGTGGGCCTGAGCGCGTTCCACGCCGTGGGTCAGCTCATCGCCCTGCTGCCCACGCCCTATTACTACGCCACGCCGGAGAACGGCTACCGGGAGCACTTTCTGACGGAGATCCCGGCGTTCCTGGTGCCGTTCGACCCGCTGGACGAGGGGAAGATCTCGGACGCCATCCTCCGGTTCTACCGGGGGTCGCCCCAGGGGGAGGGGGTGCCGTGGGAGGTCTGGTCCGGCCCGCTGACCTGGTGGCTCGGTCTGCTGGTCCTGATCTTCTCCGCGCAATTCTGCCTGGGATGCCTCCTGCGCCGGCAGTGGATGGAGCACGAGAAGCTGATGTTCCCGCACGTGACGATGGTGACCAGCCTGGTGGAGGAGCGGGGGACGGACCGACCGCCCGTCCTGAAGGACCGGCTGTTCTGGGTCGGCGCCGGGGTCAGCGGGTTCATCTTTCTGCTGGAGGGGCTCAATCACTACTTCCCCGCCGTGCCGAAGCCGGGGCTGTCGGACCTCTCCATGAGGGACTTTCTGGTGGAGGAGCCCTGGGCGAGCATGCGCCCGGAGCTGGCGATTCAGCCCTACCTGGTGGCCGTCGCCTACCTGCTGACCACGGAGATCACGTTCTCGATCTGGTTCTTCGCGGTGTTCGACAACCTGTGCCGGGCCGCGGCCTCGGCCCTGGCGGTGACGCAGCCTGTCCGGGATGCGTGGGTCTACTATTCCATCAACTCCGGCGCGGACACCATAGGGGCCGTCGTGGTGTTCATCGGGATGCTGGGCTGGACCGCCCGCCAGCACCTGAGGGGCGCGGTGCGGCGCGCCCTCTGGATGGGGAGCGAGGCCGACGACCGGGCGGAGGGGATGGGCTACCGGACGGCGTTCTGGGGGCTCTGGGCCTCGGCTGCGGGGGTGATGGCCTGGTGCGCGGCGGCCGGCGTCCGGCTCTGGTTCGCGGCCCTGGTGTTCGGCATCTACGGGCTGGCGGTCGTGTTCGTGACCCGGCTGGTGGCCGAGTGCGGGCTGATCACCGCGTCGAGTTCCTGGCTGCGCCCGCAGATCGCCGCCGTCCGGCTGGTGGGCTACGGGGGCAATGAGGTGGCGGCGGGGGTCAAGCCCCCCCTGCTCAAGGCCCTGAGCGTGCTCTCCTTCCTCTGGCCGTCGGCACTGCTCGGCCCGCACCTGATGCCGCTGGCGCTGACGGGGCTGCGGGCCACGGAGGAGGCCGCGCAGAGGCGGCGGTGGGTCGTCCGGCTCAGCTTCGTGGGGCTGTTGCTGGCCGTGGTGGTGTTTGCGTGCCGGATGCTGGCCGAGACCTACGCCAGGGGGGCGCTCAACTCCGAGCTCTGGTGGTACCGGGAGTCCATCTGGGTGTTCAACAACGTGCTCATCCGGGATGTCCTCCTCCGGGAGCGGTCCCAGGTACCGGACTGGATGGAGGTCGGGTTCATGGGGGTCGGGGCCGCTGTCATGGCCTTCCTGCTCCTGATGCGGCGGATGTTCTACTGGTGGCCCATCCACCCCATCGGCTACATCACGACGGGCATCGACCAGGGGCTCTGGTTCTCGGTCCTGATCGGGTGGTTCATCAAGCGGACGGTCCTCAAATACGGAGGCGGGGAGGCGTTCAAGGGTCTGATCGGGTTCTTCATCGGGCTGTTCGTGGGGCAGTTCGGCATGGCCATCCTCTGGTACCTTGTCGGCCTGGTCGCCGGGGAGGTGGGGGTCGGGATATTGTGACGGCGACAAGGGATCGCCTGACGGCCCGCGCGGTGGTCGTCGGCCTGCTGCTGGTCATCTTCGTGAATGTGTGGCCGATCTACGGCCTCTACGTGATCCACATCTCGCAGATGGTCTTCAGCTACATGCCGATGGCCCTGATGATCCCGTTCGTGCTCCTGGCCCTCGGCGTCAACGTGGCGCTGCGGCGTCTCCGCCCCGGGGCCGCGTTCTCGCCGCTGGAACTGGCGGCGGTCTTCTCGATGGGGCTGATCGGCGCGCTGTTCCCGACGATGAACTTCACGGGCCTGATCCTGGGGCACATGGCCTCGCCTTACTACTTTGCCTCGGCGGAGAACCGGTGGGCGGAGTTTCTCCATCCCCACCTGCCTTCGTGGCTGTTTCCGCCCGACCGGGAGGCGATGCGGGGCTTCTTCGAGGGGCTGCCGGACGGGCGTCCGATCCCTTACGGGGTCTGGGTCGCGCCGCTCGTCTGGTGGTTCGCGTTCGCCGGGGCGATCATCTGGGCCTGTCTCTGCATCGCCGTGCTCCTCCGGAGGCAGTGGGCCGAGCACGAGCGGCTGCCGTTCCCGGCGGCGCAGGTCGCCCTGGAGATGGTCCGGGAGGAGCCGGGGAGCCCCTGGCCGCCGATGCTCCGGGGCCGGGCCTTCTGGGCCGGCGCGGCCATCCCGCTGACCGTGATCTGCTGGAACGGGGTCTCCTACTTCCTGCCGGCGTTCCCCAGGATTCCGATCACGCAGGCCGGGGGCGGGGATATCTACCTGCACGTGACCCGCTACGTGCCGGATTATTACTTTTACT
>CAYRZX010000456.1:0-4750 GCA_964428665.1 uncultured Gemmatimonas sp.
CCCGCAATCACGATCACCCCGGCGAAGATCACGCCCGCCGCCACCGTGCGGACCAGCCCGAACCCCTCCCGCATCCCCACGGCCCCGAACAGCGCGGCCAGGACCACGCTCATCTCCCGCACGGCCCCCACGTAGCTGACGTTGGCGTCCTGCATGGCCCGCAGGACGAGCAGGTAAGACAGGAGGTTCATCGCGCCCACGGCCAGGATGGGCAGGGCATTGGCCCGCCACTCCGCCGCCACGGCGGCGACGCCCCTCTGGATCAGGAAATAGGGGGCCGGGAAGAGGGCCACGAACGCGAACATGAGCACGATGTAGAGGTCCGGCGGGATGCGCCCCACCGCGACCTTGTCTATGGAGGAGTAGATCGAGATCAGGACCCCCACGACCAGCGCCCACCGCGTCCCCGGCGCGCGCAGGAGGTGGAGCGGATGCCGCAACCTCCGGAGGGACTCCTGGTGAATGGCCTGGATGCCCAGGGCGATCATGGCGATGCCCAGGCCGCCCCACAGGGACACCCGCTCGCCCAGCAGCAGGACGGCCCACAGGGCGATGAACGCCGGGGCCGACCCCCGCGCGATGGGGTACACGAGGGAGTAGTCCCCCCGCTCGTAGGCCCGCGTCAGCGCCGCGTAGTAGGCCACCTCCGTCGCCCCGCTGGCGATCACGAACCGCCAGTCCACGCCCCGCAGCGCGTCCAGGTCTTTCAGGACAAGAGGAGAGAAAAGGAGGGTCGCGGCGCACATCGCGCACCAGGTGAAGACCTGCTTGTCCCGGCTCCGCTTGACCAGGAGGTTCCACGAGGCGTGCAGCAGCGCGGCGCAGAGGAGCAACAGGAGGGCGCGAAGGGTCACGTCAGGGATCTGGCGATAGGGATGGCGATGACTTTCATATCCTCATCTCTGATAGCAAGCTACACCTTCCACGCGCCCCCTGTCAAGCCATTTTTCTGTTGACATATTGACATGGCTTGCCAGGTTATGCTATATTTCCCTTCGAGGTTGTTATGAAAATCACCGACATCGAGGCCATCTATCTTCGGCTGCCCCAGGTCACCGCGGCCTGCGACGGCACGCAGGACACCCTCCTGGTGAAGGTCCACACGGACGCGGGGCTGGTGGGCTACGGCGAGGTCGACTCCTGCCCGCTGGTGGCGAAGGCCGTCATCGAGGCCCCGCTCTCCCACCAGATCTGCTGCGGCCTCCGGGACCTGCTGAAAGGGGAGGACCCGCTCGCCGTCGAGGCCCTCCACAAAAAGATGTATGAGGGGACGATCTACTTCGGCCGGCGCGGGGCCGTGCGGCACGCCATGGCCGGCGTGGACGTGGCCCTGTGGGACCTGCGGGGGAAGGCCCTCGGCCAGCCCGTCTACAGGCTCCTGGGCGGCCCCTTTCAGAAGTCCTTCAAGGCCTACGCCAGCGTCCTGTTCGAGGAGACGCCGGAGGCCACCGGCGACCTGGCGCGGAGGCTGATCGGGAAGGGCTTCCGGGCCGTCAAGTTCGGGTGGGGGCCGATGGGCAGGGACGAGGCCATGGACGTCGCCCTGGTCCGCGAGGCCCGAAAGGGGATGGGGGAGGACATGGACCTGATGGTGGATGCCGGACTGGTCTACGACGCGAAGACGGCCATCCGGCGGGCGCGGCAGTTCTCCGATTACAATATCTTCTGGCTGGAGGAGCCCCTCCCTCCCGACGACTTAGACGGCTACCGCCGCCTGAGCGACGCCACGGACGTGCGCATCGCCGCCGGGGAGCAGGAGGCGGACCTGGCCGACTTCGAGCGCCTGATGGACGCGGGCGGAATCGACGTGGTCCAGCCCGACCCGGCGCGGTGCGGCATCTCCGGCATGCTGGCCGTCGGACGCGCCGCCGCGCGCCGCAACCGGGTCGTCGCCAACCACACCTTCAAGAGCGGCATCACCATGGCGGCCTCGCTCCACGCCCTCGCCGCCCTGCCCAACGCCATCCGGTTCGAGTACTGCATGGCCGACTCCCCCCTCCGCCACGACCTCACGGCCCAGAAGTTCCCGCTCGCGGACGGCCATGTCTCCGTGCCGGAGGGGCCGGGGCTGGGGGTAGAGGTGAATGAAGGGGTGATCGAAAAGTATAGGCAGTGAAAATCCGACCCCTCCCCCCATCCCACCACCCCACCTGTCGCTCCCATGAGGTCGCGACCCACCACCCTCCCAGAGGGAGAGGGGGAGCAGGCATGTCTAAACGATAAGGGCGCGACGCAGAAGGGCTAACCACCGGGGTTCAGGAGAGGCGTTAGGCTGCAATGGAAACCTCTGGACGATCCGTCTTCTGGAGCAATGCCCTTGCGTCGCGCCAAGCCGCTCGCGGCGTTTGAGCGAGCGATTCTTTGCCGACTTTCTGATCGTTCAGAAAGTCGGTCGGTGGCATGGGCCGCCGAAACGGTGGGGCGGTGGGCATGCACAAAGACAACGACCAATTCCAATGAAACCTCTGCATCTTTTTTTCTCGATTCTTTTCCTCGCCTCCGCAGCCTCCGCCAAACCCCTTCCCCCCGGCCGCGCGGCGGCGGACTCCCTCTGCAGGCTGGGCGCTTCGCTCCTGGAGGCCGGGAAACTCTCGGAGGCCGAGGGCCTGTTCCGGTCCGCCGCCCAAAAGGACCCCAGATACGCCCTGCCCCACGTCCGGCTCGGGACCTGCTACCTCCGGCGGGACAGCCTCGACGCGGCCCTGAAGGCCTTCGACACCGCCCTGGCGAAGGACCGCAAATCCGTCGAGGCCCTCAACGGCCTGGGCCTGGTCTACGCCCGGCAGCCCAGGCAGGCCCTCCGGGCCATCGACCACTTCCACCAGGCCGTCGTGATCGACAAGGGCTACGTCGAAGGGTGGTACAACCTGGCGATGACCCACCTCCGCATGCGCAACCGGGACGCGCTCTCGGCCTTCGAGGACGTGCTGAAGGCCGACCCCCGCCACCCGGACGCCCTGTTCCGCATCGGGACCATTCACGAGGAGCGGGAGGACCGCGCGAAGGCGGCCCGCGCCTACGAAGGCCAGCTCGCCGTCCACCCCAAACACGAGGAGACCAGATACCGCCTGGGCAAGATGTATCGTCTCCTCGGGAACACCACAAAGGCCCTGGAGGTCCTGTCGGAGGTGGGCGGGGCCTTTGCGCGCGGCGCTGTCCTGGAAATGGCGCAGGTCTACCAGCAGCAGGGGCAGTTCGGGAACGCCCAGGCGGCCTTTGAGGGCTACATCGCGTCTCTGGACGAGAAGGAGCGGAGCCTCTACCGGGACCTGACGGGGGTCCTGTCCGGAGACCCGCTGAGCGCCTACCAGGCCCTGCCGGCGGACCGGAGGGGGGCGACCCTCGACCGGTTCTGGGCGCGGCGCGACCCGGCCCCCCTCACGGACGCCAACGAGCGCCTCGTGGAGCACTACCGCCGCGTGGCCCACGCGCGGGAGCACTTCTCGGAGGGGGCCGACCCCTGGGACGCGCGGGGGGAGGTCTACATCCGCTACGGCGCGCCCGACCACGTCAGCCGGTTCAACGACATCCGCATCGAGACCGACCCGGCGGTGGTGGCCGTGAAGGAGCGCCTGATCGCCAGGGCGGGGGAATATCTCGCGGACATCCTGCCGCGCCAGGAGGCCGAGGCCACCGGCGACCGGCCCACGCGCGCCCAGGTCGAGACCGTGGACCCGCGCGGCCGGCCCGTGTTCCCGGTCCGGCAGAGCGCCCTGTGGGAGTACTGGGTCTACGCCCGTGTGGCCGGCGGCATCGAGGTCGTGTTCACGAAAGACTATATGGGTAAACCCTATGAACTCGCCTCCGTGCCTCCGGAGATGATCGGCCTGAGGTCTGGCACACGCTGGCTGGAGATGCAGCCCGTCCGCGTGGTCGAGCAGGCCGCGGCCCGCGCCCCCGAGGCCTACCGGCCCGACTTTGCCGCCGGGCCGCTCGACTTCTACGCCTATTCGGCCAGCTTCCGGGGGGAGGCCGGGAAGTCCCGGCTCGAAATCTACACCGGGGTGCCGGCCTCGTCGCTCGCCTATGCGCAGGTCGGAAGGGACTCCATCGCCACCGTGGAGCGGGGGGTCGCCCTCTACGACACCGCCGGGGCGGAGGTCCACCGGGGGTCGGACGCCGTCTCCCTGAGGCGCCCGCCGCCCGGCGCGGAGGGGTCGGTCGTGCCGGGGGTGTTGGCCGTGGAGGTGCCGCCGGGGCGCTACGACCTGGCCCTCCAGGCGCGCGACCCCCGGTCCAACCGCACGCAGGTCTACCGCCGGGCCGTGGAGGTGGGGGCCTACGGCGAGGCCTCCCTGATGCTGAGCGACCTGGAGGTGGGCGTGGCCCCGCCGTCGGGCAGGGCGCCGGAGGCCTTCACGAAGCGCGGCGTCTCCGTCATCCCGATGGCCTCCCGCGCCTTCAGGAAGGGGCAGCCGATCGTCGTCTATTACGAAATCTACAACCTGACGCTGCGGGGGGGGACGAGCGCCTACCGGGTCGAGTACACGGTCCGGTCCCCGGAGAGAAAGGGCGTGGGCGCGAAGGTCCTCTCCGGGGTGGGGAGGCTCCTTGGCGTCACGAAGAAGGAGTCCGAGGTGGCCATCGCCTACGACCTCTCCGGGACCAGGGCCTCCGAGGTGGGCTACCTGGAGCTGAACCTGGACGAGTCGGAGACCGGCCCGCAGGAGCTGACCGCGACCGTGACCGACACCCACGCCGGCCGCGCGGCCACCAGGGCCATCCAGTTCAGCGTGGACACGAGGTAAAC
>CAYRZX010000457.1:0-4748 GCA_964428665.1 uncultured Gemmatimonas sp.
AGCACGTTCAGGGTCAAGCTTCCTGTAAGGCGCTGACCAGGGCGCGGGGATTCATCCCCGCGCAAGGGGGGACGGGAAAGGGCGTATTTTTTGTAGCACAGGGTGGGGAACGCGACCTCATGGGAGCGTTAGGCGGGGAGGAATTCATCGCCGCGTAAATAAAGGAACCGAAAGGGCAGCCATGGCAAAGTATAGAGCCGTTGTCGTGGGATGTGGGGACATCGCCGCGAGGCACATCAAGGGGTGGCAGGCGCACCCGGCGGTGGACCTGGTGGCCGTGGCCGACGTCCACGAGGCGGCGGCCCGGCGCCGGGCCGAGGAGTTCGGGATAGGGAAGATCTACACGGACTACCGGGAGATGTTCAGGGCGGAGAGGCCCGACCTGGTGAGCGTCTGCACCTGGATGATCGCCCACGCGGAGGTGACGGTGGCCGCGGCGGAGGCGGGCGCCCGGGGCATCCTGTGCGAGAAGCCCCTGGCGGGGAGCCTGGAGGAGGTGGACCGGATGCTGGAGGCGGGCCGGGCGCGCGGGGCGAAGATCGCCGTGGGGCACCACGGGCGGTTCAGCCGGGCGAACATGGAGGCAAGGCGGTTGATTGCCGAAGGGGCGATCGGGACGCCGGCGCTCCTGCACCGGCGCAGCGGCGGGGGGCTGCTGAACAACGGGAGCCACGCCATCGACGGGATTCGTTATCTTCTGGGCGATCCGGCCCCGGTCTGGGTCCTGGGTCAGGTGGAGCGGCAGACGGACCGGTACGAGCGACACGACCCGATCGAGGACCTGTGCGGGGGGATCGTGGCGTTCGAGGGGGGCGTTCGCGCGGTGCTGGAGAGCGACCTGCCCGAGCCGACGCCGCCGGGCGCGGGCGCGCTGGTCTACGGGACGGAGGGGACGCTGATCGTGGGCCGGGAGGGGGTGCGGCTGCTCAACGGGCAGACGGGCGGCTGGAAGGAGGTCGCGACCGGGCCGGGGGATGCGGGCGTGGAGCAGGCCGCCGAGCTGGTGGACTGGGTCGAGGGCCGGGTGGAGCGACACCGGAACGCGGCGGAGGGAAACCGGACGGCCATCGAGGTCCTGATGGGCCTCTACGAGTCGGCGCGCATCCGGGGGATCGTGAGGTTCCCCCTCCCGTCCGGGCCTTCTCCTTTGAGGCGGATGATCGAGGACGGGACGCTGCCGGTGACCGCGCCGGGGAGGTACGACATTCGGATCAAGGCGTGAGATAAAGCGCGGGGATTCATCCCCGCGCAAGGGGATGGGATGTGGGGTTTATTTTTATCGTAGCACGGCGATTCATCGCCGTGTGAGAGGATGGGAACAGGGAAATTTTTCGTAGCGCGGCGATTTATCGCCGCGTTTCCGGAGGATATCGCATGTCTGTAGATACGGTCACGGTCCAGGACATCGAGGTGTCCGCGGAGGACCCGGATGTCCAGGGCGCGGCTGACATTTTCAAACAGCACGGTTGCCTGGTCGTGCGCGGGCTGATGAGGCCCTATCTGGAGGAGGTCCTGCAGGACGTCGAGGCGAGCGCCGCGCAGGCCATCTCCCTGCTGGGCCAGGCCGCTCAGATCCCTGAGGGGTGGCGGACGCCGGACGGGACGCTGTTTCTGCCCGCGCCGCCGCACTTCGCGCGGGACAAGCAGATCATGGTCCTGGCCGTCAACTACCTGACGAGCGCCGCGTTCTTTCGCTCGGCGCTGGACCGGCGGACGGTGGACATCGCCGCGGCGATCCTGGGGCCGGACGTGGAGCTGTTCGGGAACGGGCAGTGTCTGTATAAAGAGCCTGTGGGCGGGCACCCGAAGCATTTGCACCAGGACTCCGCGTACTTCGAGCACCGCTACGAGGGGCCGGTGGGGGTGTTGAGCTATGGCGTGGACACGGACCTGGTGAACGGGGCGCTGTACGTGGTCCCCGGCTCCCACCGGATGGGGCAGCTCAGGCACATCGACACCTTCTCCCACCTGGGGCTGGACGCGGGCGAGTGGCCCTGGGAGCGGGCCCTTCCGGTCGTGGGCCGGGCGGGGGACTCGATCTTCTTCCACGTCCGGACGGTGCACGGCTCTCAGGAGAACCACTCGGATAAACCGAGGCCGGTGTTCATCCACCGCTACCGCCGGGCGGACGACTACGTGGTGATCAGGGGCACCACGACGGCGAACCGGGCGGAGGCGGAGAGGCGCGCCGCCGAGGCCAAGAAGGAGAACCAGCGCGGGTTGATGGTGCGGGGGTTCCGTGCTTATAACGATGAATGATGAACGATGAACGATGAAGGAGGCAGCCTATGGGCTTTCCTGTCTACGATTATCGAACCGACGTGCGCAACGTGCTCGTCACGCCGCAGATCCGCTCCCGGTTTCTGCGGATGGAGCCCGGCCAGACCGCGCAGCTCCACAGCCACGACCTGGGGCATGAGATTTTCCTGGTGCTGGAGGGAAGGGCGCTGTTCGAGATCGACGGCGAGACGGCGGAGGTGGGGCCGGGCCAGATGTGCGTCGCGCTGAAGGACCAGCCCCACTCCGTACGCGTGGTGGGGGACGGGCCGATGACGATGTACCTGTCGGTCACCCCGCACATCCAGCCGACCCACACGGGACGGACGCCGGAGGGGGGCCGGCTGCCCCACCGGTTCTCGCCGAACAGGGCCTACGACGTGGCGGACGCGGACGCCTCCGTTGAGGCGCTGATCGCCCGGCACGTGGAGGCCGCGCAGGACGCCGCCGGGGCCGCGGTCGCCAGCGCCGGGGTTCAGAAGGACGTGGCAGAGCGGCTCAAAAGGGCGCTGGCCGGAGGGGATGCAGAGACCGCCGCGGAGGCGCGGAGGACCATGTGGGAGGCGATCTACGAGACGTACAGGAAGGTCTACGCCCTGGCGGCGGCGTGGAACGAGCTGGCTCCACGAATAGACAAGAGAGGCCAACCATGACCCCTGTGCGCATCGGCGTCGTGGGCTGCGGGGCGATCGCGCAAATCCAGCACCTGCCCAATCTGGCGATGCTCCGGGAGGAGTTCGAGGTGACGGCGATCTGCGACCGGTCGCCGGCGCTGGCGGAGGCCGTGGCGAAGGCGTTTCATGTGTCTCGATATGTGACGGACTATCGCGAGCTCCTGGCGTCCGACGTGGAGGCGGTGATCCTGTGCCACACCGATCCCAAGACGGAGGTCGCCGTGGCGGCGTTCGAGGCGGGGAAGCACGTGTTCATCGAGAAGCCGATGTGCTTCTCCCTGCGGGAGGCGGACGCCATCATCGGCGCGGCGGAGCGGTCGGGGAGAGTGGGCCAGGTGGGGTATATGAAAGTCTACGACCCGGCGTATGAGCTGGCGAAGGCGGAGGTGGAGCGCATGGGGGACATCCGGTTCGTGCAGGTCAACCACCTGCACCCCAACAACGCCCTCCACCTGCGGCAGTTCCGGCTCCTGCGGTTCGACGACCTGCCGGCGAGCGCCGCCGGGGAGGCGCGCAGGGCCAGGCGGGCGGCGCTCCTCGAAGCCGTCGGGGACGTGCCCGGCCCCGTGGAGCGGGCGTTCTTCACCTTAGCCGGGAGTATGATCCACGACCTCTACGGGCTGCGCGTCATGCTGGGACAGCCGGACGGGGTGGTCAGCACGGAGGTCTGGAACGACGGGAGGGCCGTCTCCACAGTCCTGAAGTACGCCAGCGGGGCACGATGCGTTGCGACCTGGGCCGACCTGCCTGAGCTGTGGGACTTCAAGGAGACGCTGGAGGTCTACGGGGACCGCAGCCGCGCCGTCGTGTCCTACCCCACCGGGTTCGCGCGGGGGATTCTGTCCACGGTGACGGTGTATGGCGTGGAGGCCGACGGCGCGAGCTTTCGGAAGGAGCCGGCCGTGGCCTGGGAGAGCGCGTTCGTCCGGGAGTTGCGGCATTTCCACGACTGCATCCGGCGCGGGGCGGCCTGCCGCACGCCGGTGGGCTCCGCGCGGGACGACATCGCGCTCATCATAGATATCATCAAGACCTGTAAAGGAGGTTTCTGATGGCAACATCTACACTGACGCAGCCGATCCGGCTGACGGATAGACAGCTTGAGGCGTACCATCGCGACGGGTACATCGTGGTGGAGGGCCTGGTTCCTCGGGAGGAGGTGGAGGCGCTCGGCAACCGGCTCCGGGAGTACACGCACGGGGGGAGGCCGATGGGGGGGATCAGGATGCAGGTCGAGCCGCGCATCCAGCGCGGGGAGTTGAAGGTGGAGCATCCCGGAGACGGCATCCGAAAGCTGGACGGCCTGGTGCAGGAGGACGACCTGTTTCGCAAGCTGGGGCTGAACGACAACATCGTGGGGGTCATCGAGCAGATCCTGGGGCCGGACCTCAAGATGTTCCGGAACACGTTGCTGCTGAAGCCGCCGGAGGTGGGGTCGCAGAAGGGCATGCACCAGGACTCCCCCTACTGGCCCATCCAGCCGATGGACCTCTGCTCCTGCTGGTTTGCGCTGGACGACGCGACCGAGGAGAACGGGTGCATGGGGGCGCTGCCGGGCTGGCACAGGAAGGGGCCGCTCCCGCACAAGCACGTGACGGACGATTACGTGATCGAGGAACAGTGCTACGATTTCAAGGACATGGCGCTGGCCCCGGTGCGGGCTGGAGGGGGGATGTTCTTCCATTCGCTGATCCCCCACTACACGGCCCCGAACCGCTCCAACAAGTGGCGGCGGGCGATTGCGCTGTCCTACATGTCCGCGAAGTCCCGGTACACGGGTCAGGGGGAGAGCCCTGA
>CAYRZX010000458.1:0-4728 GCA_964428665.1 uncultured Gemmatimonas sp.
GGGCCACCGCCCTTGAAAAGGGTCGCATAACGGTGATCGCGGGTGAACAGTGTCGGTTTTCGTTCATCGTTCATCGTTCATACTTCATCGTTGTCTTTGTTCATCGTTCATCGTTCATACTTCATCGTTGTCTTCAGGAGGTGATCCCATGCCTTTTCATGTGGGCGTTGCGCGGGCGAACATCACGCCGCCCGTGGGGCACAAGATGTCGGGCTACGGCAACCGGACGCACGGGTCGGACGGGGTCCACGACGAGCTGCGGACAAAGGTCCTCTACGTGGACGACGGGGCGACGCGGGCCGTCATCGCGGCCAGCGACCTGCTCTACCTGAACGGCGCCGGGGTGGCGGAGGTGCGGTGGAGGGTCTCGGAGGTCGCGGAGGTCCCGGTTGAGAATGTCTTCGTCTGCTGCTCGCACACGCACGGGGGTCCGGACACGAGATACGGGGAGCCGGCGGAGGACCCGATGCAGGCGGCCTATCTGGAGACGCTGTTCTACAAGATCGCCGGGGCCGCGGCCGAGGCCAGGCGGAACGCCCTGCCCGCGAAGATGGGGCGCAGCCGCGTGGCCGTGCAGTGCGGGATCAACCGGCGGGAGCGGACGCCGGACCGGGGGGTGATCCTGGGGCGAAACCCGGACGGGCCGGTGGCCCGGTCTGCGGATGTCCTCCGGTTTGACGACGCGGGGACGGGCCGGCCCCTATCGCTCCTGTTCTCCCACGCGGTGCACGGCACGACGCTGGGGGGGGACAACTATCTGACGACCTCCGAGCTGTCGGGCTGGGCGGAGCGGTTCGCGGAGGCGGCCTTTCCGGGCTGCGTGGCGATGTTCTGCAACGGCTGCGCCGGGGACATCAACCCGGACCCGCGCGGGTCGTTCGAGTATGTGGACCTGCTGGGCACGCGGCTGGGCGCGGCGGTGGTGGGCGGGGCCACGCAGGTGCGGGAGACGGCGGAGGAGGTGAAGGTGGTCTGCCACCGGGAGACGGTCCTGCTGCCGATTGAGGACGTGCCGCCCGTCGAGGCCTGCCGGAAGGAGGTCGCGGAGGCGGAGGCCGCGCTGAAGGCCCTGGAGGGGCAGCCGCCGGGGCGGCGCTGGCAGCCGGAGCGGAGGTTGAGGCTGGCGAAGCAGATGCTCGCGGCGGCGGAGTCGGGGCAGGTCGAGCCGGGGTTGCCGTTTGAGATACAGGCTGTGGCTCTGAATGATGTGGCCATCGTGGGGTTCCCCGGCGAGATCTTCGTGGAGGTCGGGTGGGAGGTCGAGCAACGGTCGCCGTTCCCGCGCACGCTGACGGTGGCCTACGCCAACGGGGCGCTGGGCTACTTCCCGACGGCCAAAGAGGTGCCGTTCGGGGGCTACGAGATCGGGGTCGTGCGGGCAAGGCACCAGGGGAGGGTGATCCGGCCGGAGGCGGACGAGGCGATCGTCGCCGGGGCGGTGGGCGTGTTGAAGAAGGTGTGGGAGAAGATGGGATGATCCGATTGAAGTTTTGAGTCCTTGGAGTGCGCAAGCCATGCTTGCGCCTTCGCACCGGAAGCCGTGATTCCGGCATGGGATGGTTATGAAGGTATCTCAGAAATCAGACCCCTCCCCCTTCCCCTCCCCCAGAGGGAGAGGGGAGACCCCCCCTGTGGTCCCCCCGTGGACGGGGGGACATCCCCCTCTTATCTCCCCCAAAACGGCGGGAAGACGGCTCCCTCCCCGTTCACGGAGGGCAGGGGTCGCGACCTCATGGGAGCGACAGGTTGGGTGGAGGTTGGGGTGGGGGTCTGCCCTCCTGGCGATGCTGTTCACCTTCATGGGCTGGAATACGGTAGGGGCGGTTCGCGAACCGCCCCTACAGACCCAACGGGCCGCCTCTCCTCATCCGTTGTCCGCTTCCCATCCGTTGCCTACCCTGGCCCGGCTCTCCTTCTGGGTCCCACCGCAGCGCATGTCCGAATTCGAGGCCGCGTACCGGGAGAAGGTCGCGCCGATCCTGAAGGCGCACGGCCTGACCGAATCCTCAGAGCGAGGCCGGGCCACGCCGGACAGCGTGTTCAGCCGCCTGTTTGAACTGAAGACACCGCTGGAGGTGGAGGAGAAAGGGAAGGCCCTGCTGGGCGATGCGGTGTGGAAGGCGACGGTGCAGAGCCTCGGCGCAGCCTTTGTGATGGCCGGAAGGGATACGATTCGATACGATTTCATGCTCTACGCTACGCCCGCGGGGCAGGGGAAGACCATGCCTGCGGGTCCAGGCAAGGCCGTGCCCGCCGGGCCGGGAACAGGCCACTGGCGCACCTACGATCCCACAGACGGACTCGCAAATGGGGTCGTATTCTCGATGCTCCAGGATCGGGAGGGATATCTCTGGTTTGGCACACAGAACGGTTTAAGTCGGTATGATGGGCAGACCTGGACAACCTTCACCACTAAAGATGGCCTGGCGGCCAATGGGGTGGGTTCGATCCTCCAGGATCGGGAGGGGAATCTCTGGTTCGGCACTAGTGGTCGTGTGAGCCGGTATGATGGGCAGACCTTTACGACCTTCACCACCAGAAACGGGCTGGCAGACAACAGGGTGAATTCGATCTTACAGGATCGGGAGGGGAATCTCTGGTTTAGCACCTATGGCGGCGGTGTGAGTCGGTATGATGGAAAGACCTGGATCACGTTTACCGCCAAAGACGGGCTGGCAGACAACAGGGTGAATTCGATCTTACAGGATCGGGAGGGGAATCTCTGGTTTAGCACCTATGGCGGCGGTGTGAGTCGGTATGATGGAAAGACCTGGATCACGTTTACCGCCAAAGACGGGCTGATGAGTAACTCTATTACGCGGTCGATCTTTCAGGATCGGGAGGGGCATCTCTGGTTCGGTACCCAGAATGGTGTGAGCCGGTATGATGGGAAGACCTGGACCACCTTCACTGCCAAAGATGGGCTAGCAAACAACACTGTGCTGTCGATCTTTCAGGATCGGGAGGGATATCTCTGGTTCGGCACACAGGACGGTGTAAGCCGGTATGACGGGAAAACCTGGGTCGCCTTCACTACGAAAGGTGAGTTGGCAAGCAACACTGTGCTGTCGATCCTTCAGGACCGGGAGGGGTATCTCTGGTTTGGCACCAATGGTGGCGGCTTGAGCCGGTATGATGGGAATGCCTGGACGACCTTCACCAATGAGACATGCCTGATACTCCAGGATCGGGAAGGGCATCTCTGGTTTAGAGTTGGAGGGGTAGTGGATAGAGGCGGCGGTGTGAGCCGGTATGATAGGGCGGGGAGACGATCCAGTGAATCGTCGGGGATGGGGACCTTTACCACGTTTACCATGCAGGACGGGCTGCCGAGCGATCAGTTGGGGTGGTTTGGTTCGGTTTTCCAGGATCGAGAGGGCAATCTCTGGTTTGGTACCAATAGTGGCGTGAGCCGGTATGATGGCAAGACCTTTACCACGTTTACCACACAAGACGGGTTACCGAGCAATCGGGTGGGATGGATATTGCAGGATCGGGAGGGGGTTCTCTGGTTTGGCACTGTGGATAATGGGGTGTGCCGGTATGATGGAAATGCCTTCACCACCTTTACGACTGCAGACGGCCTGGCGGGAAATTGGGTGAGGTCGATGTTCCAGGATCGGGAGGGAAATCTCTGGATCGGCGCTTTTGGCGGCGTGAGCCGGTATGATGGGAAGTCCTGGACGACCTTCATCCCCAAAGATGGGCCGGCGAGCGATATTGTAAGGTCGATTGTAAGGGCGATCTTTCAGGATCGGGAGGGACATCTCTGGTTTGGTACCCAGAATGGTGTAAGTCGGTATGATGGGAAAACCTGGACAACCTTCACGACACAGGACGGACTGGCTGCCAATTATGTGCATTCGATCTTTCAGGATCAGGCGGGGCATCTCTGGTTTTCCGCCTGGAGTGGGGGCCTGAGCCGGTATGACGGGAAGACCTGGACGACTCTCACCACCAAAGACGGCCTGGCAAGCAATGGCGTGTTAACGGTCTGTCAGGATCGGGAGGGAAATCTCTGGCTCGGCACGGAGAGTGGAGTGACGCGCTATCGCCCACCGTCGCCGTCGCCTCCGCCTGTGTTTGTTGACGCAGTGGTGGCGGATCGGCGATATGAGAAATTGTCTCAGCTTGCGATCCCATCCACCGTCAAGCTGACGGCCTTTGAGTTCCACGCGATCAGCTTCAAGACCCGGCCCGAAGCAATGATCTATCGGTATCGTCTGGATGGATATGATAAGGACTGGCAGAACACCCACGACCGGCGCGTGGAGTATCAGAATCTTCCGCGAGGGGACTACACCTTCGAGGTCCAGGCCGTGGACCGGGACCTGGTCTACTCGGAGAAGCCCGCGACGGTGGCGCTGCGGGTGCATCTGCCTTATGAGCGGATCGGCTGGATGTCCGCGCTGGGCGTCGCGCTGGCGCTGATCGCCTATCAGGCGGGCCGGATCATCCAGCGAGACCGGCGCTTGCAGGAGGCCAACGCGGCCCTGTCGGCAGCGAATAAGGAACTGTTCCAGGCCAACGTGCAGATCCAGGAGGCGACCCGGCGAAAGTCGGCGTTCCTGGCCAGCATGTCCCACGAATTGCGCACGCCGATGAACGCCATCATGGGGTTCACGAACCTGGTGCTGAGACGATCCGGAGACGTCCTGCCGGAACGGCAGCGGGACAACCTGACGAAGGTGAAGCTGAGCGCAGACCACCTGCTGAGCCTGATCAACG
>CAYRZX010000459.1:0-4722 GCA_964428665.1 uncultured Gemmatimonas sp.
AGCGCGGCCAGGCCGCCGAAGCTCGCCCCGTAGCCCACGCTGGTCGGCACGGCGATCACCGGGACATTCACCAGCCCCCCCACGACGCTGGCCAGCGCCCCCTCCATCCCGGCCACCACCACAATCACGCTGGCCGACGCGAGCAGCTCCCGATGGGCCAGCAGCCGATGGATGCCCGCCACCCCCACGTCGTAGAGTCGCTCCACCCGGTTGCCCATGGCCGAAGCCGTGACCACGGCCTCCTCGGCCACCGGCAGGTCCGACGTCCCCGCGGACACGACCAGCACCGTGCCGACGGTCTGGTGCGCCGGGGCCGCCCTCGACCGGACCAGGACCGTCCTCCCCAGGGCGTTCACCTCCGCCTCCGGGAACGCCGCCCGGAGCGCGGCCTGCTTCTCCCCGTCCGCGCGCGTGGCCAGCATCGCGACGCCCCCCCCGGCGATCCGCCGGGCGATCTCCACGACCTGGTCCGTCGTCTTGCCCTGGCAGAACACCACCTCCGGGAACCCCTGCCGAAGCGCCCGGTGGTGGTCCACAGTCGCAAACCCCAGGTCCTCGAACGGGAGGTCCCTGAGCGCCTCTATGGCCGCTTCCACGCCCGTCTGCCCGGCCCGCACGCCCTCTAAAAGCTCACGAATCCGCTCAGGAGACAAGGGAACCTCCTGCCATTTGCTCCTGCCTCTCCGCGATCCCCCACAGCATCCGCTCCACCTCGTCCGGGTCCTCCACGGTCATCATCGCCGACCGGATGTCCGTGGCGTGGGGCATCCCCTTGATGTAGGCCGAGATGTGCCGTCGCATCTCCCGCACCCCGATGTGCACGCCCTTCTCCGCGATGCAGAGCCGGAGGTGCCGCACGGCCAGGCCGATCTTCTCGCGAGGCCCCGGCGGAGGCGGCGCCTCCCGGCCCGCCGTCAGGGCCTCGATGCGCCCGAAGATCCACGGGTTGCCGATGGCCCCCCGGCCCAGCATGACCATGTCGCACCCGGTCTGCTCCACCATGCGCAGGGCATCCTCCGCCTCCCAGATATCCCCGTTGCCCACGACCGGAATGGACACCGCCTCCTTCACCCGGCGGATGATCTCCCAGTCCGCCTCCCCGGAGAACCCCATCGCCCGCGTCCGGGCGTGCACCGCGATGGACCTGGCCCCGGCGTCCTCCGCCGCGCGCGCCACGTCCGCCACGCTGTTGGGGTCATCCCACCCGCTCCGGATCTTGAGCGTGATCGGAATGCCCACGGCCTCCGACATGGCGCGGATGATCGCCGTCAGGCGGGGGATGTCCTTCAGCAGGGCCGACCCCGCGGCCCGGTTGACGATCTTGCGCACCGGGCAGCCGCAGTTGATGTCGATCACGTCGGGCCGGCGCTCCGCGATGACCTGCGCCCCGCCCGCCATGACCTCCGGCTCCGACCCGAACACCTGCACGGCGATGGGGTGCTCATCCTCCCTGAAGTCCAGGTAGCGGCTCGTCCGCTCCCCCCCCCGGATCAGCCCGTCCGCGCTCACCATCTCCGTCGTGGCGTAGCTCGCCCCCTGTTCCCGGCAGATCAGCCGGAACGCCCGGTCCGTCACCCCGGCCAGGGGCGCCAGGGCCGTGGCCCCGCGGATCTCAACGTGTCCGATTTTGATCATAGTACTCGCACCCTCGTTTCAGCGGACACGCCTCGCAACGCGGCCTCGGCCTGCAGAAATCCTTGCCCAGGGCCACGATCAGGGCGTGGTACTCATTATAGAGATCAGCGTCCTTCGGCAGCGCCGCCGTGAACATCCGCTGTAACTCATCGTAGGGGGCATCCGTTGCCGACAGGCCGAGCCGGTGGAAGATGCGCCGGGTGTAGGCGTCCACCACAAAGACAGGCTTGCCGAGGGCGTAGAGGAGGATGCTGTCCGCCGTCTCCGCCCCGACCCCGTGGACGGAGAGCAGCTCCGCGCGCAGCCGAGCCGCCCCTTCCTGACGCATCCGGCCCACGTCCCCCCCGTAGGCGTTCAGGAAATAGTCCAGAAACGCCCGGAGCCGGCGGGCCTTCACGTTGAAGTACCCCGCCGGGCGGATGAGCGCCGCCAGCCCCGCCGGGTCGAGCGCCGCCAGCCGCTCCGCCTGCATCAGACCGCGCGCCTTCAGGTTGGCGATGGCCTTCTTCACGTTCGTCCAGGCCGTGTTCTGCGTCAGGATGGCCCCCACCATCACCTCGAACGGCGTCTCGGCAGGCCACCAGCGCATCGGCCCGAACGCGCGGGAGAGGGCAGCGTATATCTTGAGAAGTCTGTGCTTCAAAACCGTCTAACGGTTCGCTTTAGCCCTTCCCTTCCTCCACCGGCGCGGGCTCCGGAGTCCGGGCCAGCTCCGTGACCCGGGCGACCTCTCCGAGGCGCACCGGCTCCGGCGGATGCACGACCTCCGCCAGCCGGGCGGCCTCGGCGGCCTCCCGCTGCTGCCGGGCGGAGATGTAGTCCCCGTTCAGGCGCAGGAGCAGGCTGTCGTCGATCGGGAAATGCTCATCCGCGGCCTGGATCAGGTCCCGCGCCGTGTTGTGGAGGAACGAGTAGACCTCCACCTTTGGCCCGACGGTCTTGATCAGGTTGACGAGGGACACGAAGTCGCCGTCCCCGCTCACCAGCACGACCACGTCTAACCTCTTGGCCAGGTCGATGATGTCAATGGCCATCCCCATGTCCCAGTCCCCCTTGGCCGACCCATCGCTCCGGAGCCGGAGGTTCTTCCGTTTGACCTCATAGCTCTTCTGCTGGAGCATGGTGATGAACCCGCTCTGGTCCACCTCCGGCGACTGCACGACGTAGGCGATGGCGCGGATGAGCCTCCGGTTGCCTGCGGAGGTGCGAAGCAGTTTCTCAAAGTCCAGCCGGGCGTTGAACTGCTTGGCCGCGTAGAAGATGTTCTGAACGTCCACAAACACCCCCACCCGCTCCGCCTCCCCCGGCATCCGGGCCGGCCTCCGGTCCAGATCGGACGCCTTTCGCATCTCGCCCTGAAGCCCGCGCAGCTCTCCGCGCAACTCGTCGATGCTCCGCCGGACCTCGTTCCGCTCCCGCCCGTTGTCGATGATCTCGCGCGTGACGAGGGCCTTGACCTCCATGACGGTGTCGCTCAACGCCTCCAGGAACCGGTCGGGGCCCTCCGCCTTTCGAGGGACCGCCGCATCCAGGCATTTCTCGATCTTCTCCAATGTGTACTGTATCTTTCGGCTCTCCCGCGTCAGATGGTTGATCGACGAGGCAGGGGTCCCGGCCTCCGCGGCGACGGGATGCTCGACCCGCTGCCGCAGCTTGGCCGCCTCCTCCTCGATGTGACGCTGCGCCGTCTGCGCCGCCGCGAGGTCCCTCTGGAGGTCCAGAACGCGGCGCTTGAGGGCCGTCCGCTCCTCGACCAGCCCTTGAAATTTCTCCTCGTAGGTATTCTTTTCCGACTCAGCAGCGGCCAGCCTTTCACGGGCCTCCTCCACCTCCTGGCGCAGCTCCTCGCTGGTCCGCGTCACCTCCGCAAGCCGTGCCTTCAGGCGGGCCTCGACCTCCCCGGCCTTCCGGGCATCCTCCGCCGACGCATCCCTCTCGCTGAGGGACGCGAACAGCGCCCGGGCCGCCCCCTTCACCTCCTCGCGGGGATCGTTCGCCAGGGCATACAGCAGGCGCCCCGCCCTCCGCTCGCGCAGGAGACCGTCCCGGTCAGCGACCTGTTCGGAGATCTCGGGGAGGGACATCTCCCGGCACTCCCCCAGAACGTCCCGGTTGGCCTCCGCGAGCGCCTCCTCGATCCTCTGGGCGCTCTTCTCGCTCTTGTAGAACGCCTCGGCCAGGTCCACGACGAGGCGTCGTTTCGGGACCCGCCGATCCGGGACCCCGTCGGCGACCAGTGCGCACGCCTTGCAAAGCTGCTCAACCGAGGCCTGGTCCAGGGTGTCGTCTAACACCCAGACCATCATTTCAGGTTCGATGACCTGTGCGATATCTTTGTGAGACGTCTGTTCCATAAATATCCCTTATGAACCTCCGTGTGAATGGGTCTGAAATTTCCCTCTGAGTTTCTCTGCGACATACGGCGGGACAAACAGCTCCACAGACCCGCCGAACTGCGCGACCTCCCGGACAACGGTGGCGCTCAGATACGCATATTCGTTGCTGGTCATCAAAAAGACCGACTCAAACTCGGAGTGGAGCTGCCGGTTGGTCAGGGCCATCTGGAACTCATACTCGAAATCCGTGACGGCCCTCAACCCCCGGACGACCGTGTGGACGCCCCGGCGGCGGACGTAGTCCACCAGCAGCCCCTCAAAATGGTCCACCTCCACGTGGGACCACCTCCGGGTGACCTCGCGGATCATGTCCATCCGCTCCTCAACGGTGAACAGGGTCTGTTTCTGCGCGTTGACGAGAATGGCCACGATCAGGCGGTCGAAGATCTTGCTGGCCCGTTCGATGATGTCCAGATGGCCGTTCGTGATCGGATCGAAGCTGCCCGGATACAGGGCGATTTTCACGGCGTTCGTCTCCTTACCTTTGACTGAGCCAGAACATCAGCTTCGTCCCCCCGTAGACCCGTTCGTCGATCAGCGCCAGACCGTCCACCTCCGGCGCTAAAAGGCGCGCCTCTGCCTCAGCCACGACCAGCCCGGACGGAGCGACGCCCCCCGCCCCGGCCAGCGCCCGAAGGGCCTCCGGGAGGAGCCCTTCCCGGTAGGGCGGGTCCAGCAGGACCAGGTCAAA
>CAYRZX010000460.1:0-4675 GCA_964428665.1 uncultured Gemmatimonas sp.
CGATCCACCACCATCCTCGGCGTGCGGCACAAGGGCAAGGTCGCCCTGGGCGGCGACGGGCAGGTGACCGTGGGGAGCACGGTCATGAAGCACCGCGCCCGCAAGGTCCGCAAGCTCTACCACGACCGCGTCCTGGCCGGCTTCGCCGGGTCCTCCGCCGACGCCGTGGCCCTGCTCGACAAGTTCGAGGCCAAGCTGGAGGAGCACCGGGGCAACCTGATGCGCGCCGCCGTGGAGCTCGCCAAGGACTGGCGCACCGACCGGGCGCTCCGCCGCCTCGAGGCCCTGATGGCCGTGGCCGACGCCGAGCGATCCCTCATCATCTCAGGCGAAGGGGACGTGATCGAGCCGGACGACGGCGTCGTGGCCGTCGGGTCGGGCGCGGGCTTCGCCCTGGCCGCGGCCAGGGCCTACCTGGAGACCTCCAAATTAGAGGCCCACGCCATCGTCGAAAAATCCCTCCAGATCGCCGCGTCGATCTGCGTCTACACCAACGCCCACATCACCGTCGAGGACCTCTGACTTGGACCCCCTGACCCCGCAGCAGATCGTCTCCGAGCTGGACAAGTACATCGTCGGGCAACACAAGGCCAAGAAGGCCGTGGCCATCGCCCTCCGCAACCGCTGGCGGCGGCAGCAGGTCCCGGCAGATCTCCGCGAGGAGATCATGCCCAACAACATCATCATGATCGGCCCCACCGGCGTGGGCAAGACCGAGATCGCCCGCCGCCTGGCCCAGCTTGCGGACGCCCCGTTCATCAAGGTGGAGGCGTCCAAATACACCGAGGTGGGCTACGTGGGGCGCGACGTGGAGTCCATGATCCGCGACCTGGCGGACCTCTCCGTCACCATGGTCAAGGCCGAGCGGACCGAGAAGGTGAAGGACGAGGCCGAGCGCCTGGCCGAGGAGCGCCTCCTGGACATCCTGCTCCCCACCCCCGACCAGAAAAAGAGGGGGAGGCCGGAGAAGACCCTGCTCGCCCGCTACGAGCGCACCCGCAACAGGCTCAGGGCGCAGCTCCGGGAGGGGAGGCTCGACCGCCGGGCCGTCGAGGTGGACCTCCCCAGCGACCGCTTTCCGATGGTGGAGATCTTCTCCCCCATCAGCCTGGAGGAGATGGGCATCAACATCCGGGAGATGTTCGGCGGCGTGATGCCCGTGCAGAAGAAGCGCCGCCGCCTGTCCGTCCCCGAGGCCCGGAAGCTCCTCGCGCAGGAGGAGTCCCAGAAGCTGATCGACATGGAGGAGGTCGTGGCCGAGGCCGTCCGCAAGGTGGAGGAGAGCGGCATCGTCTTCATCGACGAGATCGACAAGATCGCCGGGGACCGCGCCAAGGGCGCCGGCCCCGACGTCTCCCGCGAGGGCGTGCAGAGGGACATCCTCCCCATCGTGGAGGGGAGCAGCGTGATGACCAAGTACGGCATGGTGCGCACCGACCACGTCCTCTTCATCGCCGCCGGGGCCTTCCACATCTCCAAGCCCTCCGACCTCATCCCCGAGCTCCAGGGCCGCTTCCCCATCCGGGTGGAGCTGGAGAGCCTCACCGCCGCCGACTTCGTCCGCATCCTCACCGAGCCCAAAAACGCCCTCCTCCGGCAGTACGCCGCCCTGCTCAAGACCGAGCAGGTGGGCCTGACCTTCTCCGAGGACGCCGCCTGCGAGATCGCCCGCGTGGCCGACGAGGTCAACGCCCGCACGGAGAACATCGGCGCGCGCCGCCTCCACACCGTGATGACCGCCCTCTTAGAGGACATCCTCTACCGGGTGCCCGACCTGGACCGGAAGGCCATCCACATCACGAAGAAGGAGGTGCAGAAGCGGCTGGACGGGATCGTGAAGGACCAGGACCTCAGCAGGTACATTTTGTGAAATGCAGACCCCTCCCCCCATCCCCCTCCCCCGAAGGGAGAGGGGGAGAAGACCTGCCTGCTCCCCCTTCCCCTCTGGGGAAGGGAGGGCGGTGGAACGCGACGGCCAGGAGCGTTTGGTTGGGTGGAGGGGGGATAGGTCGGTTCTTCATATCTCTCCTGCTCTCCTGCGCCTCGCAGGCGCCTCCCCCCGGCGGCCCCCCCGACCGGACCCCCCCGGAGGTGGCCCAGACCTGGCCCGCCCCGGACGCCACGCGCGTCCCTCCTGACAGCGGGGTCCGCATCCGGTTCTCCGAGGCGATGGACCGGAGGTCCGCCGAGGCGTCCCTCTTCCTCTCCCCGGCCCCGCAGGGCGGGCTGAAGTTCCGATGGCGCAAGGATGAGCTGGAGGCCCTGCCCTCGGGGGGGCTCCATCCCGGCAGGACCTACTTAGTCTCCGTGGGGACCGGGAGCCGGGACCAGGCCGGGAACCCCCTGCGGGCCTCCTTCGACTTCGCCTTCTCCACCGGCGACCTCCTTGGCCGGGGGGAGATCCGGGGCCGAGTCCTCCCCCTGGACAGAGGCCGGTCCCAGGTCTACGTCGTCGCCTACGAACTGACGGGCCGGGGCGACCCCGACCCCGCCTCCGACGCCCCGGACTACACCACCCAGGCCGCGTCCGACGGGGCCTTCCGGTTCCCCCGCCTCTCCCCCGGGCGCTACCGGGCGTTCGCCTTCGAGGACCGGGACCGGGACCGGGCCTGCTCCCGCGGGGTCGATCCCCTGTCCGTGCCCGCCGGAGACGCCCTCCTGACGGCGCCCGACGCCGTCGCCCTGCTGGGCGACCTCCGCCCGGCGCTCCGGGACACGGCCCGCGCGACCCTGACCTCCGCGCGGGCAGCCGACCGGACGCACGTGGCCCTCCGGTTCAGCGGGCCCGTTGCCGGACCCATAGACGCAGCGATCTCCGGGCCCTCAGGCCCCCTCAGCGTCCTGGCCGTCCACCTCGACCCCGCCGACCCCTCGCGCGCCCTCCTCCTGACCGGCGAGCAGGCCCCGGGCGGGACCTATCGCGTTGAGGTAGGGGCGGTAGGGGCGCAGCATGCTGCGCCCCTACTACCACCCCTACACCCGAAGGAGGGGGGGACATTCAAAGGGAGCGGGGACCCCGACCGGACGCCTCCCCGCGTCGCCGCCCTCCGTCCGAGGGCCGGGGCGGAGAATGTCCATCCCGACGCGCCCGTGGAGATCGTCTTTTCGGAACCGATGAGGACCGCAGGCGTCAGCCCGGCATGGGTCGCCTCCGACACGACCGAGGCCCCTCCGGGGACCTTCCGGTGGCCCGCCCCGGACCGGCTCACCTTTACCCCTGACGCCCCCTGGGCGCCGGCCCGCCTCCACCGGCTCCTTGCGGAGGGCCGCGCCCTGGCCGACCCCTCCGGCAACCGGCTGTCGGGGGACATCGCAACGGATAGACAATTCGTTGCGCTCTCGTTCACCACCCTCGACAGCAGCCGGCTGGGCAACATCGCGGGCCGCGTCTCGGCCCCCGAGGGCGCTCCCCCCGCGCGGGTCTGCCTGCGGGCCGTTCACACGGACGACCCCGAGACAGAGGCCACGGCGGTCCTCCCGCAGCCCGGGGCCTTTGCCCTCTCCGGCCTCCCGGCGGGCCGTTATGAAGTGACCGGATTCCTCGACCTGAACGGCGATGGAGAGTGGACCCCGGGCCGGCCCAGGCCCTTTTTCCCCTCCGAGCCTTTCGGCGACCTGCCAGAACCCGTCACCGTGCGCCCCCGGTGGACCACGGAGGACGTGGAGATCAGGATTGAAACCGTCAGGTATGTGAAAGGAAATGTGGAATAGGGGCGCGATTCATCGCGCCCCCACAGAATCATGGCCCGTCGTCGCTATTTCTCCCCGCGCCGGTCGCATCGCACCGACGCCCTCGTGATCCTGACCATCGGGATCGTCTGCTCCGGGATGGTGGTCTATCACTTTACCGCTCGCTCCTACGCCGAGGAGCAGCAGATGAAGGCCCGCCTGCTTCTGGAGCAGGTCTACCGGCTGCAGCGCACCCACTTTGAGCAGTACGGCGTCTACCTGCCCATCGACCCCAACCACAACGCAGATGTGCTCAAACTGGACGGCCCCTCCCCCTACCAGTTTCGGGTGGAGGTGCCCGACTCCGCCTCCTTCATCGCCACGGCCTGGGCGGACCTCAACGGCGACGGCAAAAAAGATGTCTGGAGGGTGGACCAGAGCCACCCTGTGCCGATACATAAAGAGGAAGATTAAAGCCCATTGCGGATTGCGGATTGCGGAATGACCGCCCTCAATCCGAAATCCGAAATCCGAAATCCGAAATCGTATGTCCCGTCCCTTCTCCATCGCCCTGCTCCTGCTCCTCGCGTCTGCGCCGGAGGCCCCGGCCTTCGTCATCCAGACCGCCCGGACGCCCACGGGTCAGATCATCCAGCTCCACTGGCCGGACCAGGCCGCCCGGAGCGGCATCCCGTTCTTGATCGACAGCAGGGGCTCTGAGGACATCTCCGACAAGGAGGCCACCTTCAGGGCCTTCCGGGACGCCTTCGGGGCGTGGGCGTCGCGATCCGTCACCCTGGTGCGGTTCGACGACCGGGGAATCCTCGACTCCCCGGCCATCAACTCCCGCGACCGGCAGAACGTCCTCGCCTTCGACGAGACCGGGGCGCAGATCGGCGCCCCCCCGGACGCCGGCATCGTGGCCATCACCCGCGTCAACTCCGACGACCGGACCGGCGAGATCTTTGACGCGGACATCCTCTTCAACGGCCGCGACTTCCGCTTT
>CAYRZX010000461.1:0-4670 GCA_964428665.1 uncultured Gemmatimonas sp.
CTACTCCATCAGCAACTTGATCCCGGTCGCCAGCACGAACAGGAGCACCACCCTGGAGAACGCCCCGCTCGGCACCCGGCGATTGAGCAGGATGCCCAGACCCGTCCCCGCGGCGATGGACGGCATCAGATACAGGTCCTGGACCAGCACCGACCGGCTCAGCAGGCCCAGGCCGATGTAAGGCCCGACCTTCGCCGCATTGATCAGAAAATAGACCGCCGTGGTCGTCCCCACGAAGGTCCGGTTGTCCAGACGTTGCGGCAGGAGGTACATCGTCGTGACCAGCCCCCCGATGTGCGCCAGCGTCGATATGGTCCCCGTCACGAACCCCGCCACGAACCCCTGGACCGTGCCCCCGCTGAACGGCGTCTTCGTCCTCATGACCACGTCCCGGACGACCTGGATCACGGCGAAGACGCACGCCAGCAGCCCGATGGTCTTCTTGAGATACAGATCAGGGATGACATCCAGGATGCGCGTCCCCAGAAAGACCCCGGCCAGCGCCCCCGGCATCAGCGTCAGCACATTGCGCCGGTCCCACTGGTTCCAGTAGTAGAAAAGGGACAGGATGTCCGTGGCGAGCAGCAGCGGCAGCATCAGCCCCACCGTCTGCTTGGCGGGCAGGATGAGGGTGAGCATGGGACCGACCAGGATGCCCGTCCCCCCGCCAAACCCCGCCTTTGAAAACCCGATCAACAGCGCCGCCAGGTTCAGGATGATCGTCTGATTATCCAACGCACCTCATTTTTCAATTTGCAATTTTTAATTTTAAATTTTAAATTTTCTATCCCCTTTCGCAATTTAGCCAAGACAGATAGCCATGTCAACGGAAAACATGGATAACCAACTCCTACAGGAGACCCCTTCCGAGCCGGATGTCCCTCCCCTCACCTGGGCCGAGCGCTGCGCCGAGTTCGTCCACTACCTCGGCCTGACCGACTGGCAGATCGCCCTCTGCGCCGGCCTCCCGACCCTCCTCTTCATCGCCCTTCTCCTTCTGCGCGGCGAGGGGCGCGGCAGCGGGTTTGCCATCCTCGTCACCTACCTCCCCATCCCCCCCCTCGTCCTCGCCTGTCAGCTCTTTTCCCGCCGCTTCGGCTGGGCCCGCTTCCTCGCAGGGACCCTCGCCGTGGCCGGCCTCAAGATGATCCTCACGGCCAGCCTCTACGTCTTCTTCCTCCTCCGCCGCATGTGAGCGGAGCGCGATCCCACCCCCCTTCAGGGTGTGACGTACAGGAGGGTCACCTATGACGATGAAAGGGCGTCGCTTTCGGCGCAGGCTCAGGACGATGCTGAGCGTCTGTGTGGCGACCTGCCTCGGCGCGCTCGACGCCGGGGCGCAGGTGGAGCAGCAGGCCAGGCTCGTGGAGCAGGGTCAAAAGGTCTACGACCTCCACTGCGTCGGCTGTCACGGGGAGAAGGGGGATGGACAGGGACCGGCGGCGCGGCTCCTGATCGTCAAGCCGAGGGACTTCACGAAGGGGGTCTTCAAGTTCCGCACCACCCCCTCCGGCTCGCTCCCGACCGACGAGGACCTCTACCGGACGATCACGCGGGGCGTCTTCCGAACCTCCATGCCCGAACACGCCCTGCTCCCCGAAAAACAGCGCCTCGCCGTCATCCAGTACATCAAGACCTTCTCAGACCGCTGGCAGACGGAGAGGTCGGGCCAGCCGATCCCGATCCCGGCCCCCTCTGAAGACCTCGGCTCGCCCGAATCCATAGCGCGAGGAAAGGCGGTCTACGAGTTGCTGGAGTGCTGGACCTGCCACGGGAGGGCCGGCCGCGGCGACGGCCCCTCTGCCGCCACGCTGCAGCCGGACGAGTGGGGGAACCCCCAGAAGCCGTTCAACTTCACGAAGGGATGGCTCAAGAGCGGCCCCACCCCCAGAGACGTCTACCGGACCTTCATGACCGGCCTGAACGGCACGGCCATGCCATCCTATCAGGCGATCTTCGAGTCCCCGGACGGGGAGAACATCAGGGAGGGGGACGCCTGGCATCTCATCTCGTTCGTGCTCTCTCTGAGGGAAAAGCAAAACCCGTGAAACGTCAGACGTCAAACGTCAAACGTAAAGACGGCCTTTTCGTTTCACGTTTCACGTTTCACGTTTCACGTCTTCAGGAGGCTTCATGGCACAGGCAGACACCAACCGGGACCTCGTCAACGTGGGCCTTGTCAGGGCTCATCTGATCGCCGGGGCCGTGGCGTTCGCAGGATCGCTGTTCGCCGGGCTGTTCTACGCCTTCCAGTTCCTGCGGGCCTACCCCTTCCCCGGCGTCGAACTGCTCTCGCCGGGCCGGATGCGGATGGTCCACACCAACCTGGCGGCCTACGGCATGATCGCCAATGCCTTTATCGCCGGGATGCTCTGGGCCATCCCCCGGCTCACCCGCCGCCCCATCCTGAGCGACCGGCTCGGCTGGTTCATCTTCTGGACCTGGCAGGCGATCCTGATGGCCACGGGCGTTGGACTGCTCACCGGGCACGCCCAGGCCATCGAGTGGGGGGAGACGCCGATCTTCGTCGACCCCATCGCGATCGTGGGCCTCGTCCTGGTCGTCCTCAACCTGGGGGCGCCCATCGTGCGCTCGCAGGAGCGAGGGCTCTATGTCTCGCTCTGGTACTTCACCGCCGCCCTCACCTGGACCGGCCTGGTCTATTTCATGGGGAACTACCTTCCGCAGTTCTGGGCGCCGGGGGCGACAGGGGCCGCGATAACCGGCCTGTTCATCCACGACCTGGTCGGCCTGTTCGTGACCCCCATCGGCTGGGGGCTGATGTACTATTTCGTCCCGATCCTGCTCAAAAAACCGATCTGGAGCCACGCCCTCTCGCTGATCGGCTTCTGGGGCCTGGCCTTCTTCTACCCCCTCCAGGGCGTCCATCACTTCCTGTTCAGCCCCATCCCGATGTACGCGCAGTACGGGGCCGTGGTCTCCACCGTGATCCTGGAGATCGTCGTGACCACGGTCATCGTCAACTTTTTCGCGACGATCCGGGGAAGCTGGGGCGCGGTGGTCAGCAACATGCCCATCCGCTGGTTCTACACCGGCATGATCTGCTACTTCACCACCTGCCTCCAGTGCGCCTTCCAGGTGACCCTCACCTTCCAGCAGATCATCCACTTCACCGACTGGGTCGTGGGTCACGCCCACCTGGTCATGTTCGGGGTGTTCGGGTTCTGGATCATCGGTTTCTACGTGGAGCTCTGGCCCCGGGTCGTGGGGAGGCCCTGGTACTCCCGCCGGCTGCTGGTCTATCACTACTGGCTGACGCTCCTGGGCATGAGCCTCATGTTCGTCGACCTGGTGGCGGCCGGACTGCTGCAGGGCTACTCCTGGCGGAGCCTGCAGCCCTGGTCAGACTCGATCATCGCCTCCGTCCCGTTCTGGTTCACCCGGATGGTGACCGGCCTGATGATCATCGCCGGGCAGCTCCTCTTCTTCTACAACATGTGGGCCACGGCCCGGAGTCCCGTCCCCGCGCGGGTCGCGGCCCCGGCGTCCCAGACGGCGTGAAATCAGGCCCCCTTTTTTTGGAGCTATACCTATGGAACGCGTCCCCACCATTGCCCTGATCGCAGGCATATCCACGTTCCTGCTGGGCTTTATCCTGATGGGCGTCCTGCCCTGGCTGGGCCAGTCCAAAATCCCCATGAAAAGCGTCGAAGAGATCGCCCGGGACATCCCGGCGGACTTCTACCAGTTGGCCGAGGACTATCCTGAAGAGTTCCGGCGCGCCTACGGCCAGCCGGACGCCCGATCCTTCGCGAAGGCCCTCAGGCTGGGCAGGGAGGTCTACATCGCGGAGGCCTGCTGGCACTGCCACTCCCAGTTCGTCCGCCCCGTGTCGAACGAGGACCTCCGCTTTGGCCCGGTCTCCACGGTGGAGGAGTACACCAACGAGATGAACCTCCCCCACCTGTTCGGCACGCGGCGCGTGGGGCCGGACCTCATCCGCGAGTCGGGCAAGCGCTCCAACGACTGGCACGCCGCCCACTTCTACGAGCCCCGCTTCGTCGCCCCCTACTCCGTGATGCCCTCCTACCGCTGGTTCTTCGACGCGCAGGACCGCCCGAACGAGCGGGGGCTGGCGATCATCGCCTACGTGCAGTGGCTCGGCAGCTGGCGCAGGACGGTCCCGGAGACGATCTACAACGCGGAGGCGATTCAAAAGGGAGAGCAGCCATGAAAGATCGGAAACAGACGGCGGTGATCGTCCTGTCCACCGTCGTGGTCCTGATGGCAGCCGGCGGCTTTGCTTACAAGATGGCGGAGTTCGCCGAGACCATCCTCAAGGACGACCTGCACGGCTTCGGCATCTCGGCCATCGTCACCTACCTCATCGGCATGTTCGCCCTGCTGTTCCTGAACGTCTGGGCGTTCCTGCGGGGGTACTTCCGGGACCTGGAGGGGCCTAAATATCGCATGCTGGAGATGGAGGAGGACTACGAGCAGATCGAGCGGGCCACGGGACGCGCCCCGAAGGTCGGGGCCGTGGCCGGAAAGGAGCGCTGACGTGGCAGAGGAAGAGAAGGACCGTCAACTGACGGAGGACAGCAAGCACTGGACCTACGACCACAACCCGGTGCCCTGGTGGATGGCCCTCCTCTGGGCCGCGGCCCTCATCTGGGGCATCGCCTACCTGGTTATGTATCTTTTATAAT
>CAYRZX010000462.1:0-4669 GCA_964428665.1 uncultured Gemmatimonas sp.
TCTGCGTCGTCACGCACGGGTATCCCCTCCGCGAAGGGGATGTCCCCGGCAATTTCCTGCCGGACTTTGTCGATGCCCTTCGACAGGAGGGGCACCGCGTCCTGGTTCTGACGCCGGAGATGCGGGGGGCCGCGCAACGGATGGACAATCCGTCCCCTCTCCTCCGATCCGAGGGGGTGCGGACCTTCGCGTGGCGCGGGGGCGAGAGACGCCTCGGGGAGTTGAAGCCCTACGACCCTCTCGCCGTCTTAGCCGTTCTGGACCTGTTTCATCGGGGGACTTCGGCCCTGGTCGACCTGATCCGCGCGGAGGGGGTGGACTTCTGCCTGGCCGCCTGGGCGATCCCCAGCGGCCTCCTCTGCCGGCGCGCCGGCGCCCGGACGGGGGCGCCTTACGCGGTCTGGTCCCTCGGCTCGGACGTGAATGTGTATGGTCGGATGCCTGTTTTGAGGCGTATCGTCAGGCAGGTGCTTGTGGACGCCGATCTCCTGTTTGCCAACAGCCAGGGGCTGATCCGGGCCGTGGAATCGCTCACCGGCCATACCCCCGGTTTCATGCCGACAAATCGCCTCCTCCCGAAGGCGGGCGTCCCTGACCTCGACCTCGGCTCCGGGAGGCGGCATCTCCTGTTCGTTGGCCGTCTGGAGCCGGTGAAGGGGGTCGACCTGCTCATTCAGGCCGTGGCCAGGCTCGCGGCGGGCGGCGCCGACGTGGACCTGAACGTGCTGGGGGACGGGGGCATGCGAAAGGCCCTGGGGCGGGACGTGGAGGCGAGGGGGCTACAGGGTCGCGTCTTTTTCAAGGGGTTCGCGGACGGCGCGACCGTGGCCGCCCATCTGAAGGCGTGCGACCTGCTGGTCATCCCCTCCCGCAGCGAGGGCCTGCCCGTCGTGTTTCACGAGGCCATGCAGGCGGGCACGCCGGTGGCGGCAACGGATGTGGGCGACCTGGGGTCTGTCATCCGCGAGTATGGGGTGGGGGTCCTGGCCCGATCCGTCTCTCCGGAGGGGATCGCCGGGGCGATTGCGGAGGCCCTGTCGAAAGGGCGCGCTGCGCTGACGGAGAGGGCGGACGAGGTGTGGAGGAGATACGACATCCGGGGCGCCGCAAGGATGTTTTCGGAGGCGATACAGAATCGAATTGCAAATTGAAAATTACAAATTGAAAATTGCAAATTGGAAGCGCGCGGTTCAGGTTGTGGTCCTGGGGGTCATTCTCTATTTTCTTTTCCAGAACCTGCGCCACAACTGGCAGGAGGTCGCCGAGTATGAGTGGCGCTTCGACATCCCGCGCCTCGCGCTCTCTCTGCTGGCGCTCTGCGCTGTTCTCGGGGCCATGATCCCGATCTGGAGGGTCATCCTGAGGCGGATGGGCTACGGCCTGCCGATGGGGAAGGCGTGGCGCATCTGGTTCATCTCCAACCTGGGGAAGTACGTGCCGGGGAAGGTGTGGCAGGTGACGGGGATGGTCTATCTGTGCGAAAGGGAGGGGATACCGAAGCGAGCTACGGCGGTGAGCGTGGTCCTGGCCCAGGCGCTGTCCACGCTGTCGGCGACGGGGCTTTTCGGCCTCTATGCGGTCTTAGAGGGGGGGCAACACATCGATGCCGCGTGGACCTATGCGATAGGCGGGCTGCTCATCGCGGGGGGCGTTGCGGTTCATCCGCGGATTCTGGAGCGGGCGCTCAATTTTGCTCTCAGATTGTTGAAGCGCGACCCTGTCAGGGTCCCCTTTACGCTCGGCCAGCTTCTCTGGATCACGGGGCTTTACACCCTGAGCTGGTGCGGTTACGGGCTGGCGCTCTACGTCTTCATCTCATCCCTGGCGTCGATCTCCTCGGGCCTCATCTGGGCCCTGATCCCGATCCACGCGATGGCCTACACGGCGGGTCTCCTGGCCCCGCTGATGCCGGGGGGACTGGTCGTGCGCGAGGGGTTTCTGATCGCGTTTCTGGGCTACCATCTGCCGGCGGCCGTGGCCACCTCTTCGGCGTGGCTGTCGCGCCTCTGGTTCACGGCGGCTGAAGTCCTCTGCCTGGCCGTGGCCGCGGGGGTGGGCAAAAATCAGATCAGGAACTCAGGAACTCAGGAAAGCCATTCCTGATTTCATGAGTTCCAGATTCGACGTTCTACCCTGCGAGGGCCGGCATCGGTTGCTCTATGTGCTCCATTCTTCGGACGATCCTTCGAAGATGCTCTGACTTTTTGATCTGACCCTTGATGGCGTACAGGAGGGCCAGGCAGGCGAGATGGTCCTTGAGGTCTTTCTCACGGCGAGGCATGGCATTACCCCTTTCGCGGTTAGGAACTTCTAACATCTCAGGCACCAGATTTACGAAAATTTTAAGCGAAATCTGTGCCAAAATCAGGAGTCATCTTCTCGAATTTAATCTTAAATCGTTTGTTTTCAGCCAATAATATTTTATTGACAAAAATCAAGGTTGTCTCGATATTATGAAAAGGGCTTTCCGGAGTCGCCTTTTTCCGCCAAATTTGCAGCATTTGTGACGCCTTCATGCGCCATGAGATTCAGTCCGCCTACACAGCTTGTTATTTTTATGTTCCTGTCTTTCGGGGTGGTGCTGGGGACGATGATCGCCCTGTTCAGGCCTCCTTCCACAACCCTGTCAGAATCATCGGCACAACCCGCGAAGGCTTTAGCTTCACTTTCATCTGCTGATACGGCAGGTGGGAGGCCAGATTTGTCCCCCGCGTCTGCGCCACACCCCATCTCAGGTGGAGAGGCGGCGCAGGGGCAGGCGGACCTGGACCTGCTGAAGGCCGAGGTGGAGCGCCATCTGAAGGCGCAGAAGGTCGTCGAGGACCAGAAGATCGCCCATCTGGCCAGGCTGTGCGCCCGGATGGAACCTGGCCAGGCCGCCGTCACCCTTTCGCCCCTGGATGACGCCACCATTCACCGCATCCTTTTACGGCTCGACAAGGATTCGGCGCTGAAGATTCAGTCCGTGCTGGTGAGGATCAGGAAGTGAGGCGCTTATGCTTGATCTCAGATTTATCCGCGAGAACCCCGATCTGGTGAAAGAGGGGGCACGGAAGAAGCGGATCGACGCGGACATCGACGGCCTGCTCGCCTTAGACGCGCGGGCGAGGGAGATCCGCACGCGCCTGGACAACCTCCGGGCGGAGCGAAACCGGGGGTCGGAGCAGGTGCCGAGGCTGCAGGGGGAGGAGAAGCTGAAGGCCATCGCCCGGATGAAGGAGGTGTCCAACGAGGTCAAGGCCCTGGAGCCCGAGCACAAGGCCCTGGAGGGGCAGATCTCCGCGCTGCTGCTGACTGTTCCCAACCCGCCGGGGGGGGATGTCCCGCTGGGCGAGACGGAGGCGGACAACGTCGAGGTGCGGCGGTGGGGGACGCCGCCGGCGTTCGACTTCACGCCGAAGGACCACGTGGAGTTGGGCGAGGCGCTGGACCTGATCGACATCCCGCGCGGGGTCAAGCTGGCCGGGAGCCGGAGCTACATCCTCAAGAACGAGGGGGCGCTGCTCCACTGGGCGGTCCTGCGCCTGGCGATGGACCGGATGGTGGGCAAGGGGTTTGTGCCGATGGTCGTGCCGGTGCTGGTGAATGAGGCCGCGATGGTAGGGACGGGGTATTTTCCGATGGGGCGCGACCAGGCGTACCACGTGGAGAAGGACGAGGCATTTCTGGTGGGGACGGCGGAGGTCTCGCTGACCTCCTACCACTGCGAGGAGATGCTGGGCGAGGCGGACCTGCCGAAGAAGGTCGTGGGGCTGTCCGACTGCTTCCGCCGGGAGGCCGGGACCTACGGCAAGGACACGCGCGGGCTCTACCGCATCCATCTGTTCGAGAAGGTGGAGCAGGTCGTGGTGTGCGCCAACGACGAGGCGGAGTCGCGGAGGTGGCACGACGCGATCCTGGCCAACGCGGAGGAGGTGGTGCAGGCCCTGGGCATCCCCTACCGGGTGGTGGCCGTGTGCACGGGGGATTTAGGGCAGGGGCAGGTCCGAAAACACGACATCGAGTCGTGGATGCCGTCGCGGAACGGCTACGGGGAGACGCACTCCTGCTCGACGTTCCACGAGTTCCAGGCCCGCCGGCTGAACGTGCGGTATCGGGACTCGGAGGGGCGCGTGCGGTTCGTCCACACGCTCAACAACACGGTGATCGCCTCGCCGCGCATTCTGATTCCGATTCTGGAGAACAACCAGCGGGCGGATGGGGGCGTGGTCATCCCGGAGGTTTTGAGGCCCTATTTAGGGGGGAAAGAGGTCATAAAACCAAAGTGAAACGACCTCACCCTCCCCCGACCAGGGGGAAAGGCCCTTATCCACCCAACCTGTCGCTCCCATGAGGCCACCCCGCCTAACGCTCCCATGAGGTCGCGTTCCACGCCACTGACCCGCCTCCCTCCCTCCCTCTCCGTATACGGAGAGGGAGGGGGTATGGGGGTGGGTGAGGTCTGTCCAAAAATCCTATTGACAAAAAATCGGACATTTTTGAGTTGCGTCCCGGCGAGCATTTGATTAGATTCGCAACGCGAAAGACGCGAAAAAAGGACGAAGAACGCGAAACCACCCCCAGCCCATCCTTGGGGGAAGGGCGGATGGGTTTCGCGCCTTTCGTGATCCTGACGTTGCGTTTTTCTACATCGTGACCCATCAGTCGGCCTGGGGGTGGAAGCGGGGGG
>CAYRZX010000463.1:0-4649 GCA_964428665.1 uncultured Gemmatimonas sp.
GAGCAGGTAACGTAGTTTGAATGAACTCTCAACCGTTTCGTGATCTACTGATTATATGTATTACGCGCCTCACGATGCGCCGGGGGGAATCTGCCTGGCTTACTCAGGTGCCCTCGAAGGCCCCTGGCGGGAACACGAGCACAACCCCCTCATCGGCAACGTCTGGCCCCCGCACTACCGCGTGCATCACGTCTCCAGCCCCCACGCGGTCTTCGTCCCCGAGGCGTCGCGCCTGTTCCTCTACTACCACGGAGACAATGACGTCACCCGCTACGCGACCTCCGGGGACGGCCTGACGTTCGAGTATGGAGGCGTCGCGGCTGACAGGGACCTCTTCGAGGCTGCCACCGGGACCCCGGTCGAGGGTCTTCTACGCAAAGGTCTTCCGGCACGAGTCGCCGTCCGGCCTCGGCAGCTATGCGATGCTGTTTCTGGCCTCCAAATACCCTCCCCCCGGCGCCCCTTACGCGCAGGGCCTGTACATCGCCCGGTCCCACGACGCCAGGACCTGGCGGGTGGACCCCGTCCCGGTCCTCGAGAAGACCGACCTGAGGCCGAACGAGTACGCCTGTTCCCCCTTCCTCTTCTCCTGGGGGGGCCGGCGCCACATCCTCTACCACAGGGACCGCTCGGACGCGAACGTCGCGGGAGGGGGCCTGACCGACATCTGCCGGGTGGAGGTGGACGCCGACCTGAGAAGGATCGGGCCGCAGGAGCTGGTCTGTCCCCGCCAGGTGTTCGGCGAGGACAACGAGAGGGCCAGCGACCCCTGCCCCTTCGTGGAGGGGGACGACCTCTACCTGTTCGTCTCCATCGGCCCCCGCCTGAACCAGCGGATCGGCCTCACGAAGGCCCCGATCAGCGCGATGCTGTAACCCCGGAGGGAATGGTGTCCAAAAATCATCCGATGACCTCCCGCGAGCGATTGAAAGCCGTCTTCGCCGGCAGACAGCCGGACCGCACGCCCATCCTGGGCGGGTGGATCGCCTGTCCCGATCACATCGCCACGCTGGCCGACATCAGCCTGGCCGAATACTGGCAGGACCCCGTCGAGGCCTCCCTTCAGGCCTATCGGCGACTCGGCGCGGACGGCCTGATTGCCGTCTTCGTCCCCAAAAACCCGCGCGACTTCCGGTGCGTGGACGAGGACTCTTACCTGCGCGCGGAGTCCGGCCTGTCGCTCGAAGAGGCCGTCGCCCGGATAGACGCCCTCCCCTCCCCGGAGGAGATCGAGGCGGAATTCGAGTTTGAAGAGGCCTACGAGCCGTTCCGAAAAGAGCTGATGGAAATGCAGGCGCGCTGCGGAGAGATGGCCTGGATGCCCGCGCAGTGGGGGGCGGGCGCGCGGGTGACGTGGTACAAGGAGTTCGGCTACGAAACCTACTTCAGCATCGTCGGACTCCACCCCGACCGGGCGCAGAAGCTGATGGAGATCGGCGGCGCTCGCGGCCACTGCCGGTCCCGGCTGATCGCGCGCGCCGTCCAGGAGGGGCTGTATCCCCGCGCGGTCCTGTTCGGGGAGGACATCTGCACCCAGCGCGGCCCGATGATCTCCCCGGACTTTATGGAACGCCACTACGCCCCGCAGCTCCGGCACGGCATCCAGCCCCTGCTGGACGCCGGATGCAAGCCGGTCTGGCACTGCGACGGGGATGTTCGTCCTCTCCTCGACATGCTCATCGACTGCGGGGTTCAGGGGCTGCAGGGGTTCCAGCCGGAATGCGGCATGGACATCGAATACGTGTCCCGCAGGAGGACCCGGGACGGTTCGCCCCTGCTTATCTTCGGCCCGCTGGCGGTGACCACGGAACTCCCGGTGTGCACCCCCAAACAGGTCCGCGAAAAGGTCCGCCACGCCATCGACGTCTGCCGGGGCAACGCCGACCTGGCGCTCTTCACCTCGAACACCGTCAACCCCGATGTCCCCCTGGACAACATCCGGGCGATGCACCAGGCGGTTCTGGAGGCATGACCCTGCGACAGCCCTGCAGGCGGATCAAAAAACCGCAGGGGCGGCACGCCAATTGCCCCAACACCCCATCGAAAGACCCTCATGTCTAAACGACGCATCGAACGCATCGCCGTGATCGGCGCCGGCACCATGGGGGCGCAGATCGCCGCCCACTTCGCCAACGTGGGCCTCGACGCCCTGCTGTTAGACGTGGCCTCCGCAGACCCGACGCCGGAGGAACAGTCAAAAGGCCTGACCCACCCCTCCGTCCGGAACCGGGCCGCCCGGCTCGGCCTGGAGCGGGCGCAGAAGGCCCGGCCCCCGGCCTTCTTCCTGCCGGAGTCTGCCGGACGCATCGCCGTCGGCAACATCGAGGACGACATCGAGCGCCTCTCCGGAGCCGACTGGATCGTCGAGGCCGTCCTGGAGGACCTGACCGTCAAACGGGCCGTCCTGGAGCGCATCGACGCCCATCGCAGGCCCGGCGCGCTCGTCACCACGAACACCTCCGGCCTCTCCGTCGCGGCCATGTCCGCCGGTCGCTCCGACGACCTTCGCGCCCATTTCCTCGGCGCGCACTTCTTCAACCCGCCCCGCTACATGCGCCTGCTGGAGGTCATCCCGACCCCGGACACCTCCCCGGAGGCCCTCGACTTCGTCAGCGACTTCGGGGACCGCGCCCTCGGCAAAGGCGTCGTCGTCTGTCGCGACACCCCCGGCTTCATCGGCAACCGGGTCGGCATCTTCATCGTGATGGACGCCCTCCACCGGACCCTGTCGGAGGGCCTCACCTTTGAGGAGGCCGACCTCCTCACCGGCCCCCTGATGGGCCGGCCCCGCAGCGGGACCTTCCGCCTCTGCGACCTCATCGGCCTCGACGTCCTGGGCTTCGTCGCCCGCCACCTCCACGAACATCTTCCTCACGACCCCGCGCGGGAGACCTTTGCGCTCCCCCCCCTCCTCCAGGCCCTCCTCGAAAAGGGGTGGCTTGGCGACAAGCGGGGGCAGGGCTTTTACAGACGCGCGGGCCGGGACATCCTCACCCTCGACCCGGCGACGATGGACTACCGTCCCCGCCAAAAGGCCGACATCCCGGCAAACGACCTCAAAGCCCTGATCTCCTCCGACTCGCCGGCGGGCCGCTTCGCCTGGGGCCACCTCAGCGCCGCGCTCTGCTACGCGGCCTCCCGCGCCCCGGAGATCGCCGAAGACCTCGTCCGTATCGACTGCGCCCTGCGCTGGGGCTTCAATTGGACAATGGGGCCGTTTGAGCTGTGGGACGCCGTCGGCGTCCGCTACATCGCGGACCGCCTCGAACAGGAAAAGCGTCCCCTGCCCAGCGCCGCGGACGACCTCCTGAAATCGGGCCACGCCTCCTTCTATGCGCGGGAGAACGGCCGAAGAAAATACTTCGCCCTCCCCTCCTGCGCCCTGCGCGACCTTCCGGCGTCCCCCGGCGTGCTCATCCTGGGCGACCTCAGGGCGCAGGGCAGGGCCGTCGCCGAACGTCCCGGGGCGGCGCTCCTCGACCTCGGCGACGGCGTCGCCTGTCTGGAGCTCGAAGGCCCCTTCGACCCCTTCGACCCCGACGGCATCGCCGTCCTGCCGTGGGCCCTCGAAGTCTCTATGCGAGACTTTGAGGGACTCGTCATCGCCGGATCATCTGGGGACTTCTGGCCCGGGGACGTGCGTCGAACCCTGGACAGCCTGATCGCAGAGGAGAAGTGGGAGGAGATCGACCGGCGGGTCAGAGCGATTCAGAGGGCGATGGAGGACCTGCGTCGCGCCCCCATCCCCTCGGTCGTCGCGGTTTCGGGCAGGACCGTGGGACTCGGCTGTGCGATGGCCCTGATGGCCGGCCGGGCGCAGGCGCTGGCGGAGACAACGATGGGACCTGGCGAACTCTCCGCCGGGACATTTTCTGTCGGCGGAGGCATCATCGAGCTGTTGCGGCGATCCGTCGCCGACCTGCCGCCGGGTGCTGATCCTTACCCGGTTGTCAGGCGGACCTTCGAGACGACCCGGACGGGCCGACTCTCGAACAACGCCGTCGAGGCGCGTCAGATGAACCTCTTGCGGCCCGGCGACGGCCTGACCATGAACCCCGACCGCCTCGTCGCCGACGCGAAGGCCCTCACTCTGGAGATGACGCGCTCAGGAAGTCGCCCGGACCCGACAGACGCCCGAATCCCCGTCTTGGGCGCGCCCGGCCTGGCCCGCCTGAGGCTCGACCTCTACCTGATGCGACAGGCGGAGGCCCTCGACGAATCGGGCGCGTCTGTCGGCCTCCAGCTGGCGACCCTCCTGTGCGGCGGCGCCCTCTCCGGCCCGCAGCCGGTCCCCAGGAACTATCTGCTCGACCTGGAGCACGAGGCGTTCGTGAACCTGTGTAAGAAGACCCCTCCCCCCATCCCCCTCCCCCGCAGGGAGAGGGGGAGCGAAAAGCACCCCACCCCCTGACCCGCCACCTCACCTGTCGCTCCCGTGAGGTCGCGACCCCCGCCCTCCTACAAGAGGGGAGGAGGAAAAGACAAAAAGCAAAGCGGCGCGACGCCGGAAACCCCCACCGCAGGAGCCCAGCAGAAGCACCCCACATGCCGGGGGCACAAAATTCGGTGCGATCACAGAATGTTGAGGTTGCGGCGCGCCAAGCCTCCCCGGCGTTTGAGGGGCGTCCTTCTTTTGTGCCACTTTTCTT
>CAYRZX010000464.1:0-4579 GCA_964428665.1 uncultured Gemmatimonas sp.
ACGGACACCAATATCCGGTACTTCACCGGGCACGCGACGCACCGCTGGATGCACAAGTTCACGGCGCTGTTCGCCCTCCTGCCGCTGAAAAGTGGGCCGGTCCTGATCGCACCGCCGCTGGAGGCAGGGCAGTGCGCGCTGGACTCCTGGGTGGAGGATGTCCGGGTCTACGCGGGCGGTCGCAACCGGGCGGGGGTCGGGACGATCACGGAGGTGGTCCGGGAGCTGGGGCTGGAGCAGGGGAGGGTCGGGATGGAGCTGGGGGGGGTGCTCTGGATGCGGATGCCCTACGAGGACTTCGGGGAGTTGCAGAGGGGTCTGCCGCAGGTCGCGTTCGTGGACGCTTCACAGGCGCTCTGGAGGGCGCGGTTCCGGAAGTCCGCGGCGGAGGTGGACTACATCCGCAGGGCGGTGGAGATCACCGACGGGGCCTACCGGGCGCTGTTCGAGGCGGTGAGGCCGGGCATGACGGAGCGGGAGGTCCATCGGTTTCTGGCCGTGGAGCAGATGAGACGGGGGGCGGAGACGCCGGGGTCCATCACCGTGGCCTCGCACCCGGCCCAGGACTTCCGGAGCAGCGACCGCTCCCACCGGAGGCATACGGATCGCGCGCTGTCGCCGGGGGATCTGGTGATCATGGACGCGGGGTGCGTGTACCGGGGTTACTGGTCGGACTACACGCGGATGTTCGGGGTGGGGCGGGCGCGGGCCGAGTGCAGGGATGCTTACAGGGTCATCCACGAATGCCTGCAGGAGGTTCTCGATGGCATCCGGCCGGGCGTTGCGATGTCCGAGCTGACCGGGAGGGTCGTCCGCAAGTTGAAGGCGTCGGGGTTCGAGGAGCAGGCCGGACGGGTGGGCAACATCGGCCACGCCTGCGGCCTGGACATCATCGAGCCGCCGTTTATGGTTTCGGATGAACAGAACCTCCTGGAGGAGGGGATGATCCTGACGGTGGAGCCGTCCATGTACACCGACTACGGCTTCTTTATGATCGAGGAGGATGTCCTGGTGACCGACCGGGGATGCCAGGTCCTCTCCGCACCGGCGAGCGCGGAGTTGACGATTATCTGAAAGGACACTTTCATGCTCATCGACATTCACACCCACACGTGCCGGATGCGGCCCCTCGCCAGGGCGCTGGGCAGGCATTTCGTGGAGCCTGCCGCGCTGATCGAGATGATGGACGCCCGAGGGATCGGCCGGGCGATCCTCCTGCCCATCATAAGCCCGGAGCACCAGACTCACTACATCACCCCGGAGGAGGTGATGGAGGTCTGCGAGCAGTACCCGGACCGCCTGGTCCCGTTCTGCTGTCTGGACCCGCGCATGGTGGGCCACGCGCCGGAGTCGGACTTCCGGCCCATCCTGAGGTTCTACAAGGAGGCGGGGTTCAAGGGGTTCGGGGAGCACATCGCGAGCCTCCCGTTCGACCATCCCATGCAGCTCAATCTCTTCCGGCAGGTGGAGGAGGTGGGCCTGCCGCTCACGTTTCACATCGCGCCCCGGCAGGGGGGGTTCTACGGGTGCGTGGACGACCTGGGTCTGCCCCGGCTGGAGAGGATGCTGAAGGCGTGCCCGAACCTGAGGGTCCTGGGCCACTCGCAGCCGTTCTGGGCGGAGATCGGCGCGGACGTGACGGACGAGACGCGCAACGGGTATCCCAAGGGGAAGGTGAGGCCGGGGCGCACGGTGGAGCTGATGCGCAGGTATCCGAACCTCTACGGGGACCTTTCAGCGGGGAGCGGGTTCAACGCGATCAGCCGGGACCCGGAGTTCGGGTACGCGTTTCTGGAGGAGTTCCAGGACCGGCTGCTGTTCGGCACGGACATCTGCTGGCCGGGCCAGGAGACCCCGATCGTGGCCTATTTTGAGAAGTTGCGGGAGGAGCGGTTGATCTCGCCGGAGGCCTGCGAGAAGATCGCCTGGCGAAACGCGGACCGGCTGCTGGGGCTGGGGGTCCAGGAAAAGGTTTAGAAGGAGCGCAAACCATGAACAACGGGAAAGGTGTCTCGATCGTGCGCCCTCCGGCGGATGCGCTGGCCGCGCAGGGGCCCGCGCGGTGGGCCGTCTCGCAACTGCAGGAGGCCCTGGCTTCCAGACAGGTCCCCGTCCGTCTTCACGACCGGACGGAGGACGCGGGGCCGGAGGACCTGTGCGTCCTGGTGGCGGGCCGCGAGTCGGCGGAGGCCCGCGAGGTCCTCGGCGCTGCGGGCGTCTCCATCCCCGACGTCCCTGAGGCCGTGGGGCTGGTTCCGGGAAGGGCCGGGGGGCGATCCGTGCTGCTGGCCTGCGGCAGTGACGTCCGGGGTCTGGTCTACGCCGTGACGGAGCTGACCGACCGGGTCGTTCACGCCGGGGAGCCGCTGAGCGAGCTGGCGATCTCAAAGCCGATCGTGGAGCAGCCCGCCAACCCCGTCCGCAGCATCGCCCGGCTGTTCACGAGCGACGTGGAGGACAGGGCGTGGTTCTATGACCGGGCCTTCTGGCAGCGGTATCTCTCGATGCTCGCGACGCAGCGGTTCAACCGGTTCAGCCTGACCCTGGGCCTCGGCTACAACTTCCCCCGCAACGTCCGCGACGCGTACTTCTACTTCCCGTATCCGTTTCTGCTCCCGGTCCCCGGATACGACGTCCGCGCAACAGGGCTGCCCGACGCGGAGCGAGACCGCAACCTGGAGGCGCTCCGCTTTATCAGCGACGAGGCGACGGCGCGCGGGCTCCACTTTCAACTGGCCCTCTGGACCCACGCCTGCGAGTGGGTGGACAGCCCGGAGGCCAACTACACGATCCAGGGGCTCACTCCTGAGACCCACGCCCCTTACTGCCGCGACGCCCTGCGGGAGTTGCTGAAGGCGTGTCCCGGCGTCGCCGGGGTGACCTTTCGCATCCACGGGGAGAGCGGCATCCCGGAGGGGAGCTACGGGTTCTGGAAGACGGTGTTCGAGGGGATCGCGCAGTGCGGCCGGCGGGTGGAGATCGACATGCACGCCAAGGGCATGGACTGGGAGATGATCGACGTGGCGCTGGGCACGGGGATGCCCGTCAACCTGTCGCCCAAGTACTGGGCGGAGCACATGGGCCTCCCCTACCACCAGGCGTCCATCCGGGAGATGGAGCTGCCCCGACAGGCCGAGGGGTTCATGGCCCTGAGCGGGGGGTCGAGGCGCTTTCTGCGCTATGGCTACGGGGACCTCCTGAGGGAGGACCGGCGCTTCGGCGTGCTCTACCGCATCTGGCCGGGCACGCAGCGGCTCCTGCTGTGGGGCGACCCGGCGATGGCCGCCGGCTACGGGCGCTACGCCCACCTCTGCGGCTGCCTGGGGATGGAGGTGTGCGAGCCGCTCACGTTCAAGGGGCGCAAGGGCTCGGGCCTGCCCGGCGGCCGGGACGGCTATGCGGACGCCTCTCTTCGACCTTCAGGTGGGGACTATGAGAAGTATCTTTACACCTATCGTCTGATGGGGCGGCTGCTCTACAACCCGGACGCCGACCCGGAGTCGTGGCGGCGCTTCCTCAGGAAGCGGTACGGAGCGGCGGCGGCCTCTGTGGAGGAGGCCCTGGCGAACGCCAGCCGCATCCTGCCCCTGATGACCACGGCGCACCACCCCTCGGCCTCCAACAACGCCTACTGGCCGGAGGTCTACACGCACATGCCCATCGTGGACGAGGCGCAGCGGCACCCCTACGGGGACACGCCCAGTCCCAAACTCTTCGGCCAGGTGAGCGCTCTGGACCCGGAGCTGTTCTCGCGCATCGACGATTTCGCCGAAGAGCTGGCCTCGGGGAACAGGTCCGCCAGATACTCGCCGCTGGACGTGGCGGCGTGGCTCCGGGGGTTCGCGCAGGCCGCGGCAGACCAGATCAAAAAGGCGGAGGGACAGATCGGGGATCGCAACGACCCGGAGTTCCGGCGGGTCGCGGTGGACGTGGCTCTTCAGAGCGGGCTGGGGCGCTTCTTCGCGGAGAAGCTGCGGGCCGGAGTCTTTTACGCGATCCACCGGCGCAGCGGGGATGTCTCCGCGCTGCAGGAGGCGGTCTCCTCTTACAGAAAGGCGCGCGCGGCCTGGGCGGAGTTGGTTGAGCGTGCAAAACCGGTCTATGTGGGCGACCTCACGTTCGGCCTGGTCGCGCACCTGCGCGGGCACTGGGCGGACCGCCTACCTGCGATGGATGAGGACATTCAGGACATGGAGAAGTTGTTGAAAGAGGCCGCCGCGAAGGGAGGGGGGACGTCGGGAGAGATGGGGCGGACTGTCGCTGCGCTGGAGGGACAAAAACTTGAAGCCGAGGTCGAGCACGCGCCGCCGGTCTCGTTCCGGCGGGGGACGCCGGTGTCTATTGCGCTGACCGTGCGCAACAGGGACGCGATGGCAGTCCGTCTGCGCTACCGGCGCGTGAACCAGGCGGAGGCCTGCGTGGTGGCCGACATGGCGGGCGGAGGAGGATGTTTTGAGGCGACCGTGCCGGGGGATTACACCGACTCCCCGTATCCGCTCCAGTACTGGTTCGAGCTTCGGGACGCCTCAGGGGAGGCGTGGCCCTGGCCCGGCTTCAACGCGGAGCTGTCCAACCAGCC
>CAYRZX010000465.1:0-4554 GCA_964428665.1 uncultured Gemmatimonas sp.
CTGAGTGCTGAGTGCTGAGTGCTGAGTGCTGAGTGCTGAGTGCTGAGTGCTGAGAGAAGAGTTATTTGTTTGGTTTGACGTTTTTTCTTTGTTTTTCAACAGAAGCTCGAAGACCACCTATAACTCTGGAAACCTCTTCTGATTGAAGGCGTAGTTGGTCGAATCGAGATTGATCCAGATAGCCCACATCGAACGCAACATAGAGGTGTGAACGAACCTCAGCACAAGAAGATTTTGCTGTGGAAAGAAATTGATGAAATTCTCCCAATCCACTTCTCTCGAAGCCCTCGGCAACATTTGACATGATAGAAACGGCCGCTCGTTGAATTTGCCCGGATAGTCCAAAGTCTTTAACGAATTTGCCCTGTCGAGAGACTTCGTAGACCGCACGAGTTAATGCTCTGGCTTTCTGCCAAGCGATCAGCTCTTCAAACCTCTCTACTTTGCTCATCGTTCATCCTCTTAACTCTTGATGTTTTTACTCAGGACTCAGGACTCAGGACTCAGGACTCAGGACTGATAGACCCCCCACGCCAGGCAGGCCCACCCGGCCAGGAAGGCCAGGCCGCCGAAGGGGGTGACGGCCCCCAGCCAGCGCACGCCGGTGAGGCTAAGGGCGTAGAGGCTGCCGGAGAAGAGGATGGTTCCGATCACGAAGAGCCAGCCCGACACGGAGACCGCCGGGCCGGGCCAGCGGGTGACGGCCCAGGCCACCGCCAGCAGGGCGAGGGCGTGGTACATGTGATAGCGCGCGCCCACCTCGAAGACGTTGAACAGGTCGGGCGAGAGCCGGGTCTTGAGCGCGTGCGCGCCGAAGGCGCCGGCGGCTACGGCAAGGAAGGCAGACACAGCGCCGAGGGAGAAGAAGAGGCGATCCATAATCCCCTTTAGATACAACCCAGCGCTTGCAACTGGAGTTCACATTGCGCCGGGCTTTCAAACTTGATCGTCTGGATGCCGAACCGGGCTGCGGCTTGGAGGTTGACCTCCACGTCGTCTATGAAGAGGGTTTCAGGTCCCTTTAACTTATGTTTCTCCAGGAGGTGAGCGTAGATGCCCGGCTCCGGCTTGATCAGGTGGATGCGGCAGGAGATGACCTTCCCCTCGAAGAGGTCCCAGAAGGCGTATGTCTTTTCGAGATGCTCGATCGAGGCGACGTGCATGTTGGACAGGCAGAACAGCCGGTGGCCCTTCGCCTTCAGGCGATACAGCAGGGCAACGGTGTCCGGGATCGGGACCAGGGCGGCGGGCACCCGATGCAGGAATTCGGCGACTTCGGACACGGACAGGCCGGTGCGCTCCGCGCCGCGCGCGATGGCGTCCTGAAGGGGCAGGGTCCCCCGGTCCAGGGCGAGCCAGTCGGGGTGGCCGAGGATCTCACGGAGGACTCTGGCCTGCACCGCAGGGTCTGCGAAGGCCCCGGCGACGAGCGCCGCCGGCTCCCACGAGACTACGACGCCGCCGAGGTCAAAGACGATGTTCATGACGACTTCTTTACCTCCGGCGTCAGCGCCCGCCTGGGGTTGTCCACGAGCAGGGTCTTCTCGATTCCCGGATAGTCCTTCTTCAGGGCCGGGAGGAAGTGGGTGAAGATGGCGTCGTAGGGGCGGTAGGTCCCGCCGCCCGGCTCGCCGACGTGGTACCAGCCCGCGTCGTGGGAGATCAGGAGGCGGTTCGCAAGCCCCTGATCAAGAGCCGCCCGGAGGTGGCCTTCGATCTTGGGAGGGTTGTCTCCCCGGGTTGGAGGAAAGCCGTCGTAGGAGAGCCACGCGCCCCGGCGGGCAGCCTCCAGGCATTTGGACTGGTCGGGGTTGCTCTGGGCGTGCACCCAGATGTAGGCCCCGGGCGCGACGCCTTCGGCCTTCAGGACGTCCAGGACCTCCAGGCCGGGGCCGGGGCCGGTGTGCGCGGCGATGCTGAGGCCCGTCCGGAGGTGGGTGAGGGCCGCGGCCCGGACGATCTTCTTCTGGATGGGGACCAGCTCCGCGTCGGGGTTCACGGCGATCTTGATCAGGCCGGGGCGGATGCCGGCGCCCTCGATGCCGTCCTGCGCCTCGGCGATCCAGGAGGCTGCCAGGTCCCCGGCGGACTGGTCGAGGGCGTGGGATGGAAGATAGGGGGCTTTATACATCCCCGTGTTTGTGATCAGGAGGAGGCCGGACGCCTCGGACAGGCGGCGGAGCAGGGCCGGGTCCCGGCCCAGGAACATGGGCGTGCACTCCACGAGCGTGCGGCATCCCAGGTCCCGGACCTGTTTCAGGTGAGGGAGGGCCGTGCGGAAGACCTCGTCCGGGTCGTAGCGGTCCCGGCTGACTTTGTCGGCTCCGATGAAGTCTACCATGACGTGCTCGTGGGTGAGCACGATGCCCAGGTCCTCCGGGGGGACCGGGCCGGTGACGGTCTGCACGGACACAGGGGCCTCCTTTGGGGGGCGGGGCGTGGCGCCCAGGCCGAGTCCGGCGGCGGCCAGGGCGAGGGTCTTGAGGGCGCGGCGGCGGTGCAAGGGAATGGCCTCCGGTGAAGGAAGACTGCCCCCCTCCCCGCGTCGGGGAGGGGGACGGGGGGAGGGGTCTATCCCCCCGGCGCCTTTTCGACCAGGGTGTCGAGGGTCTGGACGGAGCGCTGCCAGGTCTCCGCCGCGTAGTCGGGGCCGAACCCCCAGGGGGCGGTCTCCATGGTGACCGGGGCGGAGAAGCGGAGCCGGGCCATGTGCCGGAAGACGGCGTTCCAGTCCACCTCGCCGTGGCCGGGGGCGAGGTGGGAGTCCCGGTCGCCGGCGTTGTCCGCGAGGTGCCAGGCGACGATGCGGTCGCCCATGGCCTCAAGGACCTTTATGGCGTCCGGGCCGACGGCCATGAGGGCGTGGCCGGTGTCGTAGACGTAGCCGACGTTGGGGTCCGTGAGTTCCTGAGAGAGGCGCGCAAAGTGGCCGGGCAGGGCGAAGAAGCGGCCGCCTCCGTGCTCGCCGGGGGTCATGTTCTCCAGGCCGACGACGACGCCGGCCTGGCGGGCCACGGGGAGCATCTCCTGAAGGCTTTTGTGGAGCTGCCCGAAGTAGCGGTCGAGGCCGTTCTCGTCGGCGTTGTAGCGGTTCGTGGTGGGGTGCTGGATGACCACGCGCGCGCCGAGCAGGCCCGCGACCCGGATGTAGCGGTTCATGCGGCCCACGGCCCTCCGGCGCTGGGTCTCGTAGAAGGAGGCGATGTCGTCGTCCGTGGCGAAGGGGAGGTGGAAGGAGTTGATCGAGATGCCCTGCGCCTCGTGCTTTTGTCTCAGGGCGACGAGTTCGTCGTCCCGGAGGCCGTCCACGTTCTGCGGGTGATATTCGAGGGCGGGGACGTTGCACGCCCGGCAGACCTCGATCATGCAGTCGGGGTCGTGGTTGTAGAAGGAGGCCGTGAACGCCCAGGTCCAGGTCTTTTTAGCCATGGATCACCTCTCCCTTCTCCGCGATGAGCGTGTGGGTCTCCTTTTCGCCCAGGCCGGCGATCACCCGGAAGGTCTTTTCCCGGGGCTGTCCGCTTCGCGGCACGTAGCGGACCGAGGCCGGGAAGTAGGCGTAGAGGGCGGTGTTCCGGGGGTTCGGGGAGCGGTTGGGGCCCGATCCGTGGACGGTGAGGCTGTGGAAGAAGAGGGCGCTGCCTCCCGCGAGGGGGAGCAACATCTGCCGGGAGAGGTCGAGCTTTGTCTCGTCCGGCACCATTTCCTCCTCTTTCTGGACGGCGATCCGGCCCCACTCGTGCAGGCCCCACCGGTGGCTTCCGGGGATGATCCTGAGGCAGCCGTTCTCCTCGGTGGCGTCGTTGAGCATGATGCTCACGGTCACGAGCGTGGGGGGGTCCATGGGCCAGTAGGCGGAGTCCTGGTGCAGGGCGTGCGCGGACCCGTGGTGGGCGGGCTTGAGCATCAGGGTGCTCCGGAAGAGGAGGAGGTCCGGCCCGATCAGTCGCCGCACGACCTCCACCAGGCGGGGGTGCGCGGCCAGCTTTTTGAAGATTTCGGAATACTGGTCGGTGCGCTCGATCTTTCGGAGCGCTGGAAGGCCGTCCCCCGGACGGTCCCTGAGCGCCGGCTCGATCTGGAAGTCGCCGAGTTTCTCCACGCCGCCCTCCGCGTAGCGCTCCGCTGCGCCCCGGTGCAGCCGCGCGACCTCCTGTTGACACTCTGCGACCTCCTGAGGGGAGAGCAGGTCCTTCACGGAGAGATAGCCGTTCGTCTCAAAAAAGGAACGATATTCATCGGGGTTCATTATAGCCTCCTCGTGGGTTCTTGCAACATGGCTCCTTTGCCGTCGGGGACAAATTATGCCGAAGACCTCACGCTGTCAAGCGATTTGTGCTCAAAATAATGAGGGGGTATTCACCAATTCCAGCAGGGACGCGGGTTTTGCCGATACCCCCTTGATTTTTTGGGGCGTTATTCTGATATTTGGGTTAGGAGAGTTTGGGAGAGTTTAGCAGGGTTTGGGACACCTGTTAGTACAGTTTTTGGACAGTTGAAAGGGCCGTCAACGGGTCGCTCCCGTGAATCGGCGCTCCACCGCCGAGCGGCCCT
>CAYRZX010000466.1:0-4504 GCA_964428665.1 uncultured Gemmatimonas sp.
ACTACAAAATATAGCCCCCCATCTTTAGGTCAAGTTATTTGATTCTCATTCCTTATTGTGCAACGACTCTATTGATGCAGCCTTGCTGCGCCGGTTGCTGCGCCGTGCAGGTTTGACTGTTAAAGAGTGGAACGAGCTTTGAGCTTCTGGTCCGAAAAACGGGTCGTGGTGACGGGGGGGGCGGGATTCCTGGGGTCCTTCGTGGTGGAGGGGCTGCGCGCGCGGGGATGTGGGGAAGTCTTCGTCCCGCGCAGCCGGGACTATGACCTGCGGGAGCGAGAGGCCATCCTGCGGCTCTACGAGGAGGCGCGGCCCGATCTGGTGATTCACCTGGCAGGCGTGGTGGGGGGCATCGAGGCCAACCGGGCGCATCCGGGGAGGTTTTTCTACGACAACCTGATCATGGGCATCCAGTTGATGGAGTACGCGCGGCGGTTCGGGGTCCCCAAATTCGTGGCGGTCGGGACGATCTGCGCCTACCCCAAGTTCACGCCGGTGCCGTTCAAGGAGGAGGACCTCTGGAACGGCTATCCGGAGGAGACCAATGCACCCTACGGGCTGGCCAAGAAGATGCTGCTGGTGCAGGCGCAGGCCTATCGGCAGGAGTACGGGTATCGTGCGATCTATCTCCTTCCGGTCAACCTCTATGGGCCGAGGGACAACTTCGATCTGGAGACGTCTCACGTGATCCCGGCGTTAATCCGGAAGTGCGTGGAGGCCGGGCAGCGGGGGGAGAGAGAGGTGGTGGTCTGGGGGGATGGATCGCCGACGAGGGAGTTTCTGTACGTGGAGGACGCGGCGGAGGGCATCCTGCTGGCGGCGGAGCGGTATGACGACCCTGAGCCGGTCAACCTGGGATCGGGGGTCGAGGTCTCGATCCAAGAACTGGTAGAGAAGATTCGAGACCTGACGGGATTTGAGGGACAGATCCGGTGGGATACGACGAAGCCCAACGGCCAGCCGCGCCGCTGCTTAGACGTGACGCGGGCCAGGGAGCGGTTCGAGTTTTCGGCGAGGACTTCGCTGGATGAGGGGCTGCGCCGGACGATTCAGTGGTACAGGGAGAGGATATAGTGAGTTCTATCCTGGTCACCGGCGCGGCGGGGTTTATCGGCTATCACGTTGCGCAACGTCTGCTGGGCCGGGGGGATGACGTCGTAGGCATTGATAACCTCAATGACTACTACGACGTGTGCCTGAAGGAGGCAAGGCTGGCGCAGCTGCGGGTCAATCCCGGTTTTCAGTTTGTCAAGCTGGATCTGGCGGACCGGGCAGGCATGGAACGGCTCTTCGCCGAGTTCGAGCCGGATCGCGTCGTCCACCTCGCCGCGCAGGCCGGCGTGCGCTACTCTCTGACAAATCCTCACGTCTATATCAACTCCAACATCGTCGGATTTTTGAATGTCCTGGAAGGCTGCCGGCACGGGAAGGCCAGACATCTGGTCTTTGCCTCCAGCAGTTCGGTCTACGGCGCCAACACCCGGATGCCCTTTTCGGTGCATGACCCCGTGGACCATCCGGTTTCGCTGTATGCGGCGAGCAAAAAGGCCAACGAGCTGATGGCGCACAGTTACGCACACCTTTACGGTCTGCCCTGCACGGGCCTGCGTTTTTTCTCCGTTTATGGGCCGTGGGGCCGGCCAGACATGGCGATGTTTCTGTTCACCAGGGCGATTCTGGAGGGTCGGCCGATCGAGATTTTCAATTACGGGCAACACAGGCGCGACTTCACTTACATCGACGACGTTGTGGAGGGGGTGACGCGTGTCCTGGACCGCATCCCTGAGCGTGATCCGCACTGGGGGGCGAACGGGCTCGACCCGGCCACCAGTCCCGCGCCCTACCGGCTCTACAACCTCGGCAGCGGCCAGCCGGTGGCCCTGATGCGCGTGATCGAGCTGCTGGAGGCCGCGCTTGGGCGTAAGGCTCAGAAAAATTTGCTGGATCTGCAGCCGGGTGATGTGCCGGAGACATACGCCGATATACATGATATTGCGTGTGAGGTGGGGTTCCGGCCGGGGGTTTCGGTTGAAGAGGGCGTGGCCAGATTTGTGGCGTGGTATCGGGAGTTCTACGCATAACAGGAGAAGGCGAGAGGGGATAGAAGCCGGTGTTCAAGTCAAAACCTTGGGTTAGAGAATAGCGCGATGGAGACTCGCACGGCCAGTTCCTGGATTGACGCCTTCGTGGGACGCGACTCCGTCCTGGAGGCGCGCCTGCGGGTGATCTACGGGGACGACGAGGCGCTCTTAGACGAGCGTCGCCGGGCCTATGTCAACCTCCTGACCCGATTCGGCATGGCCTATGGGGACGAAGAGGTGATCGTCACCCGGTCGCCGGCGCGGATCAACCTGCGGGGGGTGCACGTGGACCATCGGGGGGGGCACGTCAACTACGTGTGCATCAGCCGGGAGACGCTGGTGGCCGCGCACACGCGGGAGGACGACCACGTGTTCATGCTGAACACGGAGCCGAAGAAGTATGGCCCCCGGAGTTTCAACGTGACGGACGAGCTGCCGCCGCACCGTCGGGGGGACTGGCTGTCTTACATCGACCAGGTGGAGATCAAGCCGGGCGACTGGATGAACTACGTGAAGGCGGCGGTGCTGCGGCTGCAGGACCGGTTTCACGATTTGCCTTTGAAGGGGATGAACCTGATGGTCAGCGGGAACATCCTGGGTCAGGGGCTGAGTTCGTCATCGGCGCTGGTGGTGGCCACGATGGAGGCGGTGTTGCAGGTCAACGGGCTGGACCTGCCGGTGGGGGAGCGGGTTGACCTGTATGGGACGGGGGAGTGGTATGTGGGGACGCGGGGGGGGTCCGGGGACCATTCGGCGATGCTGTTTGGCAAGCGGGGGTACGTGGGGCACATGTCGTTCTTTCCGTCGGCGGTGGAGTACTATCCTTTTCCCCCAGGCTATCGGGTGGTGGTGTGCAATTCTCTGAAGGAGGCGCGCAAGTCGGCGGGGGCCAAGAGCGCGTTCAACCAGCGAGTGGCCACGTATGAGGTGGGGATGATGCTGTTGAGGGCCCGGTTTCCCGTCGTGGCTGAGCGGGCGGTCTATCTGCGCGACGTGACTCCCCAGAGGCTGGGGTGCAGTGAGTCGGACATCTACCGGATGCTCAGGGCGCTGCCGGAGCGGATGGGCCGGGGGGAGGCGCTGGAGGCGCTGCCGGATCGCAAGGGGGACCTGGAGCGTCTGTTCAAGACGCACGATGACCCTGCGGAGGGCTACCGGGTCCGGGACGTGTGGCTGTTCGGGCTGGCCGAGTGCGAGCGGGCGCGCATCTGCGTGGACTTTTTGAAGGCCGGGGACATGGAGGGGTTCGGGCGGCTGATGACCATCGGGCACGACGGGGACCGGGTCGTGCGGTTCGGGGAGCATGGACAGGCCGCGCCGTGGGAGGCCCGGGCGACGGACGTTGAGCTGGGCCGGCTGATCGCGGATGCGGAGAGCGAGGACCCGGCGCGCCGGGAGAGCGCCCGGGTCTGGCGGCAGCCGGGGGGGTATCGCTGTTCGTGCGAGGAACTGGACCATCTGGTGGACATCGCGCAGGGGGTGCCCGGCGTGATGGGGGCGAGTCTGACGGGCGCCGGGCTGGGGGGGCCGGTGCTGGTGCTGGCGAGGGAGGAGGCCGTGGAGGCGGTGGTGGAGGCGGTGCGGAGGGAGTATTACGAGCGCCGGGACCTCCCCTTTGCGGCGGAGGTCTGTTCGTCGGTGGAGGGCGCCGGAAGGGTGCTATGAGCGTGAAACGACTCTGGGAAGGCTGGAAGCGGATCGCCACGGTCATCGGGGATTTTCAGGCCAGGGTAGTCCTGTCGCTGTTCTATTTCGTGGTTGTGCTGCCGTTCGGGATGGGCGTCCGGATGTTTGCCGATCCGCTAAGGATCCGGAGGCACGGGCAGACTCAGTGGACGGATTTTCAGGACAGGTCGCGAACACCGGAGGAGGCGGGGCGGCAGTTTTAGGCTTTGCCACTGTGCGATGAACATTCTGGGCATCTCGTGTTATTACCATGACGCCGCAGCGGCGCTTCTGCGCGACGGGGATCTGATCGCCGCAGCGGAGGAGGAGCGTTTCTCCAGGAAGAAGCACGACTTCGGGTTTCCCACAGGGGCCATCCGGTTCTGCCTGGCGCAGGGGGGGATCTCGGCGCAGGACCTGGACTATGTGGTCTTCTATGAGAAGCCGTTCGAGAAGTTCGAGCGGATTTTGATGACCACCCTGCAGACGTACCCGAAGTCCTGGAAGGTCTTCCGGGAGTCGATGATCACCTGGCTGGTGGACAAGCTCTGGATTCGACACCATATCGAGCAAGAGATCGGCGTACCCAAAGAGAAAGTGTTGTTCACTCAGCACCACGCGGCGCACGCGGCGAGCGCTTTCCTGGCCTCTCCGTTCGAGGAGGCGGCGATCCTGACGGTGGACGGGGTGGGGGAGTGGGCCACGGCGACGTACGGCGTCGGGCGGGGCACGGACATCAGGCTGTTCAAGGAGATTCG
>CAYRZX010000467.1:0-4481 GCA_964428665.1 uncultured Gemmatimonas sp.
TATTATACACCATCACCCCGAATAAACCAACAGTATCATAAATCTCCGGGCTACCTATCGCGCGCCCGGCGCTGCCGGGCTGAAAAAGCCCGATTCATCGGGCGCATACGAGGTAGCGCGGGAACTTCATTCCCGCGCTACGAGGGGTCTACTTCGCAAACAACATCTTCTTCACCTGCACGAACCCCCCGGCCTGAAGCCGGTAGATGTACACCCCGGTCGCGGCCACCCGGCCCGCCTCGTCCCGGCCGTCCCACACCACGCTGTGATATCCCGGCCCCTGCGCCCCGCTCACCAGCGTGCGCACCTGCTGGCCCAGGAGGTTGTAGACCACCAGACTCACGTTGGCCGCCTCGGGCAGGGCATACCGGATGGTCGTGGCCGGGTTGAACGGGTTGGGGTAGTTCGAATCCAGCCCGAACGCCTCCGGCGCAGATTCTTCCGCGACCGGCTTGGAGCTCTTCCCCTTGTCGTGCGCGACCGTGACCGTCTTCGTGCTCGTCGCAGTATTTCCTGATGCATCTGTGGCGGTCACTGTGATCGTGTAGATGCGACCGGTCCCTTTCCCGCTGCGCTCAGCGCGGACGGACACCTCGTTATTCACCACCTCCCAGTCGGGCGAGGTGTCCCCATCGCCCAGCCCATTGACAGGCTCATTGCTTGTGACGTCAATGCTTAACGCAGGCGAGGGATCGCAAACGTCGGTCGCGGAGATGCCGGTAGCTACCTTGACCATCTTATGATTGGGCGGCCAGAGCGAGGTCGGGCTTACGGTCAGGGAGATGGTCGGAGGAGTCGTGTCCTGAACGGTGATGGTCACCTGGTCGGTAGCCGTCCCGCCTTTTCCGTCGGATACGGTCAGCGTGAGGGTGTGCGGGCTTCCGGCGTGGGGAAGGGAGACCGTTGGATTGACCCCTGTGGCCGTCCCGAACGGGCCGGTCCATGTGTAGGTGAGCGTGTCCCCGTCCGGGTCGCTGGACTGTGAGCCATTCAGCGTCACCTGCGTCCCGGTGTGAGCGGCGCACTCCACCGTCTGGTCCGCCCCCGCGTTCGCGACCGGAGGCTGGTTCAGAATCAGCCCGCCACTGGCGTAAACCGCCTGAATCTCCGAATCAGACAGCGCCCGGTTGAACACCGCCGGTTCGTCAATGATCCCATTGAAACGGTTCGAACCCTGTGAATCCGCCCCGATGCGAAGCGGCCCGATATAGGTCATGGGGGACGCGCCCCCGGAGAGCGTGCCGTCCGGCGCGCCGTTGATATAGACCTTCAACTGCGAACCGTCGTAAACCCCCGCCACGTGCACGAACGTATTGGTGGGCAGAAACTGTAAGCTGCTAAGGCTCTGGCCGGGAACGATCAACCGCAGACGGCTGCTGTATGTGTCCAGCAGATATCCGTCGGAGGCCCCCGCCGTGATCTTGTCGATGATCCTCCCCCCCAGGGCATTCGCCTTGATCCAGGCGACCAGGGTGATCGGGCCGGAGATGTTCAGGTTGGCCGCGTTGGGGACCTGCACGTATTGATTCCCGTTCAGGTTGAACCCCTGCCCGATCATGCCGGAGGCAAACCCCGCCCCGTTGACCAGGCTGCCGTGGTTGCCGTCCGCGCTGTCGTTCGCGTTCCCCTCTGCGGACCACAGACTCACCAGACCCGACGGGGCCGGAATCGCCGGCGCGGCGGCGGCGTGCCCGGCGGCCAGCGCGATCCCTGCGACGGCCCAGAACAGCGTCATGACCGATCTCAGAAACATCCTCTGCGTTGACATGGCCTTCCCTCCTCATGAAGAGTGACAAGACTCCGTTTGACTGCGGGGCGACAGGAATCGGACAATTGGATTGCATTCCGATCACTCTATCTCGCAAATGCCATGCCACGGGCTCAACATAACTCGTAACAGATTGTCTCAGAGCGAAATAAAACAAAAACGCCCGACGTGGTCGGGCGTCCGAAGTGTCACGGACTGATCGGGAATGATCGGTTGTGTAACAAAGTGTAACGAACTGCACGCAGGATGCGGAATCCGGAAGTTATACGCTTTCTCCACCCAAAGAGGCGGCGAATCCTGCGCCACCCTTCGTGCAGATTACAACGCTTGCGATGTTTGCGCACTTTATGTATCTTTTGGCATCAGATTGACGTAAACCAAGAAAGATACCTGCAAATGCCAACTACTCTGAGAATAAGGCCCTATCGGTTTTTCTTTGTGTCGCTTGATCGTGGTGAACCGCCGCATATCCACGTGAGACGTGAGAACATGGTGGCAAAATTCTGGCTGGATCCAGTAGCCCTGCAACAGGCAGGCGGATACAGTCGGACGGAACTCAACACCATCGCGAGCATCGTTCAAGAGCATCGCGAAATGTTTCTGGAGCGCTGGTATGCATTCTTCGGACGCTGAAAATCAGGAAGCTCGCGCCAAACAGGTTTTTGTGAGCGATGATTCGCTAACAGTGGACCTGTTAGATGGACGGACCATTACTGTGCCTCTGGTCTGGTATCCTCGTTTGTGGTATGGGACACCTGAGGAGCGTAACCATTTTGAAGTCTTCGGGAGTGGGACGTATATTCATTGGCCAGAGTTAGATGAGGATTTAACCGTTGCCGGGCTTTTATCAGGCCGTCGTTCTGGTGAGAGCCCTGAATCTTTGAAAAGATGGCTGGATGGGCGGAAAGGGCCGGACAGGAAGACAGCGTGATAACAAAGAGAGGTTCATCCGACTTTTTTACGGGATCAGGGGTCGGCCCCCCCTGTAGTCCCCCCGTGGACGGGGGGACAATGGCTCCCTCCCCGTTCACGGAGGGTGGCGGGTCGCGACCTCATGGGAGCGACAGGTTGAAGGGAGTGGGGGTGGGGGTAACGTTATCTGGATTGAAGATGAAAACAAAACGTAAAAACGCCATGCCGCAGTTTGCCGTTTGTATTCACACGGATGATCCGGACATGTTAACGCCGCGTATGGTCTATCAAGTTTTGCCCGATGAGAGCGCGGCCAAATCAAATTATATCCGTGTGGTCGATAACGAGGGCGAGGATTATCTATATCCAGCCAGTTACTTTGTTTTCATTGAGTTATCGGAAGAAGCGGAACATGCTTTGTTGCAGGCTTCCTGACCTGGGGCAGGCCGGCAGAGACGACATTAGAGAATTCCCGCCAGTTGTTCTATCTGGCGGGAATTTCTTTATGGATACATCGAGCGATTCGCTTTCTCCGCTCTCCTGCCTCCTGCCCTTCGATACGCGGCTTACAGCCGCTACTCAGGGCATACGGCTCAACTTTTCCGCTTGTCCCGAGTAGCCCCAGGGTTGGGGACGCGACCTCACGGGAGCGTATGGTTGGGTGGGCGGCGTATCGAGGGACTGCCTCCCGCCTCCCCTGTCCTGAGCGGAGCAGCGTTAGCTGCGAAGTCGAAGGATGCCTCCCGCCTCCCGCCTTATCCCGGCATCAGGTTGTACTTGCGCAGCAGCCGGTAGATGCGCATCCGGTTGGTCCCCAGCAGGCGGGCCGCGGCCACGATGTTCCCCTTGGTCTGCGTCATGGCCTGCTTGATCTGCTCCAGTTCGGCCCGCTCAAAGTCCGGCCACGCCACCTCCCCGGACGCGCCCCCGGCCGGCGTCAACGCCTCCGCCTCTGGCGGAGGGCGCAGGAACTGAAGGTGGTGCGGCCCGACCTCCTCCGCCTCCTCGCACTCCAGAAGGGCGCGCTCCATCATGTTCTTCAACTCCCGCACGTTCCCCGGAAAGTCGTAGGCCTCCAGCGCCTCCAGCGCCCCCCGGCTCAGCCCCGGCGCCTCCCGCCCCATCTCCGCCGAAAACAGCCGCAGAAAGTGCTCCGTTAGCAGCGGGATGTCCTCCTTCCGCTCCCGCAGGGGCGGGACGTAGACCGTGAACCGCGCCAGCCGGAAGTAGAGGTCCTGCCGGAACGCCCCCGTCGCCATCCGGTCCCTCAGGTCCACATTCGTGGCCGCCAGGATGCGCACGTCCACGGCCCGGTCCCGCCTTGCCCCCAGCGGCAGCACCCGCCCGTCCTCGATCGCCCGCAGCAGCTTGACCTGCACGTCCGGCGGCATCTCCCCGATCTCATCCAGAAAGAGCGTCCCCCTGTCCGCCAGCTCAAAATACCCGGCCTGGTCCTTTTCCGCCCCGGTGAACGCCCCCCGCACGTGCCCGAACAACAGGGACTCGGCCATCTCCCTCGGAATCGTCCCGCAGTTCACCGGCACGAACGGCCCCTCCGACCGACGCGACCCGAAGTGGATCGCCCGCGCCACGAGTTCCTTGCCCGTCCCGCTCTCCCCCATGATGAGCGCCGACACACACCCCGCGCTCTTGAGTATCTCAACCGACTTGAGGATCGTCTGCATCGTCCCGCTCCTCCCCACGAACCCCGCGATCCCCCACCGCTCCGCCTCCCGGCTGGACAATGCGGACAGCCGGTCGGCCAGCCGGTCCCGCTCGCTCGTGACCGCCTCCCGCCGGG
>CAYRZX010000468.1:0-4459 GCA_964428665.1 uncultured Gemmatimonas sp.
CCCGATCCTGAAAAATCGAATGCATCTCATCGTGCGCCAGGCCATCCTGGGTGGTGAAGGTGACGAAGGTCCGGCCATCATACCGGCTCACGCCGCCCTGCCCGGCGCAGAACCAGAGACAACCATCCCCATCCTGAAAGACCGATGTCACCTCGTTGTGCGCCAGCCCATCCCGGGTGGTGAAGGTGGTGAGGGTCCGGCCGCTGTACCGGCTCACGCCGCCGCCATACGTCCCGAACCAGAGATGCCCCTCCCGATCCTCCAGGATTGAATAGACCTTATTGTGCGCCAGCCCGTCTTCTGTGGTGAACGTGATGAACGTCCCCACCCCGGACGATTCACCGGATCGTCTCCCCGCCCTGTCATACCGGCTCACGCCGCCATAGGTGCCGAACCAGAGATGCCCCTCCCGGTCCTGAAAAATGGACCGCACCTGATTGTCAGCCAGTCCGTCTTCCGTGGTAAAGGTGGAGAAGGTCTTCCCGCCTGCCCTGAGCTTTGCCGAAGGGTCATACCGGCTCACACCGCCCCCACACGTGCCGAACCAGAGATGCCCCTCCCGGTCCTGAAGGACCGACAGCACCTCGTTATGCGCCAGGCCGTCAGCGGTGGTGAAGGTCGTCCAGGATTTCCCATCATACCGGCTCACGCCGCCGTTGGTTCCGAACCAGAGATATCCCTCCCGATCTTCCAGGACCGACAGCACCTCGTTATGCGCCAGGCCGTCAGCGGTGGTGAAGGTGACGAACGTCTCCCCATCATACCGGCTCACCCCCCCGCCAACCGTGCCGAACCAGAGGTATCCATTCCGGTCCTGAAGGGCCGACATCACATCGTGGTGCGCCAGGCCCTCTCGCGTGGTGAAGGTGATAAACCTCTGACCAGCGCCCCCTGACGACCTCCGGGCCTGTCGGAGCGTTGAAGGGTCACATCGACTTACACCGTTAGAAGTGCTGAACCAGAGATCCCCCTCCCGGTCCTGAAGAATCGACAACACCAGGTTATCTGCCAGGCCATCCTGCGCGGTGAAGGTGGCGAATGTCCTGCCGTCAAACCGGCTCACGCCGCCGTAAGAGCCGATCCAGAGGTACCCCTCCCGGTCCTGAAAAATGGACCGCACCATGATGTCCGGAAGGCCATCTGTCGTGTTGTAGGTGCGCCAGTGCCCCTGACCCCGCCCGGCAGATACGGCCTTTCCCGGCCCCGCAGGCGCAGCGTAGAGATCAAAACCATACTGAGCCAGGCCTTCCGGGCCGGCTGTCCCGAAGGCCCTGCCCAGGTCCCGCAGCGCCTCCGTCCAGGCCGGGTCTCTCTGGAGCGCCTCCCGTATCTCCGCCACCGCCGACGGGCTCTCCACCTCGAACAGCCGGCTGAAGACACCCTTCGGGGTCGCGTGTCCTCGCTCGGAGGACGGGGTCAAGGCGTGCTGCTCCAGAATGGGAACAACCTTCGTCTCGTACGCCGCCTCGAACTCCGACATCCGTTCCTGCGGCGTCCAAAAGGACAACCGCGCAAGCGCGGGAGAGACCCTCTGGGTCAGATTTGTGTCAGGCGTCTTCACGATCAGAGATGAATGGCATGAAGGTCAGATTCTCAACCTCGTGGTCCGGGGATGAACCTCCGAATTCACTACTCGATCCTACCCCTTGAAGCTGGCCACCGCCCGGTCCACCGTGTCCACCTTCTGAAAGACCCTGTCCAGCCCCGTCACCGTGAGCACGCTCCCCATCCGATCCGTGATGCCCACCAGCCGGATCTCCCCCCCGACGCCCCGGAGCGTCATCAGGCTGGCGATCAGCACGCCCAGCATCGCGCTCCCGAACCACGGCGCCTGAGAGAAGTCCACCACCACCTTCCGGATGCCGTCCCGCACGAGGCCCTTGATCCCCTCGTGGAGCGGGGCCACATCTGGCCCGGTCGTGACGGCCCTGCTGACGGTCAGCACGGCCACGTCGCCGCGAATGTCCTGGTCGAGATGCATGGTCTCCTCCTTTAAGGCAAACGGCAGACCACAGGACCACAGGACTACGGGACCACAGGACCAATGCAAAAGCCTTGTGGTCTTGTGGTCTTGTGGTCTTGTGGTCGTTTTTTGCGTTTCACGTCTCCTCCGTCGCCCATTTCTCAATGTGAGGCATGATCACCCGCTTGAACTCCGGCCGGAGCAGGTTGTCCAGCAGCTCCAGGGCATTGGCCCTCAGCTCCCGCCGCCCGCTCGTCAGCCCCCCGTAGGCCCGGTACACGTCCTGGACGGGATAGATCAGCGCCAGCATCTCCACCGCCATCCAGAGCCGCCGCCCCGGCTCGCGCCCCGGGTCGGAGAGGGACGCCTGGGCCTCCCGCAGCAGGGCCGCCTCCACCTGCTCCCCGTCGAACGCCAGGTCTGGATGCCGGTTGCGCATCTCGCCCAGCGCCTCCACGATCACCTCGCCCAGTCCCCGCTGGTGGTCCGCCAGCGCCTCCACCAGCACCCGCGCGGCCCCCTGCGTCCCGATGGCCGCAAAGCACCCCGGAATGGCCCGCCGCACCCCCTCCGGCTCCTCCGGGTCGTCCAGGTAGTCCCGCAGCGTGCCCAGCACCCGGTCCCCGTAGGCCCTGAGCGCGCGCTGGGCATACAGCATCACCCGCTCATCCGCCAGGTAGGGGACCACCAGCGGCACGAAGGGACGCCGCCCGGTCCGCTCCACCCCCTCCAGGGCCGCGCGCGCCACGACCGGGGACGGGTCCCGCAGCAGGTCCATCAGCAGGTCGTCGTAAGCCGGGTCGTTCAGCGTGCCCAGCAGCAGCGCCGCCTCCGCCCGCACCCCCTCGGAGGCCGCATCCCGCTCCTTCCAGAGGTCCTTGAGGGCCGCCCGGACCTCCCCCTTCCCCAGCGCCCCCGACCCCGCGACCGCCGCCACCGCCGCCGTGCGCACGCGGGGGTCTGCGTCCTTTAAAAAGGCCGCCACCTTCTCCCTGGCCGCCCGCCCCCCGAAGCCGCAGAGGTAGCGCACGGCCTCCACGCGCACATCGGCGTCCTCCACCCCCAGCAGCGCCTCCGCCTCCCGGATAAAACCGCCCGCCCCCGCGTGCCCCAAAAGCCGGAGCGTCTGCGCCTGCACCATCGGCGAGGGGTGGGCCATCGTGCGCGTCAGGTGCGGGACCAGCCCCGACTTGTCGTGCACGATGTCCAGCATGGCCAGCGTCTGGCAGACCTGGATCTCATCCGGGCCCTTCAGGTTCTCGACCAGCATCCCCACGGTGTCCAGGTCCAGCACCTCCGCGGCCCGGTCCTGAGACTGCGCCGGCACCTCCGAGAACAGGTTCCGCAGCACCTCCAGGTACTCCCGCTTGACCGCCAGCACGGCCACCAGCCAGACCGAGAGCACCCCGATGGAGATCAGGCTGAACCCCTCGACCGACACGTGAAAGAGCGCCGTGCAGACCAGGATGAGCAGCCCGGCCGACCCCTCGAACAGACGGGCGCCGAACATCTCGATCAGGGGACGGGCGCGGGAGCGCACCGCCGACGGGAGGGGCAGGTAGAGGATCTCCCGCGTGGCCTCCTGGATGGAGTAGCGCACGCCCCCCTCCCCCAGTTTGGCCAGCGTGACCGCCCAGAGCGCGGGATAGACCAGGATGCCCACCGACCCCAGCACGAGCGCCACGGGCAGCAGCAGCAGGGCCACCCCCACCCCGAAACGAACCAGAATGAACCTTGTCAGGAGCAGCTGAAAGACCAGACCCGCCACGTTCAGCGCGGCGAAGAACTGCGCAAAGAACGCCGTCTTGGCGTCTTTGGACGCAAACGCCCCTGCCACGACCGTCTGGAACTGGTAGTCCATGACCGCCTGAACGACCATGCTCACCCCGGAGATCAGGGCGATCAGCTTCAGGTGCCGGAACTCCCGGAACAGGTTCAGCCCTGCGACGGCGGAGTCCTCCGGCCTAGACGAGGGCGCCCCGGCCGGCGCCCCTCCCCTTTCGAGACGCCGCACCAGGGGGAGGCAGAGCAGGAGCAGGGCGGAGGAGACGTAGATCAGGTTCTCCGTGCCGAGCGGCTTGACGGCCCGAAAGACGACCAGCGGCCCGACGATCATCCCCACGATCCCCCCTGCGCCCACCCATCCGATCAGGCGCTTGGCCTCGCGGGGGGTGAAGTGGTTGCCCGCGACCAGCCAGAACTGCGTGATCAGGACGCTGGAGAAGAGGCCCGCCCAGATGTAGAACGCCAGCGCCACCCAGTCCCCCCCGGCGTCGAACAGGTACCGGAAGAGCAGCAGGTTCAGCGTCAGGACCAGCGTCGTCGCCAGCACCCGGTTGCGCTCGGGCGTCCGGGCGGCAAACCACCCGGAGGTGGCCACCGCCAACCCGGTGAGCAGCGGCTGCCCGATCAGCCCATAGGGCAGATAGGACGGCCCCAGCCGCTGCAGGAGCAGGGCGTTTCGCACCGGCTTGACCACGGCAAAGGCGCACATGA
>CAYRZX010000469.1:0-2675 GCA_964428665.1 uncultured Gemmatimonas sp.
TCGGGGTGATGTTGAGAAGAGCGACGACCCCCCTCATCCGCATCGGGCAGGTTACATCCTCTCCGACGCCGGCTCGCATAGAAGAGCGCGCCGACGAGAACAACGGCCAGACCCACGACGAGGAAGGTCGCGTTCCGGCTGATCAGCCCGGCCAGCACGCCCAGCCCTCCAAAGGCCAGAAGGTGCCCACCACAACAGACGGCCAGCGCCAGGACAATCGGGAGAAATGCCCATATCTCTTTTGTCGGCTCATCTTTCATGGGGTATTCATACAGGGTTAAGATGGCCTGCGGGCCGTGAAGCCGGTGCTGTTGACCGCCTGGACCATCTGGTCCACGGTCACCTGGCTCTCGATATAGGTGATGACGGCTTCGCCTTTCCCCACGTCCACCTTCGCGTCCCGTATCCCCTTCAGCCCCTTCAGCGCCGCCTTCACGCTGATCGCACACCCCCCGCAGGTCATCCCCTCCACGGGCAGAACCACCTGCTTGACCGGCCCGGCCTCTGCCGCGGCTACCGCATTCGGGCGATCTCCTGACCTGTTGAACAGCAGAAAGGACGCCCCGATCACCAGCAGAATTCCGAGGACGATGCCCACAGCCTTCATGTTTGAATCCTCCTTGGTAGAAAAAATCAGACGAACAACGACAGCAGATAAGGGGCGGCCAGAAAGACCAAGGCGAAGGCGGTCGCGATCCAGAGGAACACCCTCTGCCACCGGCGTCCCTGTCCCGTCTGACACGCCTCTCCATCCCGGCACGCCTCCTTTCTGCCGTAGGTGAAGTAGAACGCCACTCCGAGGAAGACGAACGTCACTCCCAGGAAATAGGGACGATAGACCTCCAGGCTCGCCGCAGCCCCCAGCCCCCCAATCCCCAGCACAACTCCCAGCACCGGGCCGATGCAGCAGATCGAGGCGAGAAAGGCCGATGCGACGGAACCGACTCCTGATACCCACTCCTTCATCCTGTCCGTTCACCCCCTTTCGGTGAATGTTCTTTCCCGCGTCCGCGCCCACGATACGGCTAAGCAGCCGCTCTCTGGGCCCACACCTGACGGACCTTTACGCCGCCGAGCACGCCTCCCAGGGCCCCTCCCAATGCCCCCAGCACCCACGTCCCAAGCAGCCCGGCTGCAAGAGATGCGCACTGGAGATAGGCCGCCGGCGCCAGCAGGAGGACGAATGCCCCTGCGGCAACCATAGCGTTCCTCCAGACCCTGCCCTTCAGTCGTCCCCCCAGGACCGCCGAGGCGATCAGCGCCGGCAGGAGGGCGTAGACAAACCCGAAGATCAGATATCCGCTGGCCGCGCCAACGACCCCGTTCAGCGTGTTGACCAGTGGCGATCTCTCCCACAGATCGAAGAACGTCTCACCTGGACACAGCAACGTCCCGACCAGCGACAGCCCCATAGCGGCAAGACCCAGCGCCGACGCTGCGCCCAGGTGTACCCCCCACTGTCGATATTGCCCCAACATCCAGCAGAACACCGCGACCAGCAGGCCGCTCCAGATCACGGCCGTGACCGCCAGGTGTACTGCGCTCAGGTATCCAAAGTCCACACGCTGCCCCAGCACATAGGTGTAGAGCAGCGCCACGAGGATGCCGGCCCCAACTGCGCTGCCAAGCCGGCGCAGCGTCAAGTATCCTGCCGACACAGTCCCTTCCATCGCTGCCTCCCGGTGCACGGCCCGCAACGTCCGCACCCGCAGGTCCTCGGGGACAGGCTCATATGCGAGGAGGTCCAGCCGCTCCCATACGGCCTCCATCTCCTGACGCGCCTTCAGACAGTCGGCACAGCCCGATACGTGAGATTCCACCGCCTCCGGCGGGTAGGCGACTCGCTCTCCCGCCAGAATCGCCGTGAGTTCCATCTGTGCAGTCTTGCAGTCCATCACTATACCACATCCTTTAACCTGTTCCGCAGGCCCAGCAGCGCCCGATAGGCCATCTGCTTTACAGCGGCCGCCGTGCTCCTGGTGATCTCGGCGATCTCCCGGTAACTCAGCCCTTCGCACTTGTTGAGCAGGATAACCTGCCGCTGTTCCTGAGGCAACGCATCCAACGCCGCGCGAATCCGATCCGCCATCTCTGCCTGCTCCGCACGGGCATCTGTTGGCGTCCCGCCGCCGATATGCTCGACATCGGTCTCAGCCCGTTCGTCCAGCCGGGAACTGCGCCGTTTGAACTCGGTCCTGACCAGGTTCCCCGCGATGGTGAATATCCAGGCCAAAAAGGACCTGTTGGGATCGTAATCCTCCCGGCTGCGGTGCAGTCTGAGGAAAGTCTCCTGAAACAGATCCGCAGCGGCTTCCGGATCCCCGATCTGCCGCAGGAGATAACTGAAGACCCGTTTTTCATATCGCACGTACAGGACATCGAACGCCGACAGGTCGCCTGCCTGATAGTCCTGCATCAGCGCCTCGTCCGACGGTCCCGCCGGGTGCGCGCCTCTCTCTTCACCCATCTACGGATCTCTTTCACTCATGCATACCACGCAGACCGAAAAAGGTAACGCAAAATTTTTGCAGCCGACTTTTTTACACGGCAGGACACTCGCCCTCTGCCTCTGTGTCATCGACCAGACTCTCGATAATAGGGCACGCCGCCAGCGGACCCTCCCCGGAGCACTGCCGGACCAGGCGTGTCAGGACTTTTTTGAGGTTCTGAAGGTG
>CAYRZX010000469.1:2775-4454 GCA_964428665.1 uncultured Gemmatimonas sp.
CCCCGGAGCACTGCCGGACCAGGCGTGTCAGGACTTTTTTGAGGTTCTGAAGGTGACGGATCTTGCTTTCAATATCCGCGAGCTTTCGCGTGGCAAACTCCAGCACGTCCCCGCAGCCGGACCCATCGCCGTCGGCCAGGGCGAGGAGCTGACCGATCTCCTTGAGCGTAAGGCCGAGTTCCTGGGCGCGCCTGATGAACCGGATGCGCTGGACCACCTGGGGGTCATATTGTCTGTAGCCGGACTCCCTGCGCGGGGGTTCGCTGATCAACGCCCGCCGTTCGTAATAGCGGACCGTTTCCACGTTGACCGCAGACCGACGCGCCACCTGCCCGATCGTTAATCCCACCATAGTTTTTCACCTCCGACCCTAAATATAAACCCTGGCCTTAGGTACGGAGTCAAGCCTTTTTTTGAAAAATTTAAAAGCGCTTCAAGGTCCGAGAAACCACTCACGCGCCGTCGTGTCCGTCTTGAAAAACTGCAACAACAGCCCGGCCACCTTCTGACGCCCGGAGGCCGACGGGTGCGTGCCGTCTGTGGCAAAGTCACTCTCCTCGTAGCTCAACCCATCCTTGCGCCTGGCCGCGCTGTTCGCCCACAGATACGGCCCCCAGCTCAACCACGGCGCGTTGACCGGCCCTTTGCCCGGATCGAAGTTGAGCGCAGGGTCGCCGTTGAGCTGCTGTTCGATGAGCCACTTCACCGCAAACCCGGATTCGTACGCATACGGCTCAGGGTTGAGGGGAGTCCTGGCGTAGCCCCCATACGTGCGGCTGGACAGATAGACGAGTTGCAGGTTGGGAAAACGCGCGTGCAGAAGGCGCACGATCCGGGCGAGTTCCTCCTGCAGGACCTGAGCGTGTTCGGGAAACGCCCGGGAGGGACGCGCGTCGGCCTGTTTGATCCAGGCCATCTGAACCTGCGCCCGGCTCACACCCGAGGCCTTCAGGCGGTCCTCCACCGTCGTCCAGTATTTCGCGCCGCTGGCGTTGTCCTCCGGGTCTACGATCCGGGCCGCCGACATGCCGCCCTGCGCCCCGTCCACGATCACCAGCCTCGGGTTTTTCCCCCGGTCGGCGTCGGCAAGCAGCTTGAACGCCGAAAATTCCTGCGTCGTGTTGCTCATCCCCACGGACAACAACACGATCTTCCCGTCCCCGTTCGGTTTGCCCTCCGCGTCCAGCGGCTGAATTCGCCTGGAAATGGCCACCCCTGCCGCTTCGTGAGACGCAGGGCGCTCGTTCTTGCCCTTCGGGTACAACCCCCCTCTGAACCCCTTGTACTCGTCCTTCTCCAATTCGGTCAGAGGGATCAAGGTTGCGTTGTCCGCTTTGCCCGGCGCTTGCGACTTCGCCGGCGCAGCGAGCGCGGCGACGAGAAGGAAGGTGGCCATGCCCACGGCAGCCCGCCTCATCATGGCTTGATCTCCTGTGTGAGATAGAGGTCGATGGCCTCCTTGAACTCCCCCGGCCTGAACCCCTGGGGTTCGATGGACTGCGATCGGCGTCGACGTGAGGCAACCACCACGGAGTCAAGCCCTTTTTTTGACATTTTCATCCATCGGCGACTTATCTCTTTATCTCTGCATCCTCCTGTTGCTGCTGGCGCTTCTGCCACTCGAAGTCCACCGGCCCGCTGTAGAACGCCTCGGGATGCTCCACGGCCCAGAGCTGCTT
>CAYRZX010000470.1:0-4449 GCA_964428665.1 uncultured Gemmatimonas sp.
AAGGAGCCCTCATGTCCTTCCCCATCACCGGCCGGGTCACCGTCAACCGCAGAGGCCGGCCCGGCGTCGCCGTCTCCAACGGCGAGACCGTGACGCGCACGGACCGCTCCGGCCTTTACCGCCTCCGCGTGGACCCTGCCCGCCACCGGTTCGTCTTCGTGGTCACGCCCGACGACGCCCGGCCCGCAGACGCCTTCTACAGGACCACCCACGCCTGGACCGGCCCGCAGGAGGGCGTGGACTTCGCCCTGGAACCGGCCCCCGAGCGCAGACGCCGCGCCTTCGCCCTCGCGCAACTGACCGACCTGCACGTCGAGGTGAAGCCCAGAAGGATCCTCCGGCCCTCCAGCCTCCGCGCGGACCTGCGCCGGGCGCTGAGAGGATGGGGGCCTGCCTTCGCGGTCATCACCGGCGACCTGACCAACCTGGGGGACCTCCCCTCCATGAGGGCCTACCGGCGGATCGCTGCCTCCGCGCCCTGTCCCGTCTTCCACGTGTTCGGCGGGCACGACGGACTCACAGAGTTCCGGTCGCCTGACCACGCCGAGGGCCACGCCTGCACCCGGCACTACGAGTCTGTCCTCGGCCCTGCGTACTACAGCTTCGACTGGGGGGGACGGCACTTCGTCGTCTTCCCGAACGAAGACCGCTTCTTCGCCCTCTTTGAAAGAGAGGCAAAAGACCGCTGGCTCACGGCGGACCTGAGGGCGCACGCGGGCCGCGAGACCGTGCTGTTCACCCACGTCCCCCCGTCCGTTGCCTTCCTCGACCGCCTCGCCAGGACCGATGTCACCGCCGTCTTCTTCGGCCACTGGCACTCGTCCAGGGTCTACACCTATCGCGGCATCCGCGTCTTTGCCACGCCCTGTTTCCCCTTCGGGGGCATCGACACGAACCCCCGGAGCCACCGGCGGATACAGTTCCAGGGCAGTCGGATGAACACCGAACTCGTCCCCATCGCCCTCCGCAGGGCATTTATCCGCTTGAAGGCGCCCATCCGTCGAGTGAGGGCCGATGGCCCCCATCCGTTGCAACGGATCGACAATCCGTTGCGCCTCCTCTGGAGCCACCGGATCGACGCGGAGGTCCACCGGGCCGCCCCGGTCGTGGACGGGGACCGCGTCCTCCTCGCCCTGCGGGACGAAGACGGAGAGGGTCGCCAGGGCGTGCTCTGTCTGGACCTGGAGACCGGACGCCCCCGCTGGCGTCTGAAGACCGACGCCTCCCTCAAGAACGCCGTTGCCGTGGCCGACGGCCTGGCTACGGCCATTTCGGTGACCGGCCGGCTGCTGACATTCGACCCCGTAACCGGGGTAGAAAACTGGCAGACGGACCTTCCGGGCTACCCGGACCGCTGGATCTACGCCTCCCCCGTCATCGCCGACGGCGTCGTCTACGCGGGCGGCAAGGCCGGCTACGGGGCCTACGACCTGAAGAGCGGGAAACCGCTCTGGTACGCCCGGCCCTCCGACACCTCCGACGCCTGGTCCTGCTATGCCGGCCCGGTCGTCGTCGGAGACCTCCTGGTCCTCCTCGTCCAGCGCCTGGGCCTCGTCGCCCTGGACCGCGCGTCGGGCCGGGAGGTCTGGCGCCGGGAGCTGGCCGTGGAATACACGTATCCCAGGCCCATCGCCGTCGCCGGGCGCATCTTCACCGGAGGAAAGCCGGGCGAGGTGGCTGCCCTGAACGCGGCGACCGGAGAGGTCGTCTGGAGCCGGAGGGCCAGCCGGAGGGCCCGTCGCTACCGGCACATATCGGGCCTGGGCGCCGACGAAACCGCCGTGTGTGTCACCAGCCCATCCGGGGAGGTCCGGGCCTATTCGCCGAAGGGGAGCTTGAAGTGGCGTTTTAAGGTCGAGAAGGAGTTACTCGACATGACCCCCTACTATCTCGGCGCCTACACGGCCACCGGAGGCCCCACGCCAATGGGGGATCGCCTCGCCCTGGGCGCGAACGACGGCCATCTCTACCTCCTGGACCGGCGCACCGGCAAGGAGGTGGACCGCTGGGCGTTCGGCTCGCCGGTCTCGGCCCCGCCCGCCGTCGCCGGAGACCGGCTCGTCGCCGCGAGCTTCGACGGACTCGTGGCCTGTTTTGAGGCGAGGCCATGAAAAAGGACCCCTTTCTCTACGTCGCGACCTTCCTCATGGACGGCCTGATCGGCGTCATCGGCCTCTGCGTCCCCCTCCTGGCCCTTCGCCTCGGGGCCACCTACGACGACCTCGGCGCCATCGGGGCCGTCAGCTCCCTCGTCTATGCCCTCGCCTGCCTCGTCTCCGGCCGCCTCTCCGAGCGGCTCGGCTACCGGCGCTCCATGGCCCTCGCCAGCGCCGCCGTCGCCCTCTCCGTCGCCTGTTACCCCCGCGCCACGCGCATCCTCCACCTCATCGTCCTCTACACCGTCACCTGGGTCTGCCTCTCCTGCTACTGGCCCGCGCTGCAGGCCTGGCTGGGGAGCGGCAAGGGCCGGCGCGACCTCCTCCGGGGCCTGGGCCGGTTCAACATCTCCTGGGCCCTCGGCCTCCTGGTCGGCCCTGCCGTGGGCGGGTCCCTCTACGCGATGGACCTCGACTGGCCCTTCCTGATCGCCGCCGGCGTCATCGGCGCCCTCTCCCTCTCCATCTCCCTCCTGAAGTTTCAGACCCCATCTCCGGCCCCGGTCTCCGAGGCCCCCCCGGAGGATGCCTCCGACCACTTCCTCCGCATCGCCTGGGTCGCCAACTTCTCCACCTTCTTCGCCACCGGCACGGTCCGCTCCCTCTTCCCCAAATTCGCCTCCGACCTCGGCATCGCCCCGGGGCCCCTGGGCCTCCTGATGGCCCTGATCGGCCTCGCCCAGGTCGGCGCCTTCTTTCTCGTCGCCCGCACCGACCGCTGGCAGTTTCGCCTCTCCCCCCTCGTCATCTCCCAGGTCGCCGGGGCCGCCGGCCTCCTGACGCTAACCTTCGGGGCCTCCCCGGGGGTCTTCGCCGTCGGCCTCCTGGCCCAGGGCGCGCTCACCGGCATGACCTTCACCGCCAGCATCTTCTACAGCCTCTTCGTGCGCAACCCGGGGAGCCGCCGCACCGGCCTGCACGAGGCGGTCGTGGGCGGCGGCTTCTTCCTCGGCCCCCTCCTCGGGGGGATCGCCGCCGAACACCTCGGCCCCCGCTCCCCTTACCTCCTGTGCGCGGGCGCCGTCCTCCTGGCCGTCGGCCTCCAGACCTATCTCCACAAAAGAGGCCAGCGGCCAGCCGTCACTGGCCAGCGGCCAGCCGTCGGGGGTTAGCTTTTCCCTTGACGCCTGACGCCTTCCGCTGTACATTGCCCGCACAGTTGGTGTTCCATCGGAGCCTTGCACACACAGCACACGGAGGACCAGACCATGGCACAGCAGAATAGCGGCGATATCCTCGCCTACGTCGGGACCTACACGCGCGGCAAGAGCGAGGGGATCTACGTCTACCGCCTGGACCCCTCCACCGGCGCCCTGACGTTTTCCAGCAAGGTCACGGATGTGAAGGACCCCTCCTTCCTGGCCATCCACCCCCGGGGACGCACCCTCTACTCGGTCAATGAACTGGGACTGGGAGAGGTAGACGGGAAGCCCGCCGGGGGGGTGAGCGCTTTCGCCATCGACCCGCAGACCGGGGCCCTCACCCTCCTCAACAAGAGGCCCTCGCACGGGGCCGCCCCCTGTCATCTGAGCGTGGACGCGACGGGCAAATGGGTGATCGTGGCGAACTACACATCGGGGAGCACATCCATCTTCCCGATCGAGGCCCACGACCGGCTGGGGAAGGCCACCGACGTGGTCCAGCACCAGGGCTCCAGCGTCAACCCCCGGAGGCAGACCGGCCCTCACGCGCATTCGGTCACGATAGACCCCGCGAACCGTTACGCCTTCGTGGCGGACCTCGGCCTTGACAAGGTCATGATCTACCGCCTCGACCTGAACAACGGGAAACTCCTCCCCAGCGAGCAGCCCTGGGTGCGGACGCACCCCGGCGCCGGCCCGCGCCACTTCGCCTTCCACCCCGGCGGCCGGTGCGCCTACGTGATCAACGAGCTGGATTCCACCATGACCGCCTTCACCTATGACGCCTCGCAGGGGAAGCTCACGGAGATTCAGAGCCTCTCCACGCTCCCCGACGGATTTTCAGGGACCACCCACTGCGCCGACGTGCACGTCCATCCGTCCGGGAAGTTCGTCTACGGCTCCAACCGGGGGCACGACAGCATCGCCATCTTCGCCATCGACCAGGCCACCGGAAAGCTGACCCCCATCGGCCACGAGCCCACGCAGGGCAAGATCCCGCGCAACTTCGGGATCGACCCGACCGGGACCTTCCTGCTGGCCGCCAACCAGGACAGCGACACGGTGGTCACGTTCCGGATCGACCAGGGTACCGGCAAGCTCACGGCCACGGGCCACGTGGCCGAGGCGCCCACGCCCGTCTGCGTGAAGTT
>CAYRZX010000471.1:0-4448 GCA_964428665.1 uncultured Gemmatimonas sp.
GTCGGCCAGGTGATGATCACCTTCGAGTGGAGCGACTGGCGCAACGGGGTCTTCTACTGGATTCAGAGCGTCTACGTCGCGCCGGACCGCCGGCGGCAGGGGATCTTCCGGGCACTCTACCGCCGCGTGGAGGCGATGGCCAGGGAGCGGCCCGGCGTCTGCGGCCTCCGCCTCTACGTGGACCGGGCCAACACGAAAGCGCAGCAGACCTACCGGAGCCTCGGCATGTCCGGCGCGAACTACGACGTGATGGAGGTCGACTTCGTGATCAACCGACATGAACCGTAACCGTCCCCTCGATACGCGGCCCTTCGATACGGAGCCTGTGGCTCCTACTCAGGACCGCTACTCGGGGATGCGGTATATCCGCCTATCCCGAGTAGCCCCGCAGGGGCGTATCGAGGGATAAGCAATAGGAATCCCTTCTATGACCCTCGTCGACACGCACGCCCACATCTACTCGGAGGACGAGCGGCAGTACCCCAGGATCGAAAAGCCGCTCCGCCCGCCTGAGGGGAAAGGGACGATCGAACACCTCCGGCAGGAGATCCGGCAAAACGGCGTCCATCGCGTCGTGATCGTCCAGACGGCCTCGGCCTACCGGTGGGACAACCGCCTGACCGCTCACACGGTCGCGGCCAACCGGGAATGGGCCACGGGCGTCTGCACCCTCAACCCGGAGGACCCGGCCAGCCCCGACCTCCTCCGGCGATACGTCACGGAGGGCGGGTTCAGGGGTACGCGCGTCTTCCCCACGCCGGGGCAGACCCCCGGCCTCGGCCACGCAGGACACGACCGGCTGTGGGAGGCCGCCGCCGAAGTCGGCGCGGTCGTCTGCGCCCTGATTCAGCCGGACGCCTGCGATGCCCTCGCCCGGATGCTGGAGCGCTTCCCGACCGTCCCTGCTGTCCTCGATCACTGCGCCAACCTCAAGGCGTCCGACGGCCCCGACTCGGACGCCCTGCGCGCGGCCCTCTCCCTCGCCCGCTTCCCGAACCTCACGGCCAAGCTCACGATGGTCGTCACCGGCTCGCAGGAGGAGGTCCCCTGCCGGGACATGCACGGGATCGCCCGCCGCATCATCGACGCCTTCGGCCCGGACCGCTGCATCTGGGGGTCCGACTTCCCCTGCGAACTCTGGATCCCGAAGGCCACCTACGCGCAGCACCTCCGCATCTTCACCCACGAGATGGGCCTCTCGGCAGCGGAGCAGGAGGCCATCCTCGGAAAGACGGCGATGAGACTGTGGTTTGCGTAAGGGCAGGGACGAGGCATCCCCTGCATATCCCACGGAGGAAAAATCATGAGCACAGAACACCTGCGCGACCTGCTGGGCCGGGCGAACCGCGCCCTCGTGGGCGGGTCCCTCGGCATGTTCCACCTGCCCGACGACCTGGCCCTCGTCTTCTCCCACGGCGTCGGCAGCCGGGTCTTCGACGTGGCGGGCCGCGCCTACATCGACTACGTGCTCGGCTCCGGCCCCCTCATCCTGGGCCACGCCCACCCCGCCGTGGTCGCGGCCATTCAGAGACAGGTCGCCCTCGGCTCCACCTTCTACACCCTGAACGAGCCCGCCATCCTCCTGGCCGAAAAGCTGGTCGAGGCCATCCCCTGCGCCGAGACCGTCCGGTTCGTGGCCACCGGGTCCGAGGCCGACCACTACGCCGTCCGCATCGCGCGGGCCTTCACGGGCCGCAACAGGGTGCTCAAGTTCGAGGGGGGGTGGCACGGCGGGAACGACGTCGGCCAGATGAGCGCCTCGCCCGCGCAGCCCGGCGGCTACCCGACCCCGCAGCCCGACTCCGACGGCATCCCGGAGCGCATCACCGCCGACTACCTGGTCGCCCCGTTCAACGACCCGGAGACGGCCTCAGGGCTGATCGAACGGCATCGCGCGGACCTGGCCGCCGTCATCGTGGAGCCCCTCCAGCGGATGATCCGGCCCCGGCCCGGCTTCCTGGAGGGCCTGCGGGACCTGACCCGGCGCTACGGCGTCGTCCTCATCTTCGACGAGATCGTCACCGGCTTCCGCCTGGCCTGGGGCGGGGCGCAGGAGCGCTACGGCGTGACGCCCGACCTGGCGACCTTCGGCAAGACGATCAGCGGCGGCACCCCCCTGGCCGCCATTTGCGGGAAGAGAGAGATCATGGAGGTGGCGAACCCCCGCCGGAAGGGGAAAGGCCCGTACACCTTCGTCAGCGGGACCTTCAACGGCAACCCCCTGGGCGCTGCGGCCGGCCTCGCCACGCTCGCGGAACTGCAAAAACCCGGCGTCTACGCCCGGCTCCACGAGATCGGGGACCGCTTCAAAACGGAGATCGAGGCCATGGCCCGTCGCCGCGGCCTCCCCGTGCGCGTGGAGGGGGACGGCCCGGTCCGGCAGGTCATGTTCACGGACCGGGAAATCCTCTCCTGGAAGGACGTGGTCGCCTCGGACAACTCCCGCGCGCGTCAACTCGGCCATGAACTCCTCAAGCGCGGCCTCTTCGTCACGCCCGGCGGCAAGACCTACCTCTCCGCCGTCCACACCGACGACGACCTAACGCAGACATTCGAGGCCTACGAGGAGGCGTTCAAGGCCGTGTGAACAGCGCGTAGACTCGTAGCCGCACCCTTCAGGGCACGCCTGATCTATGCCGACGATGATGTGCAACCTCTCCTCTCAGGTCATGCTTGACAGACCTCAACAGGTTTGCTATCTTGACCGTAGAGGAGGGCGCGATGGACTGGTGGAAAGAGGTCTCCAAGGGATTCATTAATCTGTCTGTGGTTACTGTTGTTGTTCTCGTTTACGGATCAATGACCAATCCACAGATGCGATCCTTTTACGGTATCGTAGGGCTTGTACTGATCTCCGCCTATGGATACGTCTCTTACCGACTCTGGAGGAAAGGGGGCTAAGACATGACTGGCGCGTTGATCCTCTTGTTTGGCATCGCTGTGATCGGGCTTATCCTCGCCTTCTGGCCCTCCAAAAAGAAATCGAGCGAACAGAAGGTATAGTCAGAGGAAAGATGTTTGACGCGCTCTTGATACTGACTCTCCTGGCTGCCATGGCGACTCTGCTTGTAATCGGCCTTTCTATCTCAGATCGTCTGAAAAAGAAGCAGGGTGGCGCAAAGACCGGTGATAGGATTCCATAAAGAATAGCGACATGGCAGGTATGCTCTTTATGCTGGGGGGAATCACCGTTGTGGGGTTGATTCTGGCTTTCTGGCCGGTCAAAAAGAAGGTGGGGAAGTAAGGCTACTGTACATTGGCGAGACATTATAGCCCGATAGCCCTGGAGGACACATCCTCCGGGGCTATTTTTACGTCCAATTTTTAGCTTTTTGAGGATACCTTTCCCCTCAATCGCGCATCAAGAGATATAGACGCGTCTCGAAAACGCAAGCCACGCCCCGGAGAACACCTTTGGCCTCCGACGAACATCCCGCCGACCGGGACCTGATCGCGCGCGCCCTGGCCGGCGACCAGAGGGCGTTTGCCGTCCTTATCCGGCGCTATGCCCGTGCCGTGTATGCCCGCCTATCCCGCACGGTCCGCTACCCGGAGGACGCCGAGGACCTCGCCCAGGAGGTCTTTGTCAGGGCCTGCACGCAGCTTGAGCGCCTCAGGGACTCCGACCGTTTCGCCGCGTGGCTGCGGGCCATCGCGGACAACGAGGCCCGGATGTGGCATCGCCGCCGGCTGGTGCAGCTCCGCCTGGAGGAGATGCTCGAAGCCCAGGGGACCGACCCGGCGACGGACAACGCGGAGATTCGGAGACTTCAGGCGACGGTCCGGGAGGCGCTCCGGTCCCTGACCGAGGCGCACCGGCAGGTGATCGTCCACCACTACTTCAAGGGCTACACCTACCTGGAGACCGCCGACCTGCTGGGCCTCGACGTGGAGGTCGTCCGCAGTCGCCTTCAAAAAGCGAGGCAGCGGCTGAGAGAGGAGATCATTTCGATGAACGGTCAGAAGACGCAACCGCAGACGTTTGAGTTAGGTCGGGAGGAACTCCACGTCCTGCGCTGGGCAGCCCGATTCGCCAGCCGGGATGAGAACCGACGCATCCTTCAAGGAGTCTGTCTCGACACCGGCGGAAAGATGGTCGTCACCAACGGACATGTACTGCTGTTCTGGACCTCGGAACGCCTGAGCCGGATCACGACGCCCGTCATCCTGGGACCCTGGTTTGAGATGGAGGTCCCCGAAGCAGATCGAGGGACGCTGTCCATCGAAGAACAGAGGGCCGTGATTCGCCTGCCGGGGCAGAAGGACCGGGTCACCGGGATCATTCCGGGGTCTTACGTGGATTATAACGCGGTCCTTCCGACGACCTGGGCCATCCGTGCGACCGTCGCCACGGAGGCGCTGCTGAAGGCCGCCGATCTGATCGCCGACCACCTCGCGCCCAGACATCCGACAGACCCGGAAGGAACGTATCAGTACGTTCCGACAGT
>CAYRZX010000472.1:0-4375 GCA_964428665.1 uncultured Gemmatimonas sp.
AGGGGCTGTGGGTGCGGACGCGGCTGGAGGGAGACGAGGTGGTGGCCGAGGTGGAGGACAACGGGGCCGGCATGGACGAGTCGGTCCGGTCACGGCTGTTCGAGCCATTCTTCACGACCAAGCCGGCGGACCGGGGGACAGGGCTGGGGCTGTCGATCGCCTATGCCATCGTGAAAAACCACGGCGGACAGATCGCGTGCGAGAGCCGCAAAAGGCGAAGGAACAGTATTCCGGGTGAGGCTGCCCGCAGCGGAGGTATAAGCCATGTCATCCGACACCCGCGTCTCGATGACCGTCCTCCTCATCGACGACGACGACGACGTCCGCCGGACCCTCGGCAATCACCTGAAGGCCCTGGGACATCGCCTCCACACGGCAGAGAGGGGGGCAGAGGGTCTGGAGGTCCTCCGGCGCGAGGTCATCGACATCGTCATCACGGACATCAAGATGCCGGGAATGGACGGCTTCGAGGTGCTCCGGGAGGTCAAACGGTCATCCCCCGGCGTGGAGGTCATCCTGCTGACTGCCTACGGGGACATCGAGGCCGCCGTCCGGGCCATGCGCGAGGGGGCCTTCGACTTCTTCACCAAGCCGTTCAACATCCAGAGCCTCACCGCTTCCATGCAGCGGACCGCCCGCTTCCACGCCCTGCGCCGGGAGAAGGACCGCTACCGGGAGCGCCTCGACCGCCTCGGCGCTCAGGGCCGGCAGCGGTATGGGCTGTCCGCCATCATCGGGGAGGGCGCAGCCATCCAGGCCGTCAAAACCCTCATCGAACAGGTCTGTCAGACAGACGCCACCACGGTGTTGATCTGCGGGGAGACCGGCACGGGCAAGGAGCTGGTGGCCAGGGCCATTCACTACGAGAGCGCCCGCGCCGCAGGGCCTTTCGTGGCCGTGAACTGCACGGCCATCCCCGAATCTCTGATTGAGAGCGAGTTCTACGGCCACGTGAAGGGGGCCTTCACGGATGCCCGCCAGGACCGCGCCGGATACTTTGAGCAGGCCGACGGCGGCACGCTCTTCCTGGACGAGATCGGCGACATGAACCTGGGCATGCAGACCCGGCTGCTGCGCACGCTGGAGGAGCGCCGTGTCCGACGGGTGGGCGGGTCAACGGAGGTCCCCGTGGACGTGCGCGTGGTCTCGGCCACCAACCGGGACCTGCGACAGGCCATCTCGGAGGGGAAATTCCGGGAGGACCTCTACTACCGGCTGAACACCTTCACCCTCCGGGTCCCCCCGCTGCGAGAGCGCCCGGAGGACATCCTGCCCCTGGCGCAGCACTTCCTCGACCGATACAGCCGGGAAATGCGCAAGCCCATCGAGGGGTTTACCCCGGAAGCGGGAACCCTCCTTGAGGCTCACCCCTTCCCCGGAAACGTCCGGGAGCTGAGAAACACCATCGAGCGCGCCGTGATCCTCTGCAGGGCCGGTCAGGTGACCCCCGATGACCTGATGTTCGAGCCGACCCCTGCGCCGGACGGCGAAGACCAGGTCCCGCAGACGGAGCTTTCCAACCCGGCGCCCGAAGAGTCCATCCCCGACGCCATCCGCCTGAGGCACGTCGAGAGCCTGAACCTGAACGCCCTCCTGAACGCCGTCGAAAAGGAGGCCATCCGGGAGGCCCTCCGCAGGTGCAACGGGAATCAGTCTCAGGCGGCCAGACTCCTCGGCATCTCCCGCTACACCCTCCTCCGCCGCATGGCGCAATACCAGATGAGAGACGCGGAGTCTACCTGACCCGCACTCCCCCTCACTGTGCGCCTCCGCACTTTCGCTGTGCGCACCCGCCCGTCACCTCGCTTCGTAAGTGCTAATCCGCACTCCGTTCCTTTCTCTCCTTTTTGACCTGCGATCCCTTATTCATCACATAAGTTATTGATTTATCACTCACCTGAGCTTCGGGTGGATTTTTATTTTCGGAGTTGGTACGCCGTTTGTTTATCCCTGTCCTGCGACAGAACGGAGCTCCGGGTTTAACACCAATCTTACGAATCACTTCTTACGATAGGAGGGTAATACCATGAACCGCGCATTGACCTTGACGATGAGTGTGGCTGTGATGGTGGCCCTGGTGGGATGTGGAGCGAACAACCCCGCCGGCCCCGGCTCACGGACTGCTACCTCCAGCACCGTGCAAGCGCAAATCTCCACCGACCCCGCACGGGGCAGCGCCTCCCTGGAAGAGCGGCTCATCGGCAGATGGGAGTTGAGGCCGAACAGCGATATGCCATTCCTAATGAAGTTCAAGAGAGATGGAGAGGTTGAGGTGACCTCGGTGATCGACGACGTCCCCGTGACCGTCCCCGGCGCCTATAAAATCAACGGCGATAGGCTCACCCTGACGGCAAACGTCGGGGAGAAGGAGCAGAGGGACCCCTCCATCGCACCGGTCTTGTCGCGGTTCGTCACCTATTTCTGCTCCATCAATGGCAACACGCTCATTCTGACGCTCCCCGATGGAGAACAGACGAAATGGGCGAAGACGTGAAAGCGGATTCAGCCGGTCTGGGATAGGGGCGCGGCGCGCCGTGCCCCTGTCGCTCGTTCCAGAGTTCTTGTTTTGTCAAGAAGGGGGCCTGAGATGATCTGTATGACTCGTAAGATAAGGTCTATCGCGTGCGCTGCCGCGATGCTTGTCCTGGCATCTCAGACGGACGCCGAGGTCCACGTCAGAGGCGACTCCGCAGAGGCCTACAACCACCTCGGCCTGACTCTGAAGGCCAGGGGAGACCTGGACGGCGCTATCCGTGCGTATCGCCGGGCCATCCAGCTCAACCCCAACGAACCCATCCCTCACTACAACCTCGGCCTGGCCCTGCACGCCAGAGAGGACCTGGACGGAGCGATCAACGAATACCGTCAGGCCCTCCGGATGAGCCCCGACGACGCCGACGCCCACCACAACCTCGGATACGCCCTGAAAGGCAAGGGCGACCTGGACGGCGCGATCGAGGCCTATCGCCGGGCCATCCAGGTCAGACCCGACTTCGCCGAAGCGCGCCACAACCTCGGCGTCGCCCTGTATGCCCAGAAGGACCTGAACGGCGCGATCCGCGCGTTCCGCCAGGCCGTCAGGCTCAACCCCGGCTTTGCCGCAGCGCACAGCAGCCTCGGCATCGCCCTCAAGGACAAGGGCGACCTGGACGGCGCGATCGAGGCGTATCGCCAGGCCATCCAGGTCAGGCCGAACGACGCCGAAGTCCACAACAACCTCGGCGTCGCTCTGAAGCACAAGGGGGACTGTGACGGCGCGATTCAGGCCTATCGTCAGGCCATCGAGATCAAGTCAGACCTGGCCCAGGCCCACCACAACCTCGGCGTCGCCCTCAAGGAGACGGGAGACCTGGACGATGCGATTGGGGCGCTTCGCCAGGCCGTCAGGATCAAACCCGATTTTGTCGAAGCGCACAACAGCCTCGGCCTGGCCCTGTATGCCAGGGGGGACCATGACGATGCCGTCCGCGCCTATCGTCAGGCCCTCCGGCTCAAACCCCACGAGGCCAGCCTCCACTACAACCTCGGCCTGGCCCTGTATGCCGGAGGTAACCTGGAGGGCGCGGTCGGGGCGTATCTCCAGGCCCTCAAACTCAAACCCTACGACGCCGACGCCCACAACAGCCTCGGCATTGCCCTGAAGGACAGAGGGGACCGGGAGAGCGCCCTTCAAGAATTTCGCACTTACCTCCGCCTGAGCACCGATGAGCAGGAGAAGCAGAGGGCGCGGGACCTCATCCGCGAGCTCGGCGGCACGCCTTAGAATAAAGCAGACAGGAGACGGGGGACCGGGGATGGAAAATCCCGGTCTCCGGTCTCCTGCGCCAATTCCTTGCTTGCTTTTTCTGTCCAGGCAGGTTAGATTGAGCGCCAAAGGTCCGAGATGGGGGGGGAGTCTTTGAAGGACCTGGGTTGAGGGGCATGCCTCGGACATGAGAGGTGTGCCCTTTTTACATGCAGCTTTCTGTTTGTGTGGGAGAAGGGTGTAAGACGTGATATAAGAAGGGAGGGCACGAAATGAGAACCATGGTCGTGTTGTTGCTGGTCCTTCTTGTCCCGGCGCTGGCCCACGCAGGCACCACCGGTAAGATTCACGGCTATGTGAAGGATGAGAAGGGCGCGCCGCTGCCGGGGACCAATGTCATCCTCGAGGGGACCGGCCGGGGCGGGGTCACGGACGGCAACGGATACTTCCTCATCCTGTCTGTGGACCCCGGCGAATACAGGATGAGCGCCTCCCTCATCGGCTACGACAGGCAGACGAAGACGGACGTGGTCGTCCAGGCCGACCACACCGTAGAGATGAACTTCACCCTCCGCGAGACCGCCGTGCAGATGCAGGAGATGATCGTCACGGCGGAGCGGCCACCGGTGG
>CAYRZX010000473.1:0-2260 GCA_964428665.1 uncultured Gemmatimonas sp.
GGTCAGCTCCTCCGGGTGGCCGATGCCCACGAACCCGCCCGTGGCGACGGTCGCGTGGTCGGGGATGAGGGCGATAGCGTCGGAGGTGGATAAGACCTTGTCGTGTTTCATGGTGTTCACATATAGTACCCACCGTTCACCCCGATGACCTGACCTGTGATGTAGCGGGCCTCCTCGGAGGCCAGAAAGGCGACGGCGTGGGCCACGTCCTCCGGCTCGCCCCAGGCGTTGACGGGGATCTGCTCCAGGACCTTCGCCCGCACCTCCTCCGGGACGGTGTAGAGCATGCCCGTCCGGATGAACCCCGGCGCGACGGCGTTGGCCGTGACGCCGCGCCGGGCCACCTCGCGGGCGAGGGACTTGGTGAACCCGATGAGGCCGGCCTTGCTCGCGGCGTAGTTGGTCTGGCCGAGGCCGCCCGTCAGGCCCACGACGGAGGAGAGGTTGACGATGCGGCCCCACCCGGCCTCGCGCATGCCCTCCAGCACGGCCCTGACGCACCGGAACGCGCCGGTCAGGTTCACGTCGAGCACGGTCTGCCAGTCCTCCTCGCCCATCCGCTTGAGGGTGATGTCCCGCAGGATGCCCGCATTGTTGATGAGGATGGAGACGGGGCCCAGGGCCTCGACGACCGCACGGGCCATCGCCTCCACCTGCGCGGGGTCCACCACGTCCGCAGGCACAGGGACGGCCTTTCCCCCCCCGGCGACGATCTCCGAGGCCACGGCCTCGGCCTCTTGCCGGTTGACTCCGTCGGGGTCCTGGAGGTAGTTGACCCCCACGCTCGCCCCCTCTTTCGCCAGGCGCAGCGCGATGGCCCGCCCGATGCCCCGCGACGCGCCGGTCACGAGGGCCACACGACCCGGTTTTAGAGACATGGCACTGGCCTCATTTTTTCCAGAACGGCTCCACGCCCAGTTCTGCTGCTGCCTTTTCCAACTCCGCGAGGTGAACCCGGTGCAACGGGATGCCGGTCTTCAGGCGCTCCTGGTGTTTGAGCCACTCGATCTCCCCCGGCAGGTAGACCCGGTCAAAACCCCTGCGGGGCTTCGTGGCCCGGATGGTCCGGACCTGTTGGTCGATCTCGGCCCTGAAGGCCTCGAGCGGCGTGAAGTGGGCCACGTCGAGGGCCCAGAAGAAGTGCCCCTGGTCGGGCCCGGGGTGGCCCGGCTTGCGGCAGCTCGCCAGCCCCCCGCCGAGGGGGCCGGAGAGGATGTCCATGATGACGGCGAGGCCGGAGCCTTTCGGCCCCATCGGGAGCACGATGGCCACCTCCGCCGGGTCGTCCGTGTCCTCCCCGTCCTTGGTCATCCCCCATCCGACGGGAATCTTCTCCCCCCGCATGCGGGCCACGCCGATCCGGCCCGCCGCGGCCCACCCGGTGGCCATGTCGAGCACGATGGGCGGCTCCTCCCCCGCCGGGACCGCGTAGGCGATGGGGCTGTTGCCGACCATCGGGGCGGCCCCGCCGAACGGGGCCATGTTGACGCCGGGGCCGTTGGTCGTGGCGAACCCGATCATCCCCTCGCGCGCGGCCATCATGGCGTAGTAGGCCGCGGCCCCGTAGTGGTTGCTGTTCCGGGCGGACACGGCCGCGATCCCGGATTGCCGGGCCTTGCGGATGGCGACGGACATGGCGCGGTGGGCCACGATCTGGCCGAGGCCCTCGTCCCCCTCCACGAGGGCGTAGGCGGGTCCTTCGGCGATGACCCGGATGTCCGGCGCCGGCCTGGCCGCCCCGGTCTTCAGCCGGTGGAGGTAGCCGGGCTGCGCGCGGGTGCCGTGGGAGTGGACGCCGCGCAGGTCGGACTCCACCAGCATCTCCGCGGCGAGGTCCGCGTCGGGCCGGGGGACCCCGCGCCTCTGGAATAGTTCGCTCGAGAAGGCCCGCAGGTCCCCTGCGGCGACGAGTGTCTCATCCGATGAGTGGGCCACGATCCTGTCTCTCCTGTCAACGGTCTTTCATTCTGTATCCCACGTAGAGGACGACCAGGGCGACGGTCAGGATCGCGACCGGAAGGATCGTCCGGATCATCAGCGAGGCCATCAGCCCCGCCAGCTTGAAGACGGCATAGAGCGCCAGGATAACCCCCACGATCATCAGCGCGCGTCCCGGGTTCATGTCGGCCCTCGTTTGAAGGTCTGCCGTGGATAATGACATCTATGTCGCCATAATCTATGCTGACAATAGCCCGAAGTCAAGCCTGACCTCCGGGTGGAGCTGTCCGTCCGTTTATCCTTGACTTCGTCGGCAGGGAGA
>CAYRZX010000473.1:2360-4374 GCA_964428665.1 uncultured Gemmatimonas sp.
TGAGCTGGATCGTGGTCCTGGCAGTGGTGACGGCGTCTGTCCTGCCGTCGGATGCCCTGGCGAGGAGGTATGGGGGAGGCGGGGGATTTCGGGGGGGCGGCGGGTTTCGCGGGTCGTCGAGGTCCTTCAGCCGGCCCAGCGCGCCCTCCAGGCCCCGCTACGACGAGCGGGCCAGGCGGGCCGTCGGCCAGGAGTCCTCCCGGCAGCGTTTCAGCCGGTACCAGGGGGCGCCGAGGGTCACCCCGCAGCAGATGAGCACGCGGGACGAGCGGGAGCGGGCCGTGGTCGCCTCCCGCCAGCCGACCGGGTATTTCGCGCCGAGGAGCGGTCCGGTGGTGGTCTACAGTGATCCGTTTAGCAGTTCCATGCTCCAGTATATGAGCATGATGTGGCTGTTCCACCACTGGAATCAGGTCGATCATCGCCGGTTTGACGAGGCGAGGCTGCGCGACCTGGAGCGCCAGGTGGCCGAGATGAAGGCGAAGGGGATGCAGCCCGACCCCAGCTACGTCGAGCCGGGCGTGGACCCGGACCTCGTCTACCGGAAGGAGGCGCTGGAGCAGCCGGGAGATTCGCACTGGGGGCTCTGGTTCCTGGGATTCCTGGCCGTCTGCGGGGCGGGCTTTGGGCTTCTAACCGTGTTCGTGAAGCGCTCCCGGAAAGGGGACGGAGGGCCTCGACACGACCGGCCGCGGGAGGAGGACGGCCTGTACAACCCCCTCGGCCTCCACGTCGGCGATTTCGTGTCGTTCAGGGCCCTCGACCTTTCGGGCAGGAACTGGTCCGTGACGCGGGTGTCAGAGTACCAGCGCATCGCGGGTGACGAGGCCTTTCCGATGATCAATTACGACCTGCAAGACGCCGACAGACGGATTGTCCTGCGGGCTGTGCCGGGGGAGGAGGAGACGTCCCCCCCTGACCTCCTGGTCCTGAAGGTGTTCGACGAGATGGGGTTCAACGAGGAGGTGGCCGAGGCGGTCAAGTCCAACGAGTTCTACGTGGATGAGGACGACGGGACGCGCATCACCTATTACGCCCTGAGCGACTGCGGGGAGGAGGGGTGGCTTGCCAGGACAAGGTCCGTGACGGATCGCTCCGGGCCTGCCAAAGAGGGGGAGGTCCGGTACTGGGACTACTACCGGAAGGGGGACGTGGGCCGGGGCGAAATGGCCGAGGAGGTCTTTTTCTTCGTGGAGATCGACCAGGCCACGGGATGGACCCGGATGCTGGAGGGGAGCAGGATCACGTCAGGGGATGTGGAGACGTATTCAGCGTGAAGGACAGGGGTCAGTGGGCCGGTTTTCCCATCTCTGATCCAGAAGGCTTTTCATCACAGGAGGCACCATGAGCATCTTCAAACGCGCCACGGACGTGATCCGGGCGAACCTCTCCAGCCTGATCGACAGCGCGGAGGACCCGGAGAAGATGATCGATCTCTTTCTGGAGGATGCCCGCGAGCAGCTCGCGGAGGCCAAGCGGGCGGTCCACGAGGCCATCGCGTCCTCGAAGGAGATCGAACAGCAGGTACAGGAGTACGGCGAACAGGTGGAGCGCTGGGGAAAGCGGGCGGAGGAGGCCGTGGTCAAGGACCGGGACGACCTGGCCGCCAAGGCCCTTGCCGAAAGACAGCGCTACACCCAGCTTCGGCAGAAGCTCCTCGATCCGCTGGAGGCGTCCAAAAAGAACGTCGAGCAGGCCAAGGGCCGTCTGGCCGAGCTGGAACAGAAGATCGAGGAGGCCGAGAACAGGCGGGCTGAGCTCAAGGCGCGGGCGCGGGTGGCCAGGGCCGAGATGAAGGTGTCCAAGGGGCTGGCGGGCATCGACAAGGCCGACGCCCTCGGGGACATGGATCGGATGGAGGAGAAGGTGAAGCGGATGGAGGCCCAGGCCGCCGCCGCGTCCGAGATGGCCGATGAGGAGAAGAAGACCGACCTCGAGGAGGAGTTCGCCAAGCTGGGCCAGGGGTCGGTGGACGATGAATTAGCTGCCCTCAAGAAGAAGCTGGGGAAGGGGT
>CAYRZX010000474.1:0-4356 GCA_964428665.1 uncultured Gemmatimonas sp.
AGCACTCAGCACTCAGCACTCAGCACTCAGCACTCAGCACTCAGCACTCAGCACTTATTCTGGAGATACCAGGTGTCCCTCCTCGAAAAACTGAACGTCGGCATCGTCGGCGCGGCGGGTCGCGGGGCCAGCTTCCGGGCCGCCTTCGACGCGAACCCCCTGGCCCGCATCCACGCGGTCTGCGACGTCCGGCAGGACATGCTGGACCAGGCCGCGGAGAGACTCGGCGCGTCCGAGAAGTACGCGGACTACGGGGAGATGCTCGACCGCTCGAACCTGGATGCCGTCGTCATCGGAACCCCCATGCAGTTCCACGCCCCCCAGGCCATCCTGGCCCTCAAACACAACCTCCACGCGCTCAGCGAGGTCACCGCCGGCGTGTCTGTGGAGGAGTGCCGGGAGCTGATCCTGGCCCAGAAGGCGTCCAGGGCCGTCTACATGATGGCCGAGAACTACACCTACATGAAGCCCAACGTCCTGGTCAGGGAACTCGTCCGCCGGGGGCTGTTCGGCGAAGTCTACTATGCCGAGGGCGAGTACCTCCACGAACTCAAGGGCCTGAACGAGGTCACGAAATGGCGCCGGCGCTGGCAGACCGGCGTTGACGGCATCACCTACGGCACGCACAGCCTCGGCCCCATCCTCCAGTGGATGCGCGGGGACCGCGTCGTCCGCGTCTGCTGCGAGGGGAGCGGGCATCACTACGCCGACCCGCGCGGGGACCGCTACGAGAACCAGGACACCTGCGTCATGCTCGCCAGGACTGCGAAGGGCGGCCTGATCAAGATTCGAGTGGACATGCTCTCCGAGCGCCCCCACGCCATGACGAACTACAGCCTCCAGGGCACGAAGGGGTGCTACGAGTCGGCCCGCAGCCGGGGGGAGCGCCACCGGGTCTGGCTGGCCGGCCTCTGCGAGGACAAAAACGCCTGGAAAGACCTGACGGAGCTGGAGGCGGACTACCTGCCGGAGATGTGGCGGAACCCTCCGGAGGAGGCGCTGAGGGCCGGGCACGGCGGAGGGGACTTCTTCGAGGTCCTCGATTTCGTGAACGCCGTCACCGGGAAGGCCCCCTGCCCCATCGGCATCCACGAGGCGATGGACATGACCCTGCCGGGCCTCGTCAGCCAGGCCTCCGTCACAAAAGGGGGCGAATGGCTGGAGGTACCCGACTCCAGGACCTGGTAGATGGACGACCTCAACTCCTTCAAAGCCTTCGGTGAGGCGCTTGCCATCGGCCTGCTGATCGGCGTCGAGCGCTACAAGGACCGCGCGCCGGGCGAGGAAAAATCGGCGGGCATGCGCACCTTCACCGTCTTCGCCCTCCTCGGCGCGGTCTGTGGCCTGCTCGCCCGGACGGCCCTCACCCTGGCGACCTTCGCCGGCCTGGTGGCCCTGATCTGTATCGGCTACTACCGGGAGTCCGAGAGGGAGATCGGTCTGACCACCGAGACCGCCGGCCTGCTGACCTTCTGGCTCGGATACCTGGCGCACAGTTACGAGACCCTGGCCATCAGCACCGCCATCGTGCTGGTGATCCTGCTGGCGTCCAAGCGGATGCTCCACAGCTTCGTCCGGGAGAAGGTCAGCGAGGTGGAGTTCTACGACACCCTGAAGTTCCTGGCCGTGGTGTTCGTCGTCTATCCATTGCTGCCCGACCGGGACATCGGCCCCTACGGCTTCCTGAACCCCGCCCGCGTCTGGCTGATGGTCGTCCTGGTCTCCACGATCAGCTATTCGGGTTACATCCTGATGCGCTGGCTGGGGGACAGCCGGGGGCTGGAGATCAGCGGCCTGGTCGGGGGCATCGTCTCGACGACCGCCGTCACCGTGTCCCTGTCCGACCGCGCCCGGCAGTCCCCGGACCTCTCGCGCCTCTGCGGCGTGGTGGGCATCATGGCCAACGCCGTGCAGTTCCCGCGCCTGCTCATCCTCGTCTGGATCGTGGACAGGAATCTCGGAGCCACCCTGGCGCTCCCCCTGCTCGCCATGGGCGCCGTCGGCCTGCTCGGCGCCTGGATCGTGTCGCGCCTGCAAAGGCCCGGCGCAGCGGGGCATCCGGCCGACTTCCCCCTGCAGAACCCCTATGCCCTGACCTCCGCCCTGAAGTTCGGGGCCTTCTTCGTCGGCATCTTCCTGCTCACAAAGCTTCTCAACGTCTATCTCGGCGAGGGGGGCATCTACCTGGCCAGCGCCATTGCCGGGACCGGGGATGCGAGCGTGATTTCGCTGTCCGTCGCGGACACGGTCAGCAAGGGGTCGCTCCCGATCCCGACGGCGGTGACCGCCATTCTGATCGCAGTGACCGCGAACGCCCTGACGAAATGGGCCCTCTCCCTCGCCAACGGCACGCGCGAGCTGGCCTGCTGGCTGGGAGGGGGCCTCGCCGCGATGCTGGCCGCGGGGATCGCGCTGACGCTGCTGGTCCACAAACTGTGATGGAGGCATTTATGGATCGAAGAAAATTCTTCAAGGCCGCCGCGGCCGCCGGCCTGGCCGCCCAGGTCCCCCTGACCGCTGCCGGGGCTCCAGCAGGTGAGCCCACGACAAAGCCGGGGCCCATCGCGAAACGCCCCCTCGGAAAGACCGGCGAGCACCTCTCCGTCATCGGCTTCGGCGGCATCGTGGTGAGCGGCGTCGAACAGGACGCCGCGGACCTGGCCGTCCGCGAGTCCGTCGAGGCCGGCGTCAACTACTTTGACGTGGCCCCCTCCTACGGGGATGCCGAGGTGAAACTGGGGCCCGCGCTCCAGCCCTTCCGCAAAGACGTCTTCCTGGCCTGCAAGACGACCCAGCGCAGGAAGGAAGGGGCCTTCGCAGAGCTGCAGGCCTCCCTGAAGCGGCTTCGCACGGACCACCTCGACCTCTACCAGCTCCACGCCCTGACCAGGCCGGAGGACGTGGAGACCGCCTTCGGTCCCGGCGGCGCAATGGAGGCCTTCATCGAGGCGAAAAAGCAGGGCCTGACGCGCTACCTCGGCTTCTCCGCCCACAACGTGGACGTCGCGCTGACGACCCTGGACCGCTACGGCTTCGACACCCTCCTCTTCCCCTTCAACTTCGTCTGCTGGCACAAGGGGAATTTCGGCCCCCAGGTGCTGGAGCGCGCCCGGAGCAGGGGGGTGGCCCTTCTGGCCCTCAAGGCGATGGCGCGTTCCCCGTGGTCCAAAGACGCCAAACGCACGCACCCCAAGTGCTGGTACCAGCCCATCTCGGACCGCGAAGAGGCCGCCCTCGGCCTCCGGTTCACGCTCTCGCAGCCCGTCACCGCGGCCATCCCGCCGGGGGACGGGGACCTCTTCCGCCTGGCCCTCGACCTGGCCCGCTCGTTCGTGCCCCTCTCCCCGGAGGAGCAGAAGGACCTTCAGCGCCGGGCAGAGGCATTGGAACCGATCTTTCGACATACCGTGTGAGGAAGCCTTCATGGACCTTGAGAACCTCCTGCTACACCTTCAGATCGACGGGTGGTGCGTGGTGGAGGGGGTCATCCCGAAAGGAGACGTGGAGCGCGTCCGCCGGAGCGTCCTGGAGACCGTGGGCCGGCGCCAGAACCCGCTGGCCCCCCGGCAGAACATCGGCTTCGTGGCGGGCCTGATCAACTTCGACCAGTCCTTCGCGCCCTACCTGGCCAACCCGCGCCTGATCGGCATCGCCGGGCGCCTCTTTGGGTCGCACGTCCGCATCTCCATGACCTCCGCCATCATCAACTACCCCGGCAACAGCCGCGGAGACCTGCACGCGGACTGGCCGTTCAACCAGAACAACGCCGGCCACATCCCGGCCCCCTACCCCGACGCGCCGATGCACCTGACCACCCTCTGGATGCTGTCGGAGTTCAGGGGGGAGAACGGCGGGACCATCGTCGTGCCCGGCAGCCACCGGACCTCCGACAACCCGACGGGGGACATCGGCCTCGACCCGAAGGCCCCCTATCCGAGCGAAATCCAGGCCACCGGCCCGGAGGGGAGCGTGCTGGTCTTCGACAGCCGGCTCTGGCACGCCACCGCCCCCAACCGCTCCGACGAGCCCCGCGTGGCCCTGGCCGTCCGCTACGCCCCCTGGTGGCTCAACCTGGAGGTCATGAGGCCCGGCTCCGTCGAGCGGGCCCGCATGGTGGACGAACCGGGCAGGAAGGACAACCAGGTCCCCCCCGTCCCGAAGGCCGTCTACGACGCCCTCCCGGCGAACGTGAAGCCCCTCTACCGGCATTGGGTGGAGTAGACCCCTCCCCCGGCCCCCTCTCCCACGGGGAGAGGGGGAGACCCCTCCCCCGGCCCCTCCCCTAAAGGGGAGGGGAGAAAGAATGAGCAGCGCGATAGCCCTATGGGCGCGACGCAGAAGGGCTAACCACCGGGG
>CAYRZX010000475.1:0-4356 GCA_964428665.1 uncultured Gemmatimonas sp.
CAGACCGGGGGCTGACGCTGCGGGCGTCGGCGCTGGGCGTGATCGTGGTGGTGTTCATCAACCTGTGGGTCACCTACGCCGAGAACGTCGTCCACGCGTCGCGGCTGAACCTGAGCTATTTTCAGATCACCCTGCTGGCGGTCCTGATCGCCCTGGTGGGGGGGATCAACCCGCTGCTCGGATGGGCGGGGAGGCGGTCCGGGGGGCGATACCCGTGGATGGGGCCTCTGTCGCACGGGGAGTTGCTGGTCGTGGCGGCGGTGGGGATCGTCGGCGCCACCGTGCCCACGTCCGGGGTGACGGGGTTTCTGCTGGGGGTGATCGCCAGCCCCTTCTACTTCGCCTCGCCTGAGAACGGGTGGGCGGACTATTACCACCCGCACCTGTCGTCCTGGCTGGTCCCGACGGACCGGGAGGCCCTGCGGGGGTTCTTCGAGGGGGGGGGGAGGATCGACTGGTCGGCCTGGGCCGCGCCGCTGGCCTGGTGGGCGGCCCTGATCGTGGCCCTCGTCTGGGCGACGGCCTGCGCGGTGGTCCTCCTGCGGAGGCAGTGGGCCGAGCACGAGAAGCTGGTCTTTCCGCTGGCGGCGGTGGCCGTGGAGATGACGGAGGGCGTGGAGGGGAGGCCGCCCGGCTTCGTCAGGACGAGGCTGTTCTGGGGGGGGGTGATCTTCGCCTTTCTGCTGTTCGCGTGGAACATCGTCTCATGGTTCATCCCCGCCTTTCCGAGGGTATCGGCGTTCCCCTACGCGGGCTACTACCGGTTTCTGACCTATTCTCCGGGCATCTACATCCAGCCGTTTCAGTTTTTGACCATAGGGTTCGCGTATTTCGCCAACACGGAGGTGCTGTTCAGCGTCTGGTTTTTTTTCCTGCTCCACATGGTGGAGGGGGGGATCTTCAACCGGATCGGCTACGAGATCGGGGCGTCCGTGGACTCGTTCAGCGCAGACCCGGCCACGGAGGCGTGGCAGGGGTTCGGGGCGCTGGCGTTCATGGTGGCCTGGAGGCTGTGGGTGGCGCGCCATCACCTGCGCGAGGTCTTCCGGAAGGCGTGGCGGGGAGAGGGGGGGGCTGACGACGCGGAGGAGATGCTCTCTTACCGGACGGCGGTCTTCGGGCTGGTCTTGGGGACGGCCTTCGTCCTGTTCTGGCTTCACCGGTCGGGGATGGACGCGGGGTCGGTGTTGCTCTACGCCCTGGCCCTGGGCATCGTCTACCTGGGCATGGCGCGCGTCGTGTCGGAGACGGGGGTGGCCTACGGCCAGGCGACGGTCACGCCGCAGGCGTTCGTGATGGACCTGCGGGGGACGCGGGCCCTCCCGGCCAGCACGCTGACGGCCATCGCGCTGTCCTACTCGCTGATCGACTACATGCGGGGGCTGTTCGCGCCGGGGCTGGCGCAGGCGGTCAAGATGGGGGAGTCGGTCCGGGGGAACCGGCGACTCCTGCTTGGGGTGATCGCGCTGGGGGTTCTGGCCGGGTTGATCTCCTCGGCGTGGTACACGCTCCATCTCGGCTACGCGCACGGGGCCTACAACTGCGCCCCCCTGTTCTTCAGCGGGGACCCGAAGGCGGTCTTCACCTCGACGCTCACGCAGATGAAGTCCCCCAAGCCGCCGGACCCGGAGCGCGCCCTGTTCTTCGGGATCGGGGCGGCGCTGATGGGGGGGCTGACGTTTCTGCGCTACCGGTTTCCGGGATGGCCCCTCCATCCCGTGGGCCTGACGATGGCCGCCGGGGACAACACGGCGTCGCTGGCCATGCCGGTGTTCATCGCGTGGGCGTGCAAGGCCACGCTGATGCGGGTGGGGGGCGTGGCGCTCTACCGGCGGTCGAAACCGCTGTTCCTGGGCCTGCTGGCGGGCTACACCGCCGGGGTGACGATCTCTTTCATCGTGGACATGATCTGGTTCAAGGGGCAGGGGCACATGGTGCACTGGTGGTAGGGGCGACCGGCCGGTCGCCCCTACAGGCAGATTTATTACACAAGGAGCCTTCCCATGAAGATCACGGCAGTCAAGCCCTATCTGGCGGCGTTCGGGAATCGGAACCGGGGGCTGATCAAGGTGGAGACGGACGAGGGCGTCCACGGGTGGGGAGAGGCCTACTCCATCGGCCCGGACCTGTCCGTCCCGCCCATTGTGGACTACGTCGCCACCTGGTTCATCGGCGAGGACCCGCGCCGGATCGAGTACCTCATGATGAAGACGGTCCAGCAGTTCCGGTTCCCGCCGGGGGGCGCGGGGTGGGCGGCCATCTCCGGGATCGAGCACGCGCTCTGGGACATCAGCGGCAAGGCCGCCGGGCTGCCGGTCTACATGCTCCTGGGGGGCCACGTGCGAGACCGGGTGCGGGTCTACCACTCCATCGGCGGGAAGGACGCGGGGGCGGTGGCGGAGTCGGCGCACAAGATGAACGCGGAGTGGGGGTTCACGGCGTTCAAGCTGAGTCCGTTCCTGCTGGACCCGGACGCCTCCCGGTGGGGCCGGGTCTGCTCGGCGGCGGCCCGGTTCTTCGAGGATTTGCGGAAGCGGACGCCGGAGGAGTGGGAGTTCGCGTTCGACCCGCACGCCAAGATCTTCGAGCCGATCCGGGCGCTGCAGCTCGCGGACGCCCTGGCCCCGTATGACCCGTTCTTCTACGAGGAGCCGCTCCGGCCGGAGCATATTCCCGCCTGGTCGCGCCTGCGGCAGCAGATGCGAGCGCCGCTGGCCACGGGGGAGAGCCTCTACGCGCGGTATGAGTTCCTGAGCCTGATGGCGGCTCAGGCCGCGGACATCATCCAGCCGGATGTCTGCGTGTGCGGGGGGCTGCTGGAGCTGCGGAAGATCGCGGCCCTCGCGGAGGCGCACTACGTCTCCATCGCGCCGCACAACCCGATGGGGCCGGTGGCCACGGCGGTCAACGTCCACTTCGCGGCGGCCACGCACAACTTCAAGGTTTTGGAGTACATCCTGCCCACGCGCACGGCGTGGGCGAAGTGGGTGGATGAGCCCTACCTGCCCAAGAACGGCTACCTGGAGCTGCGCAACAAGCCGGGTTTGGGAGTGGAGGTGAACGAGGAGATCATCAAGGACAACAAATACACGCACTGGCAGCGCACGTGTCCCGTGAGGCCGGACGGTTCGACGGGGTACATTTGATTTTCATCTATGCAGGGTAGCGTGGGGATTTATCCCCGCGTCTCAAGAGGAGGCGGGACATGAGCAGGCTGAGGGTCGGCATCGTGGGGCTGGGGATCATGGGCAAGGCGGCGGGGAACGTGCTCAAGCGAAACCCCCACGTGGAGATCGTGGCCGGGGCGGACCTCAACCCCACGAAGCGGAAGGCGACGTTCGACGAGCTGGGGATTCAGCAGCGGTATGAGAGCTATGAAGAGATGTACGAGAAGGCGGGCCTGGACGCGGTCTTCATCGCCACGCCGGACTGGGCGCACCACGCGCCGGTGGTGAAGGCCCTGAGGGCGGGCATCCACGTGAACGTGGAGAAGCCGATGACGACGGACCTGGGAGAGGCGGCGGACATCGTGAAGGTGACGCGGGAGACGGGCCTGAAGCTCCAGGTCAGCTACAACCACCGGTGGCTGTCCCCCTACAACGCGACGTGGAAGATGATCCGGGCGGGGGAGATCGGCCAGCCGCTGATGGGCTACGCGCGGAAGAACAACCCGATCTACGTGCCCACGGAGATGCTCCCCTGGTCGGGCAGGTCGTCGCCGGCCTGGTTCCTGTCGTCGCACGACGTCGACCTGATCTGCTGGTGGTTCGACGCGGACCCGGTGGAGGCGCACGGCTACGGGATGAAGCGGGTGCTGGTGAAGCGGGGGATAGACACCTACGACATGATCCAGGGACAGGTGAAGTTCTCGAACGGGGCGTTCGCGGCGTTCGAGGCGTCGTGGATCTACCCGAACACGCACCCGGCCATGCCCGACTCGTTCATGGAGGTGATCGGCGAAAAGGGGCACGTCCACCTGGACCGGAAGACCGAGGCGATCGAGATGAGCACGGAGGAGCGGTTCAAGTGGCCGCGCACGCTGCTCAATTTTGAGGTGTTTGACAAGTGGGTGGGGGCGTTCCCGTCGGCGGTGGACTCGTTCGTGGACGCGGTGCAGGAGGGTCGGGAGCCCTACGTGACGGCCTACGACGGGTGGCGGGCTACGGCGGTGCTGGCGACGCTGCATCAGGCGGTGGAGTCGGGGCAGATCGAGAAGGTACCCCCGCCGCCCAGGTGGAAGTAGGGGCATCGCGATACGCCCCTACTCCAGCGTCGTGATCGCGAACGGCTCGTCCAACTTCGCGTTGGCGGCCTCGATGGCCTCCCTGGAGGCGATGACGGCCTTGGGGGCGCGGG
>CAYRZX010000476.1:0-4280 GCA_964428665.1 uncultured Gemmatimonas sp.
ACATCATCACAAGACCCCACAACCTGAATGAGTTTCGCACCAGGAATTAGTTAGCCCTTCTGTGTCGCGCCCTCTTTTGACCATTCGCTTTCCTCCGCGATCTTGGTGATCTCTGCGGTAAATGCTCAGGCTGCCTGGCGCTTTTCCAGCCGGGCGGCTCTCTGTTTGAGGACCGCAACGAGGCGGTATCTCTCCCCGCAGTCCGGGCACTCGAAGACCCGATAGTAGGGGCTGAAGATCATCACCCCGTCGCAGAGACCGCAGGGGAAAAGCTGCGCCAGCCAGTGGACGTGCTTGCAGGCCCCCTCGTATGAGCCGTTGCGGAACACGGCGTCCGGGCAGTCGCAGGTCCAGTCCACGATGTGGTAGACCGTGTCGTCGATCTTCTCCACCAGGGCGCTGCCGTCCCTGTCTAAGCGGAAGTCATACCCCTGTTCCATCGCATACCAGACAGCGGTAGGGCGCTCTTTGAAGCTCATTGTAAACCTCCTTTGAAAGTGAGAGAAGGCAGGGGAGAGGGGTGCCCTCTGCGCCCTGCCCTCGTGGTCTTTATGCAGCCAGCGCCTGGGGTGCGCAGGTTGCTCCGATGATCAGAGACAGGCACTTCTCCACGTCGGCGACGACGATCAGGCAGGCCCGGTATACGTCCTTTCCGGCCTTATTGGCATACTCAGAGATGTAGCGGTAGGACCAGCCGTCGTTGGGCCGCTTCCCGAACAGGTGCATCAGCGTGGCCGCTGTCAGTTCGGCCACGATCTCCTGCTTCCAGTCCTGGCCCCGCTTGAGCGCCCCCAGGACCTTCTCGTGGGCTGCGTGCGCCAGCTCGTGGAAGAACGTCTGCTCGTCGTGCGTGCAGAGCCTGATCTGCTTCCGACTCGGCGAGTAAGTTCCCAAATAGGTGCTCCGGATGGCGGCGTAATCGACCCGGATGCCCCACGCCTGAGCCACCTCCAGCAGGGGCGGCGGCTCAGGGGGAAGCACCGAGGGATGGGATAGGGGTTCTCCCTCGGTGTCCTCCGCCCGGAACACAGGAATGACCCGAAACCCCTTCAGGACCTTCTCCGGCTCTTTCTCACCTCCCTCCTCCTCATCCCGCTTCTGGATCAGGATCGGGGCCAGGATGTAGAGGGCCTTCGCTCCTGGGCAAACGAACCGACCTGTCTCCTTCCACTGGTTGAACCCCCTGGCGTCGTCTGTGCCGGACAGGAAGACCAGCAGCCGGTTGCTCAGGCTCCAGCGGGCGCAGGGCACGTCCAGCGGTGGGATCACGACGCGGGCAAGGGCCTCCGGGATGTTCCCCCTCTCGAAGGCATCCAGGATGCGCTTCAGGGCATCCATTGCTTTTTCGGTGTACTTCATGGCGTTATCTCCTTCTGTAAGCGTTGAAAAGGAAGGAAGGCAGGGGAGGGGTGTTCTCTCCGCCCTGCCCTCCTATTGGGCACTTCCGCCGGCGCTACCAGCTCGTGGCGGCCGGCGAGGCCGGCGTCTTCCTGGTGGCCTCCACGTCCGGGGCCCTGGACCGGCGTAAGCGGCGCTCCGCTTTCACGAGGTTGAAGTCCCGCGCATCCCCGCACTCCGAGCACTCGAACCGGGGGATGACCTCCCCAAAGCATGTGGTGAACTCTCCCAGCAGCATCGCGCCTCCGCAGGCGCACGGCCTCATCTGAGCCACCCAGACAGCGTGCTGACAGTGGCCACTGTAGGAACCGCCCCTCTGGATCGCGTCCTGACAGTCGCAGGCGAAATCGATGAGGTGATAGTCCAGGTCGTCCTCCGGCGTCTGGATGAGCGCGTCGCCGTCTGCGCCCCGGAGCTTGATCTTGTAGCCCCGGGCTTCGGCATAAGCGAGGCTCAGTTGATCGTTGACATCTGCGATGGTAAAGGTTAGATTTGGCATAGCGATTTTCTCCAGAAATGGGGTTATCGTCTGGCCCGTTCGGTGCCCCCGACCACTGAGCGGGCCTTTCTGATAGGTGGCGGTGACCTGGTGGGTGGAGTGGGGGAGCTTCGCCTGCCACCCGCCACCTGCCTTTGTCCTTACGCCTCCGTCCCCCCGAACTCCTCCCGGACCCTCCTTTCCACATCCCGCAGCAGGTCCAGAGCCTCGTCCGCGTCCTTCCCGCTGGCCGTGACCTCCCAGCCGTAGCCCTTCGTGTTCTTGATCAGCTTGACGCGCACCCGATCCTCCGAAGGGGGATAGAGGTGCCGGACGGTCATCTCTTCTGCCATAGCTCGATCTCCTTATGAGAAGGGGCCGGCCCTGATGGACCAGCCCCGATGAGTTCCTTACGCGGCCTTCTTGGCCTGGCCGTGCTTTTCCTGGTAATAGTCGATGATCGCCTGGGCCTCCACCCAGGTGATGCCCTCCTCGACCTTCTTCTCCAGCTTCGCTCGCTGCTCCGGCACGATCGCGTCCCCGATCCGCACCAGGGCCTCCATCTGCTCCTGGTCAGGGTAGGGGACAGGGGGCAGGACGATCCCCCGGTCGTTGCAGCCGATGAACAGCGTGTTGGCCGTGGCCTGCACGTTGTCGGAGGTGAAGTTCATCCCCAGCCACTGCCAGGCTTTGAAGGACTCCCGCAGGCAGCGTGCGGCCAACCCGAACAGCCCCCCGGCCAGGGCCTCTGCCCCGGAGGACGCCGGCGCACCCGTCTCAGGGCCTTTGGAGTCGGCCTGAGCCGCTGACGCTGCCTGGCTGGGTGGGGTAGGGGAGGAGGACCCGGCCGGCTCCACCTTCCAGGAGACCTGCTTGCCCTCCTTGACCCTGGTGATCGTGAAACAGGACCCTTTCCTGACCCCGGCGGCCTGGAGGAGCTCGTGCAGCTCCTTTTCGGCGTAGAGGTAGTCCTTCGTGCCGTCGACTTCCACGGTGTAGAGGTACTGCATCGTCCGCCTGCCGTTGAAGTCGTTGGGCTTCTCCTTGAAGTCCCCGTAGGGGAACTTCACCGTGACCGGACTGTCGTTCTGGATTCTGAGTGCCATTGTGAACCTCCTTGAAATGAGAAAGCCAGCCTGTGCCGGCTGGCCTCGTGGATGAATGACCTGCTATACGCGCAAAGCGCAGAGCGCAAAGCGAAGAACCTTCTACGCTATGCGCCGTGCGCCATGCGCTTTGCCTTTTTCACCGCGACTGGATCACCGACCAGTTGCGGATGCTGACCTCAAACCCCCTGCCGCGCCGCCTCAGCACGACCTTCCACCAGGGATAGCCCTCCCACACCAGCCGAAGGACCATCGACCTGGCCTGCCGCCACTGCGCGAACTCCCACCGCATTCGGATCCACCTCCTTCCTGAGTATGATTTGCCCATCGGCCACGTGGACGGTCAGCACGTCGCCGACGTTGAAGCCCGACTCCTCCAGCCACAACCCGCAAAGCCGGATCTGAGGGCAGGAGACCTGGGTGAAGACCTGATGCTCCTTCACCACCCGCCCATCGGCGTCCCTGGAGCGCAGCGTACACGTGCGCTCCTGGAAACGAGACCCCACCTTGCACCTACGAACACAACCATTGCGCATAACTGCCTCCCGCTGTGTGGTTTTAGAGGGGTGAAAGTGGATTGGAAACACTTTTCCCACACGGGCGAAGGCACAGGGAGGCGCTGTCAGGGACAACTTTTTTGGGGGGTGTCCCCCTTACGATAGACGGAAGGGGGAAGCGGGGAAGCGGAGAGGCGGGGAGGGGGTAGGGTGGAAGTCCTTCGGGGGGAGCCAAAAAAGTTGTCCCCATCGTTGGGGGCACGTTTGTGGAGTGGGGGAGAGAGGGGAGGGGAGAGGACCTGCCGGGAGGGTCAGGACGCGGCTGCCGACCTTGCCGAGCCCGTATATTCGTGCGGGCCGGACCTCCTCAACGGAGTCCGGCCCGCCGGTGGGGAGAAGGCGGCGCTTTTGGTGTGGCCGCCGAGGGTGGGGGAGTCATCAAGAGGAGTGGGAAACTACGGGGCATGAAAAAAGAGAGCCGACCAGGGACATCCTGGCCAGCTCTCTTTACGACAAGGGATTGCTTTTTACCGATTCAACGGAAGCGGCGATCTCATGGCAGCCCAACGACCAGGCCATGAGCCGCGCACCGCTTCTTGCGCGTCGGCTCCACGCCTTTGTCAGGTGCGGCCAGCTATGCGTGTCACCGCCGCAGCACTGGGATACCTGTCTACGGCACGTAAGGCCTGCCGCTCCAACAATCGGTCGCTGCTGTTGAAGTCCAATATACGGACAGTGACCTCCCCAATATCAGTAGATCACGAAACGGTTGAGAGTTCATTCAAACTACGTTACCTGCTC
>CAYRZX010000477.1:0-4272 GCA_964428665.1 uncultured Gemmatimonas sp.
CGTCCAAACCTCCTCCTGATCATGTCTGATCAACATAACCCCCATGTCCTCGGCTGCGCCGGCGACCGCGTCATCCGCACCCCTCACCTGGACCGCCTCGCGGAGCAGGGCGTCCGCTTCTCCAGCGCCACCTGCGGCTCCCCCCTCTGCGCACCCTCCCGCATGACCTTCCTCACCTCCCGGCGCTGCTCCGACATCGGCGTCTGGTCCAACGGCTGCGTCCTCGACTCCGAGACCCCCACCTTCGTCCACCACCTGAGCGCCGCGGGCTACCGGACCGTCCTGTGCGGGCGTATGCACTTCAACGGCCCGGACCAGCGACACGGGTTCCAGACCCGCATCCTCGGGGACATCGGGCAGCCCCGGCGCTTCCCCGGCCCGGAGCGCACCGTCCTCGGCCCCATCCCCAAAGCGACCGTCGGCCAGAACAAAGCCGCCGTGGAGGTCGCCGGCCCCGGCCGCACGGCCTACCAGGCCTACGACGAGGCCGTGACCGACGCCTGCTGTCGCTTCCTGGCCGAATGGGACAGCGCCCCGGAATCCCAACCCCTCGCGCTGGTCGTGGGCTACCTCCTGCCCCACTGCCCGTTCATCTGTCCCCCGGACCTCTTCCATCACTACTACGACCGCATCGACCTCCCCCGCCTCCCCGACGGCTACCTGGACCGCCTCCATCCGGCGGCGATGGCCTACCGCCAGCGCCGGCAGTTCGACGACCTGACCGATGAGCAGGTCCGCACCGCCCGCGCCGCCTACTACGGCCTCGTCGAATATGCCGACCGCCTGATCGGGCGCGTGCTTCAGGCCCTTGCGCAGACCCGGTTCGGGGAGAACACCATCCTGGTCTACGTCTCCGACCACGGCGACGCGGCCGGCGAGCACCGGATCTGGACCAAGAGCAACTTCTACGAAGGCGCTGTCTCCGTGCCCATGATCTGGTCCTGGCCCGGCCACTTCGCCGAAGGCCGGACTGTAAATCAGGTCTCAAGCCTCCTGGACGTGGGCCCCACCCTCCTCGACCTCCTGGGCGCGGGGCCTCTCTCCGGGACAGCCGGACGAAGCCTCGCCGGATTCCTCTCCGGCCCCGGGACCGTCCCCGACTGGCCCGACGAGGCCTTCTCGGAGTACTGCGGCCTGCTCGGCGACCGGCCCGGCCGGATGCTCCGTCACGGTCCCTACAAGGTGAACCACTATCACGGCTACGCTCAGCCTCAACTCTTCAACCTGGATCAAGACCCGGAGGAACTGCGCGATCTGCGGGACGACCCCGCGCACGCCGAAATCCTGCGGCAGCTCCATCGCCGCGTCCTGGACGGCTGGGACGGGGACCGGATCGAGCGGGCGATGGCCGACCTGGACGCCAGGCGCAAGGAGGTCATCGCCCGCGCCGAAAAATATCGGACGCCGGAGCAGGACTTCTGGGACATGCCGCCTGACTGCAACGTCTTTCCGATGGCGTGATCGTTCGTCTCCGACCTGCAGGAGCGAGGCATGCCTCGCCCCTGCAAAAATTTTTCTTGACATTTACTAAAAATATAGTAGATTTACCAATAAATTAATATTGAGGTCTTTTTGTTGCTCAACTGGAGGTCGATTCATGAAGGCACAGAAACACCTGGCCGTATCCGAGTGGGAGATCATGGAGGGGGTCTGGCAGTGCGAGAGTAAGGCATCTCCCTACGGCATCACCGTGCGGGAGGTCCATAACCAGCTCTATCCCAAAGGGCAGAAGGCCTATACCACCGTGCAGACCATCATGAACATCCTGCACGAGAAGGGCTTCCTCACCCGCAAGAAGATCGGCATGGTCAACTTCTACACCCCGACCGTGTCGCGGGAGGAGATGGCGCAGCACGAGACCCATACGCTCGTGTCGCGCGCCTTCGGCGGGTCCTTTGTGGCCCTGGCGAACTACCTCGTGGACTCCGGCTCCCTCTCCGAGAAAGAGCTGACGGTCCTGAAGGACATGATCGACGCGAAGGAGCGCCAAAAAAAGCAATGAGCAATGAGCAATGAGGGGGTAGGCTTTTACTCATTGTTCAGCACTCATTGCTCAGCACTGAAAAGGGGGCTGTCATGGAACCGATCCGCCACTTCGCCGACGCTTATATGCCGCTCTTCGGCCTCCACACGCTCGAAGTCTCCGCGTTCATTCTCCTCGTCTGGGCCGTGGACCGGCGCCTGCGCCTGGATACGCGCCTGCGCTACGGCCTCTGGCTCCTGGCCCTGGTGAAGGTCTTCGTCCCTCCCATCTTTCTGCTCCCGGCCCCCCCGCCCGCGCCGGTGGCCTTGCCCGAACCCGTCCTGGTCGAGCCTTTCGCCTCCGCGTCCTCGCAGGTCGTGGAGAAGCCCGCCCTCTTCTCCCTGCCCCTGTCCTTCCTGGGCCTCTGGGTGGCCTCCGTCCTGGTCATGGCGGCCATCACCGTTTATCAGAACCTCGCCCTGCGCCGCCGCCTCCGCCACGCCACCCCGCTCACCCACCCCCTGCTCCCCTCCGAAACGGAGAATGGGCGAAACGGTGAACCGGTGAAAAATCCTCTCCCCGCTTCTCCGTTTCTCCGCTTCTCCGCTTCTGCTCCGATCCCTGCCCCCCGTCTTCGGGTCTTCTCCGCTGCGACGATCTCCGCCCCGGTCCTGGTCGGCTTCCGACGGCCCCGGCTCTACCTGCCGGAGGGCTGGGCGGCCTGGCCGGAGGATCAACTGAGGGGCATCCTCGCGCACGAGCTGGCGCACCTCCGCGCCCGCGATCCCTATGTCCTCGTCCTCCAGACCCTGGCCCTCGTCCTGTTCGGCCTGAATCCCCTCGTCTGGGTGATGTACACCCGACTGACCCACCTCCGGGAGCTGCGCTGCGACGAGGCGGCCCTCGAACAGACCGGCATCGACCCGGTGGCCTACAGCCGGCTGCTCTACGCCTTCGTGGAGAGCCAGGCCCGCCGCCCCCGCCTCGCCGTGACCGGGACCTACTTCCTGGAGAACCACCACGCCATCCTGATGCGACTTCAGCACATCCTCAATTTCAAGGAGGGCGCCATGAAACTCAGAAAATGGTGGCACTACCTCGCGCCCGCGCTCCTCGCCCTGGCCATCCTGCCGCTCTCCATTCAGGGATTTGAGCAGCGCTCGAATCTTCCTGATACAACGAAGGCAGAACGAAAGCCCGAATTCACAGGGTCTCAAAACGTTAAGTTTCAAACCGAGTCCGGCGAGTGGATCACCGTGGAGAAGGCCCCCCGTCCCCTCAACCCGCTTCAACCCAAGCACCCTGAGGCAGCGCGCAAGGCCGGTATCCAGGGCTGGGTCCAGCTCAGGTTTATGGTCGACAAAAATGGCCGGATAGGAAAGATTGAAACCCTTGTGGGCGCAGAACCTTCCATCACACAGGCCGCCATAGACGCTGTTCAGGCGTCCGTCTGGGAGCCTGCTATCTACAAAGGCGAGCCGGTCAGCGTCTGGGTCACACGGCCGTTCAGGTTCTATCTCATCAAGAGCAAGGCCGAATCAGGCGACACGATTATTGTGGACAGGCAACCCAATCTCGTTCAAATTGGCAAAGCCACCTATCCCGAAGTTGCGCTCAGGGACAGCCTCGAAGGCGTGGTCTACCTCAACCTGCTGATCGGTCAGGACGGGCGAACAAAACAGGTCGAGGTACGTAAGGGTCCCGAAGCCCTTCACCAGGCCGCCATAGACGCGGCCAAAGCGTCCATCTGGGAGCCTTCGCTCCAGGAGGGTAAACCGGTCAGCGTCTGGACCTCCTACTCCGTCCCGTTCGCCGTCAAAAAAGGCCCTCCGCCTAAGTACGGCGAGATGATCCCTGTGGACGAGCAACCCCGGCCCATCCAGATGCCCAAACCCGTCTACCCTGAAGTCGCGCTCAAGGACAAACTCGAAGGCGTTGTCTATCTCATGATCCTGGTGGGAAGAGATGGGAAGGTGGAACAGGTCCAGGTCCACAAAGGGGATGAGCCTTTCAAACAGGCCGCCATCGACGCAGGGTGGAATTCCGCGTGGTCGCCAGCCATTTACAAAGGTCTTCCGATCAGCGTCTGGGTGGCCTACCCGATCCGGTTCACGCTGAAATAGATCATTCTCCCTCCCCAGGGGCGACCGGCCGGTTGCCCCTGCAAAATCAGGCGGATCATTTGACGAATTGGTTAGCAGAGGCAAGGCCCTCCTTCACTCCTGCAACGCCTGAAAAAGGGCTTGACTTTGCGCCCTCAAAACCGTATCATTGGAAACCTTTTTCGATGAACCTCCTTTTTGAGGATA
>CAYRZX010000478.1:0-4259 GCA_964428665.1 uncultured Gemmatimonas sp.
ACCGGACCACGACGGTGGACTTTACGGACCAGACGGCCACGGTGGACTTTGCGCTCAAAGAGACGGCCTTGCAGATGTCCGAGGTCACGGTCACGGCGGTGCGCCCGCTGGTGGAGGCGGACAAGACCACCAGCGAATATGTGGTGACGGTCAGCGAGATCGAGCGCATCGGGGTGGTGCGCAGCGTCCAGGACCTGCTGCAACTGCTGCCCGGCGTGGCCGTGGACGGGAGCAATCGCATCCGGGGGAGCTTCGTGGAGCAGGTGGGCTACGGCACGGACGTGGCCTACATCGTGGACGGCGTGCGGATGAACCACAACGACGGGCGGGGCAAGGGGGGCACGTTCCAGTCCATCAACCGGGGGGCCGTGCAGGAGGTCTCGGTGCTGGCCGGGGTGATGCCTGCCGAATACGGCAACACGCAGGCCGGGGTGGTCAACGTGGTGACGAAGGAGGGGGGGAATAAATACCACGGCTGGTTGGAGACGCGCTTTGAGCCTGCGGGGCAGAAGCACTGGGGCGCCAACGTCTACGACTCCCCGCAGCACCTGGGCCGCGTGCGCTGGAACGATCCCAACTGGACGAACGAGCGGGACCCTCTCACAGGCAGACTGGTTCATCAACGAACGGACTACGACCGCTGGTCCGGCTGGCAGGCCGAGGCCAACGCCTCCGGGCCAATGGGGGACCGGGCGTCCTTCATAGCCTCGGTCAAGCACGATCAGTTTGTCACCCCCCTGCCGGGGCCTTCAAAGACCGGGTTCTACGACGAGCAGAACCGGTTTGTGCCGTCGGGACCGGACAACCTCACCCTGTCGGGGAGCCTCACCTTCAGGCCCTCCGCGGACCTGAAGCTGAAGGTGGGGGGGCTGTTGCAGCGGTGGAGCTACTGGAACCCCGGCAACGAGGACGTCGAAGGGGGGTCGGGGACGGTCTTCAACCTGCCGGGGGTGATGCGGGGCACAGGGGACGGGGGACGGGACCTGTTCCTGCCGGAGAAATGGTCTGCGGCGGGAAGGCAGAAGGCGCGGGAGGAGCTGGAGTATGCCGTCCTGACGCACGCCCTGTCTCCGAAGACGTTCTACGAGGTGCGCCTCTCCCGCAGCCGGTCGTTCATGGACACGTCCGGGGCCTCCCTAGTCACCGCGCTCAACGCGCAGGATGCGGACAGGTGGTTCAACCTGGGCCGGCCGGGCGCGGCGCGGTGGCGGCGGTCGGACCGTCAGCGATACACCGTCAGGCTGGACGTGTCGTCGCAGATGACGGAGAAGCACTTCCTCAAGGCCGGGGTCGAGTTCATCCGGGGGAGCACATGGCTGACACAGTTCGTTCACTCCAGTCCAGCGGAGCGACGCCTCTACCTGTATGCGGACAAATTGCAGTTCGGCAGGCCGGTCCACCCCCTCTTCCTGAACGCCTACGTCCAGGACAAGATGGAGTTTGAGGGCATGATCGTGAACCTGGGCCTCCGGATGGACGCCTTCAACCCGAACGTGCGCACGCAGCAGCACGGGGCCTACTCCGGCTCGCCCATGTTCCGGATGTTCACCCGCGCCCTGGACTATCTCTATGACGACCCATCCATCTGGTCGATCGACGCGCCCTGGCACATCGCCTTCGCCCCGCGCATCGGCATCTCCCACCCGGTCACGTCGCGGGCGCAGATCCGGTTCTCCACCGGCGCTTTCTACCAGTTCGCGGACCTGTTCTACTACTATGGCAGGGACTTCCAATCGTTCGGCAGGAAGGACGACATCGACGTCAACCGGAACGGGAGGATCGACGCGCCGGAGCAGTTCAACAACTTAGAGACGGTCTACTCCGGGGTCAACGGCACGCCCCTGCTGAGGCCGGTCAAGTCCACTAACTTCGAGGTGGGCATGGACTGGAACTTCATCTCCGACTACACCGCGACCCTGACCACCTACTACAAGAGCGACGTGGACCAGCTCACGACCTACCCCAACGAGACCTGGTTAGGCGCGCGAGACCGGGCCGTGAACTTCACCCGGACACTCGACAACGGGGCCTGGTCGGACACGCGGGGCCTGGAGCTGTCCCTGAAGAAGGCCTTCGCCCACAACTTCTCGTTCCAGGCATCTTACACCCTCCAGTGGACGCGGTTCACCACCGGCAAGCTGGGCAACGTCATCCGGAACGTCTACATGGACTCCCTGACCGTGGCCAGCCTGTCGAAGACGGGCTACACGAAGACCTTCCCGGACGGGCAGCAGGTCTTCGTCCCGGACCTCTGGGTCGACTTCGACCCCTCCCCCACCGGGAGGGAGATTCCGAGGCGGATGACCGAGGCGGACATCAAAAAGTATGGCGCGCAGGCGCAGGAGGCCATCGACAACGTCCGGAAGGCTGCCCTGAAGGACGCTCCGCTCGGCACGGGGGTGTATGACGGCATCTACCCGATGGCCGGGGAGATCGGCAGGAAGGGCATCTACACGGTGACGGGAGGCTACAGCGCGGACACCCGGGATCCCAGGCCGGGCGACCGCCGGAGCTTCGGGAGCGTCACACTCCTGCTCTCCCTGCCCGACGACCTCCGGCTCGGACCGTCCTTCCTGGGCCGCCTCCTGAGCAGCGTCCGGGCCACGCTCATCAACCGATTCGAGACCGGCGCGCTCACGCTGTATAGCTCTCCCCTCGGAGGCCAGCCCACCTGGCAGGAGCTGAAGATGGACACCCGGACCGACCTGGCGCTGGAGAAGACCTTCCGCTCGAAGGGCCGGCTTCAGCCCACCTTCTTCATCGACATCCGCAACCTGTTCAACCAGCAGGACCGGACCAGCCCGCCTGCCGTCGTGGACTACTTCTTCTACGGCCTGGAGGCCCCCCGGCCGGACGACGCGACCTATCTGAAGTATGGCGACATCAACGACCGGAACTACGCGCATTTTCCGAGGCGGTGGAATGTGGGGATGAGGTTCAATTGGTAAGGATCGGCCCTCATCCCCCTGACCCCCTTCTCCCGTTCCTTCGCTCTGCTCAGGACAGGAGAAGGGGGAAGGCCCTCACCCGGCTTGGTTACGCCCCCATCCACCTGTCGCTCCCATGAGGTCGCGACCCCTGCCCTACCCTCTCCCACGTGTGGGAGAGGGTGAGTCTGACGAAGCAGGGCGATAAGCGGGGAACTCCCCTTCCCCTCTCCCGTTGTACGGGAGAGGGGTGCCGAGCGCAGCGAGGCGGGGTGAGGGCCGGACACCTGCCCCCGCTTTTCTATGGAGGTAACACACCCATGACCTACCGGATCTCCATTCTGCTGAAGACCCTCGCCCTGCGATATCGCAACGGTCTTGTGGTCTGTGGTCTTGTGGTCCTGTGGTCTTGTGGTCCTGTGGTCTTGTGGTCCCTTGATGCGGAGGCGCAGGTCGACCCGGCCAGAGTGCCCGGCGTTCGTGCAAGCCGGGCCATGATCCACGTCGCATACTCCAACATAGGGGCCAAATCGCGAGATGCTTCTTTGAACCTGAACCAGGGCCTGGCCTACCCCAGCAGCGGGGGCGGGACACAGGGCATTTACGGCTTAGGGGGAGGTGGTCACTCTTACGTCACCTCGCTGGGAGAGATGGCCTGGATCATGACCTCCGACGGGAAGGTCACGCTCACCGACGCCCCCTTTACCCGCGACACCCCCTGGGTCGGCCAGTACCTCCGGCCCGCGCCCTACGACCCGAAGGGCAGGCCGGAGGAGACCTGGGGCGTGGTCAATCCGTTGCGGGGTCTCTGGAAGGGAGGGAGCGGGGAGGCCCTCGTCCACCTGGCCGGGACCTTCCCCTACCTGGCCACCTACTGGCCCGGCATCTCGAAGACCGACGAGGGGAGCATCTACGGGGCGACCGACCCGCGGGCCGCCAATCCCGTGCAGATCGCCAACTACCGCCTCCACGCCTACATCCGGGACGTGGACCTCCCGGAGGAGGTCATCATCGGACAGTGGTCCAGCACCAAGCAGGGCATCCTGACGCAGGCGCGCGTCCACGACTGGAGCAACCCGGACTTCGACGACTTCGTCCTCGTGGAGTATCTCTTCACGAACCTGGGCGACTTCGACGGGGACGGGCAGGAGGATCGGCCTGGCCAGACCAGGACGCAGGAGAGGGTCTATTTCGCCTTCGTCAACTATGAATTGCCCACATTTCTGGGGTCCCGGTGGTTTTTTAATGGATATATCTACGATGACATTTATGCCTATTCGGACGCGGCGGGCTACCGGGGGGCCTTCCCCACGGGTCTGAAGGCATCGGTAT
>CAYRZX010000479.1:0-4248 GCA_964428665.1 uncultured Gemmatimonas sp.
CTCCGTCATCTACGCTACTGCTCAGCCGATTGACTCATAAATTTCCATGTACTGAACCTCAGTGCCATTCGAAATTATTGAAAGCAATGGGTTCTCATCAAAGGTATATTCCTTTATCTGATCTATATGGTCATTCAGATTTTCGCTATAATTCTTGGTGTCAATGATGACTCTACAATCAGGAGGCACATTCTTGATGTAAATGTCTAGTTTACTTCCCTTTCGTGTACGGTATTCAAACTCCAAGTCTTCCCTCCGGTGTCCCAACAAATCAAGTATTGGAACGATGACCTTCTGTTTTACATTCTCCTCCGTAGGGCCTATATCGCTTTCTCTGAGTTGCGCAATTCTTTCTATCGGAGACTTGTTTTCCATTGTCAGTACATCCCGAAACGTCATGAATTGGCGGCTGATGCCCAGGATCAGTCGGTTTACCCCGTAGGGGTAGGGGCGGGTCTTGGACCCGCCCGGCGATCCGATTCCACAAGGCCGACGGGCGACTCGCGAGAGTCGCCCCTACACCTGAACAATAAATCGCCTGATTTGGGCCATTTACGCCATTTTGTGATCTACTGATGGTGATTCCACCAAAGAATCTACTGGGTCACAATTTTACATCATCCTCAAAACCATCATAAGAACTATGCCCGCCATCGCCATGATCAAATAGCTCTGGATGCGCCCGGTCTGGAGGCGTCGCAGCCCGTCGCCCAGGGTGGAGATGATCGCCGCCGTGCCGTTCACCGCGCCATCCACCACCCAGTTGTCGAACAGCCCGTCCGCCTTCGACACCAGCACCGTCACGCGGCCCACCATGTTCACGATCCCGTCGATGACCTTCTGGTCGAACCAGCCCAGCGCCATCCGCAGGGCCAGCGTCCCCCGGATGAACGTCGCGTCATAGAACTCGTCAAAGTACCACTTGTTCAGCATGGCCTTGTAGAGCCCGCTCTCCTTCCGCGCCCGTTCCTCCCTCTCCAGCATTTCCTTCCCCCGGAGGTAGTAGAGCCGGTAGGAGACCCAGATGCCCAGGCCCGCCACCAGGACCGACAGCGCCATGGCCATCAGGTGCGCCGTGTGGTCCCCCTCGTGCCCCCCGTGCTGCGCCAGCACCGGCCCTGTCATCCCCTCCACCGCCCCCGCGTGCCCCCCGTGTCCACCCCCGCCCGTCGCCAGGCTCTCCGGCTTCACGACCATATGATGGAACCAGCCGGACGGCGAGACCGGATTGGGGCTGTACCAGAACCAGAGACTCAGGGCCGCCAAAACCACCAGCGGAATCGTCATCACCCTCGGCGACTCGTGCGGCTCCCCTGCGTGCCCGTGTCCGCCGTGGCTGTCGTGACCGTGCCCTGCGCCGTGCGCCCCGTGACCGTCTCTCCACCGTGCCTCCCCGTGGAACGTCAGGAACACCAGCCGGAACATGTAGAACGCCGTGATCCCCGCCGCCCCGAATCCGATCAGCGGGATCAGGAAATGCTGCGGATGCCCCATCGAGAACTCCAGCGTCCCGGCCAGGATCGAGTCCTTGCTCAGGAACCCTGACGTCAGCGGCACCCCGGCCAGCGCGATCGTGGCGGTCAGAAACGTCCAGTAGGTCGTCGGCATGTAGCCCTTGAGCGCCCCCATGTTCCGCACGTCCTGCGGGTCCCGGTCCGAGCCGTGGACCACGCCTTGCATCGCGTGGATGACGCTCCCGGACCCTAAGAACAGGCACGCCTTGAACGCCGCGTGTGTCACCAGGTGGAAGAACCCGGCCACGTAGGCCCCCACCCCCAGCCCCATGATCATGTATCCGAGCTGGCTGATCGTCGAGTAGGCCAGCACCCGCTTGATGTCGTTCTGCGCAATCGCAATCGAAGCGCCCAGGATCGCCGTGATCGCCCCGATGTAGGCGATCAACAGGAGCGCGTCCGGCGTCAGGATCGGGAACATCCGCGTCACCATGTAGACCCCGGCGGCCACCATCGTCGCCGCGTGGATCAGCGCGCTCACCGGCGTCGGCCCCTCCATCGCGTCCGGCAGCCAGACGTGGAGCGGGAACTGCGCCGACTTCCCCACCGCCCCTAAGAACAGACAGACCCCCGCCAGCGTCAGCAGTCCCCCGCTCAACTCCCCCTGCCCCACCGCCTGGAACACCTCCTGGTAGCCCAGCGGGCCGACCTGCCAGAGAAGAATCAGGATGCCCGCGAACATCCCGAAGTCCCCCACCCGGTTGACGATGAACGCCTTCTTGCAGGCGTCCGCCGCCGAGGGCTTCTCGAACCAGAACCCGATCAACAGGTAGGAACTGACCCCCACCAGCTCCCAGAAGATGTAGAGACAGAAAAAGTTGTCGCTCAGCACCAGGCCGAGCATGGAGAAGGAGAAGAGGGAGAGGAAGGCGAAGAACTGATGGTAGAGCTTGTCGCCGTGCATGTAGCCGACGGAGTAGAGGTGGACCAGGGCGCTGACCAGCGTCACCACCACCAGCATGATCGCCGCGACGTTGTCGAGCTGGATGCCCAGGGAGATCTTCGAACCCCCGAAATCCATCCACGTCCACTGCTCGCGCTCAAAGTAGTTCGGGTTGTACTCCCCGATGGCGTGTCCCAGGACGATCAGAGACAGCAGCAGCGAGAGGAAGATCGCCCCCACCGAAACCCAGTCCCCCCCTCGCGGCAGGCGCTTCCCGAAGAAAATCTGGACCCCGAACGCCGCCAGCGGCAGGAGCAGAATCGCAATCGCGTAAGAGATCATAAGAAACCCTTTAACCGCAGAGAACACAGAGGACACAGAGAAACGCAAAGAAGATCAAATGTCACATCCTTCCAAACGGGCTGAATATATCATCTTTATAAGTCAATGTCAACTATTAACAGACCTTCACATCCGATACAACATCCAGTACACGACGACCCCCGTCACCGAGATGTACATCCAGATCGGAAACGTCCACCGGGCGATCCTCCGGTGCCGCTCGAACTGCCCCCGCCCGGCCCGGTAGAGCGTCGTCAACGCCAGCGGGAGCAGCGCGAAGGCCAGCAGGACGTGCGAGATCAGGATCGCAAAGTAGACCGGCCTGATCCACCCCTGCCCCGTGAACGGCCTCGAACCGGCGTGCGCGTGGTAGACCACGTAAGAGCAGAGAAACAGCGCCGAGACGACGAACGCGGCGACCATCAGCGCCCGGTGCGCAGCCACACGCCTCCTCCGGATGCAGAGATAGCCCGCGATCAAAAGCGCGGCGCTGAGACCGTTCAGAAGCGCGTTCAGCGTCGGCAGGGCGGAGATCGGAATCATAGAAGCTTTCAGCAATCAGCCGTCAGCTTTCAGCTAAAACCAGGGACAAGGCGAAAGAAGCAAAGGATACGAGTGCTCTTTCGCCTTTTTGCTGATCGCTGATCCGCTGACCGCTTGTTTACGCCCTTTCCCGCAGCAGCCGGTCCACGTCCGGAAGCAGACGCCGGAGCGACTCCGGGTCGTCCCCGTTGTAGTATCCCCGCACCTGCCCCGCCCGGTCCACCAGCGCAAACCGGAGACTGTGCAGGATCTGTCCGTCGTCCTCCGGCACCTCCCCCACCGTCAGCCGGAACCCCTCCCGGATCAGCCGGTAGACCGTCTTCCGCTCCCCGGTCAGAAACAGCCACCGCTCCCGGTCGGCCCGGTAGCGCTCCGCGTACTCGGACAGAACCTCCGGCGTGTCCCGCTCCGGGTCCACCGTGAAGGAGACCAGCCGGACCTCCGGCGCGCGGGTCAGAGCGGTCTGAAACCCGGACATCTGCTGCGACAGCATCGGGCAGGGGCCGGCGCACGAGGTGAAGATGAAGTCCGCGATCCAGAGATGGCCCTTCAGGTCCGCCAGCCGCACCGTGCGCCCGCTCCGCTCCGTCAGCTCGAAGTCCGGCACGGACCCGTACACGGGCAGGGGGGATGGGCGACGCCCCTGCTCGCGCCCCCACAGAAACGCCGATGTCCCGATGAACCCCGCGACGGCCACGGCAATGGCCCCCCGGACCAGCCAGCGCTGTCGAGACCCCACACTGAACCTCCAATGGTAGAATACAGGAGGCAGGCCCTCTCCCTCCCCCATACCTGTAGAAAGACCCTTATCACCCCCTCCCTCTCCCGTACGTACGGGAGAGGGAGGGGGACGGGGGGTGGGTGAGGGCCGGTACGCTTTTCCTCCTGTATTCTATATTCTGTTTTTCACTTCTGCCGCCTCACGGAGACCATCGAGAGGAAGAACGTGAACGCGGCGAACGCCGC
>CAYRZX010000480.1:0-4248 GCA_964428665.1 uncultured Gemmatimonas sp.
ATAAGTCAAACAATTTCAGTCTATTATAAACGCGGAAGACCGGTTACGCCCGTTCGAGACACGCTCTCCTTGACCGAAGTGGAGCAAATAGCTGGCCGCGCCGTCCTCTGGCGGTGGAGGATTCACCAAACGGCAGGAATCAAGAAAGGCGAGCGCCTCCCCGATAGTTTTACGCTCGATGAGGTAAAGACAATCATCGCAGAAGTGATGCACCCCGCTCCCGTCCAATTAACCGTAGACCTCGATGTCCCCCTCCATGTAGGGTTTGGGGGCGATGGATATGTTGACTTCATAGATTATGACCCAGAACAGGATCCGAAGAAAACAAGAAAGCTGTTTGAGATACTTGCGTCCGTGGCGATGAAGTGCGACCCAAAGGTCTTCGAGCAACACCCTGAAATGTTACCCTATGAGGAGATGTTGACTGAAACGAAACGTGCTCAACAGGCGATGAAGGATTTTATCTCAGGAAAGACCAGATCGTCGATAGGCCAGATCAACACCTACCTGTCTTGGATTTCTCCGAGGCTAAATCTGGATGGTGAGGCATTGGTGTGCGAAACATCCATTGGGAAAAAAAAGGACCTTGTAAAGTTGACGGATGTGCTTCAAAGTCGTGAATATCAAGAAAGGTGGAGGGAAAGGGAATTGGCTGTCAGGGCCTTGAGTTTCTTTGTGGTGCAATTCGTAACAGGCCAGCTTGGGGAACAGCCTTTGAAAAAATGCCCTGCCCAAAAGAAGGGGTGTAAGGGCCTTTTCCTCCCTGGCCAAAGGGGACCAAAGGCTAAGACGTGTCCCAACAACACCTGCCAGCAGTGGGCAAGGCGACACCTCAAACAACGCAGGGGGAGGCTGAAAAAGTAACTGTCAGAGTTTTGTCAGAGTTTGAACCTTTCGGAGCCGCATATAAATTTCCGGTGAAATTCGGAAATTCGTACGCGGCTTTTCTTTTCCCCGAAAGGAGGTCACATGCCCACGCCAAATTTGACGATCGCCGACGTTGCGAAGCGGTATGGCATTTCCCCCTGGACCGTCCGTCTGCACCTGGCTCAGGGGCTTTTGCCGGGCTATAAGATCGGCGGCCAATGGCGTTTTGATCCCGCCGAACTCGACGCCTTCGACGCCGCCCGCCACCAGCCCGGACGTTCAAGCCGGCTGCCGGAGGTCGAGGTCCCAGCCTGAACGCCGAACGCCGCCCGGTCCACCAACCAGACGGCGCTCGATCAACGAATCCGCCGCGCTCCAGCTCGCCCAGCCAAGACGCGGCCCTTCACCCTGAAGGGGGGATTTCGTCTTGAATATATCAGCCCCCGATCATCCTGTCAAGCCTGATCTGTCTCCCCAACTGCTGGCCCTACTACACCAGCACCGGGACTTGACCCGCCGTCGCTTAGTGATCTCCCGCCAGATCGCCGAGGTAGAACGCCAGATTCGGGTTGTTGAGACGAACACCCGCCGCGCCGTCTCTCCCAGCGTGGTCGCGAGCGCAAGCTGACTCCCGGCCCTGAACGGCCGGACCTGAAGGGATCCCGGGGGGACCGGCAGCCCCCCGGCCCCTTCGTCTGCCGGAGGTGTAGAACGTGAACAACTTCACCACCATCCCAAACGAATGGCTCGACCACCAGGCGGACATGGGGCTGTCAGCGCCTGAACTGGTCTTTCTCGCTCACGCCCGCCGTCACCAGTACCACGACAGCGCCCCCTTCCCATCGCTCCCCACCATCGCCCGGAAGATGTCCATGAGCGTCCGTCACGTTCGACGGATCGCCGCCGAGGTGGAGAAGCGGGGTCTTCTGACGCGCCGGATTCGACCCGGCAAGTCCTCACAGCTTGAGATGTTCGCTACTCCTGACCCCGGACACCCATGTCCGGGGTCAGAGCCTACCCCGGACGTACATGTCCGCCCACCCCGGACACCGGTGTCCGGGGACCCCGGACGTACATGTCCGCCTAAGAATATAAACATAAGAAGACAAAGGGAAGAAGATAAGGCGGCTAACGCCGCCGTTGTCTCTGTAGCGGATGCCTACCGGCAGAACATTCACCCCGGCGCATGTCTCACGGACGGGGCACGGACGAAGATTCAGACCCGCCTCAAGACCTACTCCCCCGACGATCTCGACAGGGCCATCCAGAACTTTGCACGTGCCCCCTGGTGGATGGAGCACAACGCCCACCGGGGCATGGCGTGGTTCTTCCACACCGACGACCGGATCGAGCAGTTTTTGAACCTCCCCAAACCGTCCGACAACGGCAGGGCCAGGGTTATGGTCTCCTGTCCGAAGTGCCACAGCCCGGCAGACGTAGCGGATGGGGTAGCAACCTGCCCGAACGGGTGTCAGAAATGGAGGGTGCCGGCATGAGCGCCAACCTCGACCGCCTACCGCCTCAAGCCCTCGACTACGAGCGGGCCGTCTTGTCTGCCTGCCTCCTGGACGCCGACGCCGTTGACGCGACCCGGGGCCGGCTGACCCCTGAGAGTTTCTACCTGACGGCGCACCGGCACGTCTGGACGGCGATCTGCGCCCTGCACGACCGGGGGGAGGCCGTAGACGTGTTGACCGTTCGCGCTGAGATGGAAAAGGCCGGGACGCTGGAACAGGCCGGAGGAGCCGTCGCGCTGGCGCAGCTTGCCGGGGAGGTCGGGACCTCTGCCAACGTCGAGTATCACGCGGCCCTCGTGCGGGACGCCTATGTCCGGCGTGCGCTGATCGTCCGGGCTGACCGACTGACAGCCGCCGCCTACGACCCGGCGACCTCCACTGAGGACCTGCTGAACGCGGCGGCGGCCTTGGCCCCCACCCTGGACACGGGTTCAAGGGGCATCGTGGCATGGCAGGCCGCCAGCGACGTAATTTGGCCTGCTCTGGAATCGCTCGAAGACTCCTGGAAGGCCCCCGGAGAGATTGCGGGCGTCCCGACCGGCCTGAAGGACCTGGACGACCTGACCAACGGCCTACAGGCCGGGGATATGGTCACGGTCGCGGCCCGGCCCTCCACGGGCAAGACGGCGCTGGGCCTGATGATCTGCTGGAACGCCTCCCCCCATGTTCCGGTGGGGTTCGTGTCCGTGGAGATGTCCGTCCGGCCCCTGGCAACCCGCCTGCTGGCCCTGGTTGCGCGGGTAGACTCTCAGGACCTGCGCCGGGGCAGACTTGGACCTGAGCAACGGGACGCCGTAGGCCGCGCAGCCCGGCAGATCGCAGAGCGCCCCATCCACTTTTCCGAGACGCTACGGGAACCCGGTCACATCGCAAGGGAGGCCCGACGGCTGAAGCGGGAGAAGGGGATCGGGTTGCTCGTGATCGACTACCTTCAGTTGCTTGACCCGGTACGCGGTAAGAGGGCCGATAACCGGGAGCAGGAGGTCAGCGCCATCAGCCGGGCGATCAAGAACACGGCGCGGGACCTGAACGTCCCCGTCCTGGCCCTGGCGCAGTTGAACCGGGAAAGCGAACGGCGCACAGACAAGCGCCCGATCCTGGCCGATCTTCGGGACTCCGGCAGCATCGAGGCGGACAGCGACGTTGTGATCCTGCTGCATCGTCCCGCGCGGTACGGCGTCTTGGAGCAGGCCGGGGAGGACGTGACGCACCTGCTGGAGGCCCACATCGCCAAGCAGCGCAACGGCCCGACCGGGACCGTGAAGCTGTTCTTCAACGAGGCCATGGGCCTGATCGGAAATTGGGGGGGGCAGCCGTGACCGCCCCCGCTGACACCCGGGCCCCGAGCTCGCCCGACGGAACCGTCCTGCAGGACGCCGAACGGCAGGGAGCGACGCCGGAGGACCTGCGGGCGGTCCACTGGGTCAAGGTCCACCTGGACGGGGAGGTCCTACGGTGAGCACGTTTCAGATCGACGCCCCCGGCTACCGCCTGACCCGCCTATCCCCCGGCACGTGGCGGATCTCGTCGCCGTCAGGCAGGGCCTATACGGTGGAGCCGCAGGAGGGGCGCTGTTCCTGCCCTGCCGGGCGTCGGAGCAGCCGGGGGGCCTGCAAGCATCTGCGCGGGCTGTGGGCGCTCCTGAAGCTCGTGCCCGAACTTGGGGAGGAGGCCCTTGAGCACGACCGCGCTGCCTGAAGCCACCCGGCCCCCGAGCTACCCCCGCGATCCGTTCGCCCAGGGCCTACCCCGTGACGTGACCTTGCGCCTGCTGGCCGGTCCGGGGAAGTTCACCCGGAGCGACTACGCGCTCTACTGCCAATCGGTTCATTGGGAGATCGTCAGGGGCGAGGCATACGCGATC
>CAYRZX010000481.1:0-4242 GCA_964428665.1 uncultured Gemmatimonas sp.
ATGCGCTCCACCACCAGCGCCACGCCGGTGCGCATCGTCTCGTTGTCCTCCACGACCAGAATTCGGCTCACGGCAATTCTCTCGGCAATATCATTCTAAACGTCGTTCCTTTCCCAACCTCGCTCTCCACCTCCACCGCCCCTCCGTTCTCCTCCACGATCTTCTGCACGACGGCCAGCCCCAGGCCCGTGCCCTTCTCCCTCGTCGTGAAGAACGGCTCGAACGCCCGCGCCCGCACCTCCGGCGGCATCCCCGGCCCCGTGTCCTCCACCTCCACCACCACCCGCTCCCCTTCGGCCCGCGCCCGCACGGTCAGCACCCCCCCCTCCTGCATGGCCTGCACCCCGTTTTTCATCAGGTTGAGCAGCGCCCGCTTCACCTGCTCCGGGTCCGCGCGGACCTCCAGCCCCTCCGGTGTCTCCTGAACATAGCGCACGCCCGCCGCCTCCATCTCCGGGGCCAGGAGAAACGCCGCCTCCCCGGCGATCCGGGCCACCGGCGTCGGCGTCGGATGCGGCTGCGTGGGACGGGCGAAGTCCAGGAACTCCGAGATGATCCGGTTGAGGGTCTGCACCTCCCCGATCACCTTTCGGATGTGGGCCTTGCGCGGATCTCCGTCCGGCAGGTCGTCGGCGATCAGCCCGGCGTAGATCTCGATCCCCCCCAGCGGGTTACGGATCTCGTGCGCCACGCCCGCCAGCATCTGCCGGAGCTGCGCGTCCCGAGCCACGAGCCGGCGTCGCATCTCCTCCATCGTGTCCGCCAGGTCGCCCAGCTCGTCCTGCGACGGGGCCTCCACAGCGTGTTTGAGGTCCCCCCTGCCGATCTGATGGGCTGCATCCACCAGCCGGCGGACCGGCCCCGTGATCGTGCGCGCCAGCCCCAGTCCAATGAGCACCGTCAGGACGGCGCTCACCGCCCCGAAGGTCACGACCGAACTCCGAAACTGCCGGATGGTCTCCAGGAACGCCGCGCCGATCTCCACCCCCACCCCGGCGACCACCTCCTCCCCGTCGTAGACCGGCGCGTAACCCGACTTGTAGAAGAACCCGTCCTCCCCCTGGAACAGCGCCGAGTGCGCGGACGCCCCCCGCCAGACCGACGCCCCCTCCGCCCGGTCGATCCGCAGGCGGGCGTACTCCCGCCCGATGGGCGCCCCCGGCTCCGTGTCCAGCAGGCCCCGCCCCTGCCGGTCGAACACGACGATCCGCCGCGCCCCCACCATCTCCCGCGCCCGCCGCAGGCGCGCCGTCAGACTGGCGTAGGTCCGGTACCCCTCAGCCCCCGGGTGGAGCGTGCGCACCGTCTGGCCGTCCAGCCCCCCGGCCACCAGCCGCGCGACGGCCGTTAGCCGCTCGCTCATCTCGCGCTCCAGGCTGCGCCGGGTCACGTCGTAGAGCGCCCAGCCCGTGCCGCCCACCACCACCATCACGAACGCCACGAACGCCAGCGCCAGCTTCCGCCCGATCCTCCCCCGTCGCCCTCCCTGGATGGAGCGAATGGACGCGATCGTCATCCGTCCGTCAACCTCGCCACGGCGATCCCGTGTTCGCCGGCCACGGAGTATAAAAGGTAGGTGTCTCCCCCTTCCCGGAAGATGCCGGGGTCCCGCAGCTGGCGCACTCTCTCCGGCGCCCAGCCCCTCCTGGACGGCTCCAGCGGAAGGTCCGCCCCCTCGTATTCCGTCTCAGGCTCCAGGACCGTGACCGGCCCCGACGCCTTCCAGCCCATCCAGTCTGGTGTCAGTTCGATCGTGGAGACGAGGATGCGCTCAGGGCAATCCAGGGCGTTGCTGTAAAACACGGAGAGCCGATCTCCGTCCAGCCTGACCGCGGAGTGACGCATGTGCTCGGTGAAAAGGGTCGGCCCCTGCTCAAAATGGGCCAGCCCGTCCCTCGACCTGTAAAACACCCCCGGCATCCCCAGGGCGTAGAAGTGTCCGCCCCACTGAAAGACCCTGAAATAGGGGTTTCCGAGCCGCTCCGGCAGAGGCGCGAACGCGATCCCATCCCCGGAGATCGCCACCCTCGACTCCTGTCCCCCTCCCTCCACCGGCCCGTGATAGTACATCCGGATCTCCCGGTTCGCGTGGTCCACGTGGACGTCGGGAGAGGCCACGTGCCCGCGGCAGAACGAGCCTTCGAGTTGCAGCGTGCCAGGCTCGTGCGTGGACCAGGGCCCCTCCAGCCGGTCTGCGTGCGCGAGGCGTATATATTCCCCTTTGTGATGGGCAAAGTAGAGGTAGTACCTGCCCAGAGGATTCTCCAGCCAGTCAGGGACCCGGATCAGAGACGGCCCGTTGATGTTGCTCCCCATCCTTCGGTCCATGTGGGGCCGGATGACCGGGTTGCCCGCAAATCGCTCGACTTTCACGGATCAACCTTCCTCCCTGGGCATAAAGAATTCGTATTTGCTGGGGTCCGCGTAACCCTCGATCTCCGTCGGCGCCACGCCCGGGCTCTCCAGCGCCGCCTGCACGATCCGCTTGTTGAAGACGCTCACGAACTCGGAGCTCAGGTAGTCCTCCACCGGCATCCAGAGGCACTCCTCGATCTCCTCCGCCTGCATGTTGACCTCCTGGCTCAGCGGCGACAGCCGGCAGACGAAGTAGATGTCCGACTTCCCGTACCGGTAGCCGTGCCAGTGCCGGAAACAGACGAGCGCCTCGAACCGCGCCTTCACGCCGGTCTCCTCGCGCACCTCCCGGATCACCCCCTCCACGAGATGCTCCCCCGCGTGCAGCGCCCCGCCGGGCAGCTTGTAGTAAGGACGCCCCGTCCGGCGGTACTTCTCGCAGACCACCAGCAGCTCCCGCCGCTCGTTCAGCACCACCCCCCCGGCCCCGATGTAGTGCGTGGCGTAGGCCGGGATGAACGCCCCCTCCAGCAGGCGGTGGGTCATCATGAGATAGTTCTCGCCGCTGTGGTGAAACGCGAACTCCGCCTCCACGGCGGCCGGGATCAGGCCGGCCCTGGCGGCCGGAACCTCCAGCCAGGCGACCTTGAACCCTTCGGCCTTCCAGGTGTTCAGGGAATGGCGGAGCCGCTGGCGAAACGCCCCGGGGTCTTCAGGCAGCGCCTCCGGGTTGATGACGGCCCCGCCGAAGGGGTTGGGGGTAAATTCAAGGACCTCCATAGGCTCTCCTTATAAAACGGACCTCACCCTCCCCCAACTCTGTAGAAAAGCCCTTGTCACCCCCTCCCTCTCCGTATACGGAGAGGGAGGGGGATGGGGGGTGGGTGAGGTCTTTATGTCTTAAACGCAATCTCCCCGGCGAAGTGACATCGCGCCCGATGGCCCGGCTCGACCTCCAGCAGCTCAGGCGCCTCTTCCCGACAGACCGCCTGGGCATAGGGGCACCTCGGATGGAACTTGCAGCCGGGTGGGGCATTCGCCGGGTCCGGCACGTCGCCCTCGACCGGGGTCATCCCGCCCCGGGCCTCGGGGTCGGCGGCCGGCGCCGCCGCCAGGAGCGCCGCCGTGTAGGGATGGAGGGGGCGCCGGTAGAGACGCTCGGCCTCCGTCACCTCCACCACCTGGCCGAGGTACATCACGGCCACCCGGTCGCTGATGTGCTCCACCACGCTCAGGTCGTGCGCCACGAACAGGTAGGTCAGCCCGAACGCCTCCTGCAGGTCCTCCAGCAGGTTCAGGACCTGCGCCTGCACCGACACGTCCAGCGCAGACACCGGCTCGTCCGCGATGATCAGGCCGGGCGTCAACGCCAGGGCGCGCGCGATCCCGACCCGCTGGCGCTGCCCCCCGCTGAACGCGTGCGGGTAGCGCCTCAGGTGGTCGGGCCTCAGCCCCACCCGCGCCAGCAGCCCTTCCACCCGGTCCTCCAGCTCCCGCCCCTTCGCGACCCCGTTGATCACGAGCGGCTCCGCCACGATGTCGAACACGGTCATGCGCGGGTTGAGGGAGGAGTAAGGGTCCTGAAAGATGTACTGCATCTCCCGCCGGAGCCTCCGCAGCGCCTCCCGGCCCAGGCCCCTCATGTCCACCGCCTCGCCGTCGCGGTGATACACGATCCGCCCATCCGTCGGCTCCACGAGCCGGAGGATGGACCGCCCCACCGTGGTCTTCCCGCACCCGCTCTCCCCCACCAGCCCGACGGTCTCCCCCCGCCGCAGCGTCAGGTCCACCCCGTCCACCGCCCTGACGTGGCCTACCGTCTTCCTCCAGACGCCCCGCCGGATCGGGAAATAGGTCTTGAGGCCCTCGACTTCGAGCAGGAGGTCT
>CAYRZX010000482.1:0-4238 GCA_964428665.1 uncultured Gemmatimonas sp.
AGGCGTCTCAGGCGGGCCGGATAGGCCGGGTCGAAGGCGGTGATCAGGGCGATGCCGCGCTGCGTCAGAACGGTCAGGCGAGAGCGAATGCCGGGGAGGGCGCAGGCGGCCTCGGCGATCCTCCGCGCGCGGTCCGGGCTGACGCCGGACACCTTTTGGAGGTCCGCCGCGGAGGCGGACAGGACCGCCTCGGCGGTCCCGAAGCGGCGCAGGAGCCGGTAGAAGGTGAGGGGGCCGAGGCCGGCGTCCTCGCGGAGGGCCAGCACGCACGCGGGGTCGTTCATGGCGGGGGAAAGGGGGGCTATTCCCCCTCGACCTGCACGGCCGTGCCGCTGGCGCTCACCATCAACATGCTGCCGCTGCCGATCGTCTCATAGTCCAGGTCGACGCCGACGATGGCGTTGGCGCCGAGGGCCTTCGCCTGCTCCTGCATCTCCTGAACGGCGATCTCTTTGGCCTTTCGCAGCTCGCTCTCGTAGGCCGCGGACCTCCCTCCGACGATGTCCCGGATGCCGGCGAAGATGTCCCTGAAGATGTTGGCGCCCAGGATCGCCTCTCCGCTCACCAGGCCGAGGTAGCGGATGATGCGCTTTCCTTCGAGGCTGGGGGTTGTCACGGTCAGCATGTGAAATCTCCTTATGGTCTGTTCATCACCGGCCTTCGAGGGGCATCCGGCCTGCGGGCCGCGTCGCGTCCGGCCTGAAGGAGGGGACGCGGAGTTTCGCGCCGTCCCGCGCGATGGACTCCGCAGCCAGGATGGCGGGAGCGGTCGTGTCCATCGCCCTGTACACGTCGTAGTCCAGGGGCCGGACGCCGAGCACGGCGTCGCGGAAGGCGGCGTGGACGTAGTAATCCATGTCGCTGTGCCCGCTGCCGCGCGCCTCCGGGGGGGCGTCCGTCCGCTCGAACCGCCAGTCCACGTCCGACTTGTCGTGCATCTGGCCGTCCGTCAGATAGAGCTTGGGGAAGTCCCGGTTGGAGCGCCGCCACTCCACGGAGCCTTTCGTGCCCAGGACGTGCAGCCAGTGGTTGTTGACGTGAGGGTGGGGCTGCGCGAAGCTAACGGCCAGGCGGAGGATCGCCCCCCTCTCCGTCTTCATCAGGGCGACCTGCACGTCCGGGGAGGGCAGCACCGGGTGGGCGGCGCTGGGGGACCCGGTGCTCATGGCCATCACCTCGACCACGCGGTCGTCCAGGACCTTGAGCAGGGGGCCGAGGTCGTGGGGGAGGTAATGGATGGGGGGCATGCGGGACAGCCAAGCGGGCCTGGCCTCCGGGTGGGCAGCCACCCCGTCCGGGCCGTAGAACCTGCCGGTCGCGGGGTCCACGAACGACTTGCCGACGTAGTAGTGGAAGTACTGTCCCTCGCAGAAGGTGATCTGGCCGAGCCGGCCCTCCGCGACCAGGCCCCTCCACGCCTCGACGAACCCGGCGTAGCGCACCTGCTCGGCGAGCTGAAAGACCTTCCCGGTCCGCTCCTGCGCAGCCACGATGCGCCAGCAGTCCTCCATCCGGTGTGCGCCCGGCACCTCCATGTTGACGTGCTTGCCGGCCTCCAGGCCCTGCGCGGCCATGGCGCCCTGCTCCTCGCAGCGCACGGTGAGGGCGACGGCGTCCACGCCGGGGTCGGTCAGGACGTCCTCGTAGCGGGTATAAGCCCGGACCTCGCCGGGGCGCTCCAGGCGCGACAGGGCCCGCGCGTGGAGCGCGGCGATCGGGTCGCAGACCGCCACGACGCGAAACCCGCCGATGCGCTGCATGACCGAGATCCAGTTCAGGCTGCGCGTGCCCAGACCCACGATGGCAATGCGAATCTCGTCCATGTCGGCTCCCTTATCGCTCACCCTTCACGCTGTTCACGGCCACCTCCCGGCCCTGCTCGGCGCTCCGGAGGATGGCGTGAAGCGCCCGGACGGTCTGCAGCTCCTCCGCCACCGTGCTCATCGTAAAGGGTCTCCTCCCCTGAGCCGCGTCGCAGAAGTGGCGCATCTCCCTCAGGTAGTTCGCCTCGTAGGTGTATCCCTCGTCGGTGACGGCGATCTTGCCCCCTGAACGCAGGGCGGTCCTCTCCAGGATGTCCCGCATGAGGCGGCTCGCTTCTATGGCCTCGGGCCAGTCAGCGGCCTCGCGAAAAGGGATGTGGAGGGTCTTGCGGCTCGCGCCGTCGAACAGGCGGATTTCGGGCTGATTCTGATGCCATTCGACGGTCCCCCCCTCCCCGGCGATCCGGATGTGTCTCCCCACAGTCCCCTGCTCAAACAGGTCGTGGTGGAAGTAGCCCCTGGCCCCCCCCTCAAAAGAGAGGAGGACATCGCACCCGTCCGGCCCTCTGATCTCCAGATTGCTGATCTTGTTGAGCCGGGCGCAGACGGCGTCCACCCTCCCCAGCCACCACTGGATGGCGTCCAGCTCGTGCAGGACCATGTCCATGCCCGCGCCGCCCAGGCTCGCGTCGCTGGCGTAGAATTTCCGGTAGTCCTCATAGGGGCGCCAGTCGGGGAGGTAGTTCCCCAGGGAGTATTCGAGGTAGAGGGGCCTGCCGACCCGGCCGGCGCGGATCAGGTCGCGGATGATCCGGTAGGGAGGGTAGTAGCGGATGGTGTGGCTGACCCCCAGGACGGACGGGGAGGCCCCGGCCCGTTCGGCGACGGATTCGAGGGCCTTCAGGTCGAAGACAAAGGGGACCTCGGCAAAGACGTGCAGGCGGCGCTCCACGGCCTGTTGCACGTAGGCGTCGTGCAGGGCCGGGGGGACCGAGACGACCAGGGCCTCCGGCCCCTGGGCCAGGGCCTCGCTCAAGTCGGTGAACCCCCGGACGCCGAAGCCGGAGGAGACCTCCCGGCAGCGGTCCCCCTGCGGCTCATAGAGCAGGACCTCGCCCACATTCAGGGCCAGCAGGTCCCGCAGACGCCGGCGCCCCATGGAGCCGGCGCCGATGACGAGGGTTTTCATGAAGGCCTCAACCCTTTCCTCCGAGCCCCTGGAGCCTGTCTGCGGCCCGGTGGAGCGTCTCGTCGCGCTTGCAGAAGCAGAAGCGGACCTGCTGCCGGCCCCCGCCCTCGGTGCGATAGAAGCTGCTCCCCGGCACGGCGGCGACCCCGGCCTCGCGGATGAGGCGGTCGCAGAAGGCCACGTCGTCGGGCGCTCCGAAGGCGCTGATGTCGGTCATGACGTAGTAGGCCCCCTGCGGGACGAAGCAGCGGAACCCGGCGTCCGAGAGGGCGGAGATGAGGAGGTCCCGTCGCCGGGCGTAGGCCTTAGACAGGTCGTCAAAGTAGTCCGGCCCGAAGTCGAGGGCCACGGCCGCGGCCTCCTGGAGCGGGGCGGGGGCGCCCACGGTCAGGAAGTCGTGGACCTTCCGGATGGCGTCGGTCAGGTCGGGGGGGGCCACGGCGTAGCCCACGCGCCAGCCGGTGACGCTGAAGGTCTTGGAGATGGCGTTGACCGTGATCGTGCGCTCGCGCATGCCGTCGAGGGAGGCGATGCTCGTGTGGGCGACGCCGTCGTAGAGGATGTGCTCGTAGATCTCGTCCGTGATGGCGATGGCGTCCCACCTCTGGCAGAGGCCCGCGATGAAGGCGAGTTCTTCCCGCGAGAAGACCTTGCCGGTGGGGTTGTGGGGGGTGGTGATGATGATGGCCCTGGTCCGGTCGTTGAACGCGGCGGCCAGCTCGCGCTCGTCGAAGCGCCAGCCGGGCTCGCGCAGGGTCACGAAGCGGGGCATGGCCCCGGAGAGGTAGGTGTCGGGGCCGTAGTTCTCGTAGAACGGCTCGAAGATGACGACCTCGTCGCCGGGGTTGATGATGGCCATGAGGGAGGCGATCATCGTCTCGGTGGAGCCGCAGCAGACCGTGACCTCCCGCTCCGGGTCCACGCCGGCCACGCCGTTGTAGCGCCCGATCTTCCGGGCGACGGCCTCCCGCAGGCGTTTTGCCCCCCAGGTGATGGCGTACTGGTTGACGTCGTCCAGAATGGCCCGGATGGCGGCCTGCTTGACGGCCTCCGGCGCGGGGAAGTCGGGGAACCCCTGGGCCAGGTTGACCGCCTCGTGGAGGATGGCCAGGCGCGTCATCTCCCGGATGACGGACTCGGTAAAGTATCCTGTACGTTGGGAAGTTCTAGGTTTCATAGAAGGGCAGATGGCAGACGGCAGACGGCAGACGTGAAAACAAAAGGCTTTATCTTTTACGTTTGCCGTTTGCCGTTTGCCGTTTCACTTTTTCTTCAGACCGCCCTGT
>CAYRZX010000483.1:0-4197 GCA_964428665.1 uncultured Gemmatimonas sp.
AATAACCCTTACACCCCCACGGCCGGCTGACGGCAGAGGAGATGCTCACCGACGTCAGCAGGTCGTACTGCTTGGAGGCCCCCCGACAGAAGCACCAGAGGATCATGTCCGAGGGGAGTTTCTCCACCGCCTCCACGCCCAGCATGCGGGACTCGTGCTCCGCCGCATAATGACAGCCATACCCCAGCGAGCAGATCGACATGTTCCGTTTTTTGTCGTAGAAACAGCCCAGCACCCGGTCGTACTCCCGGCGCGCCTGCGCCCTGGACCGGTCCGGCGAAGGCTCCTCCGGCATGCCGACCCGCTTCGCAAAGGGTCCATCCCCCCAGCACCAGCCCCTCGTGTACCCCCCGTCCAGCTCCGAGTCGGACTTGGCGCCCAGGTACTGATCCCTGAACATCTCGATCAGCAGGTCTTCGTAGACCGCCACCTCCTCGGCAGTACCGGCCATGCCGATGTAGTGGAGATAGACCCCCGCGTCGGCCAGCTTCCGGAGGGACGCGATCCCGTTGGGGACCTCCCGGCCGTCGGCGGTTTTGATCCAGACCCCGGCGTTTTTCCGGAGGGAGTTGGTGTAAAAAAAGAGGGTGGAGGTGATGCCGTACTCCAGGACCGCCTTCACGTGGTCCTCGTCGCTCGGCTCATAGATGAAAATCCCCGTCCGGAAGTCGCACCTCAATTCCGCGCGAGTGACGGGTTTGACCCTGCATCGCTGATAGTGCTCCCCCGCTTCGGGGACCACCGGATGGTTGTGGATGGGACGCATGGCGTGCGGTAACCCTCCTTCTAACGACCCTGGCGTGAGACCAGAGGCCGCAGGTGCCTGCAGGCGATGGCGAACCCCTCCAGCCCCGGGGCGCCCCGGTCCTCATTCTCCACGCAGAGGACGTAGTCATAGCCCGCCTCCCCCAGCGCGCCGACGATCGTCCCCCAGTTCAACTGCCCTCGCCCCGGAACCCGGTAGTGCCACCACCAGTTGCCGATGATCCCCTGCCGGAACAACATCCGGGGACTCACCTCGCAGTCCTTGATGTCCGCGTAATGCCACTTGCCCGAAAACGCCCGGATGACATCCTCCGCAGGCAGGATCATCATCCAGACCCAGTGCGAGGGGTCGCACGACAACCCCAGGTGGTCCGACGGGACGGCGTCCAGGATGCGCTCCCACATCTCCGGGTTGCAGGCGATGTTCCCCATGCGCACCGCCACGTCCAGGGCGATCCTCACCCCCTTCTCCTCGGCCAGCTGGACCATCGGCGTGAACCGCTCCTTGAAGCGCCGGACCAGCTCCGCCGAGCGGTCCCCCGGGTTGCCGGGCGGCTGGGAGTACATCCCGTAGAACCGGTAGCCCACCGGGCTGCCCGCGTGCGTCACCACTACCGGAGCGCCCAGGGCGCTGGCCGCGCAGATGGCCTTCGACAGACGCGCGGCGGCCGCCTCGCCCTCCGCCGCATCGTCGTGCAGCAGGTTCTGGTGCGCGCTCAGCGCGGCCAGGTAGATGCCCTCCGACCTCAGAGTGTCCCGGACCTCCTCCGGCCCCTCCCGCAGCACCCGGTCGGGGTCGGCCACGCCGCTGGCCCCCAGCCGCACCGCGTCAAAATCGTTCTCCCGCGCCCACCGGGCGCACTCCTTCAGCGACCAGCCCCCCCTGCCGGCGCTCGTCGCAAAGCTGATGTCCACGCCTCGCCCTCTCTTATCTCACCGCAAACGTCGTCTTCCGGCTCGCCACCATCCCGCTGTTCAGGTCCATCACGGTCACCTGAAGGGTGTAATCCCCCTCCCCCCCGCCGCTCACGTCCAGCGCCGTGTGGACCGCGTCCCGCGTCTCCGTCCCCCCCAGATCGTAGGAGACCGTGACCATGCCCCCCTCCTCGCGCTTCCCGACCAGCCGTCCGAGGCCCGCCAGGGAGAAGATGCTGCCCCCCTCCTTCTGCCCCTTCACGGTGTAATCCACCCGGAAGCGCGTCCGCCCCTGCTCGTCCCTCCGGAGGTTGTAGACCTCGAAGTAGACGTGCACGCCCTGCCCCTTCCCGAAGGCCCGGGACGGCCTCGGGATCACCCGCAGGCCCCCTTTCACAAACCTCCCCTCCCCCTTCGCCGGCCCGACCTCCCGGGCCATCACAACCCCGCTCACCCGGAGGCTGTCCCCCTCGTAGCTGTCCACGTGGAGGCCCTCGCGGAACACCTGCGTCCGTCTGGACGTGAGGTCCCTCACCTTCACGGCCAGGAAATAGTCCCCCGGCGGCAGGTCGAGCCTCACCTCATCCAGCACCTCCTCCCGGAAACCCGAAGGGATCGGGAGCGGCGAATGTTCCACCGACCGATGCACCTCCTGCCACGCCCTGTTGTACACGACCACCGTCCGCTCCCCCTGCCACCCCTCCTCGGTCGGGGCGACCTCCTCCACCGGCACCCCCACGTAGACCTCGACCCTCGAACTGTCCCGGCCATCTCCCTTAAAGTCCGCCGCCGCCGCAGAGAACGCGATCGTCCCCGTCGGCGTCTCGGGGATGTAGAGCGTCGGCGCCTCCGACTTCACGGCGCGGAAGACCTCCCCCGGCGAGTACTCCCGCAGCCGGGAGGAGAACCCCGACCCCAGCCCCGTGCCCGTCAGGGCGGAGCTGGGGACCCGGAGCGCGGGGATCGGGGCAAAGTCATAGGCGTCATTCAGGAAATCGTCCGTGAACACGAACTCGACCCCCCCGGCGATCTGCGTGTAGATCCAGCTCTCCCACGGCACGTTGGCCGTCCCCCCGGCCGCCACGACGGTGTAGCCCGCCCCCGCCGCCTGCACCGGGTAGGCCGGGCCCCGGATCAGCCCCACGTCCAGGGGCACCTCGCCAGGCCGGCCAAAATTCGGGGAGTCCATGACCACGGAGGGGATCCCCAGGCCCGTCGTGTCCTCCGGGAACGCCACCGGGTTGTCGCCGAAGTTGACCTTGACCGAGGGGTCGAGGGGGTTGGTGTTGCCGGACCCGCTCAGGACGCGGAGGAGCGCGTGCAGCCCCCGGTCGTCGCCGGACGCCATCGCCGCGCCGTAGAGGCGCGCCGCCGTCCGCTCCCGCACGGCCCGCACCTTCGGGTCCAGCGCCTGCTCATAGTTGGGGTCCCCGTCCCGCTGCCGGAAGTCGGGCGCCCCGTAGCGGATGTAGACCTCCCCCCGCCGGTCCCAGGGCGTCCGCCCGCGCGAAAACTGCGTCCGCGCCACCCAGACCCGACGGTAGTGCTCCAGACGCCGACGGTTGACGCCCCCGACCAGGTCCACATCCCGGCGCGCCCAGAACTGCCGGAGGAACTCCGGGACCATCTCCGGGGGGAGGGCCTGAAACGCCCGCGCCTCCTCCGGCGTCCCCACCAGAGAGATGTCCTCGTAATACGCCCGCTCCTGCGGGCCGACCCGGTCCAGATAGGCGCGGAACGCCTCCTCCGCAGCCCCCAGCCGCCCCTTTGCCAGGTGCGCCTGCGCGACGACCGACAGGGCGCGGACCTCGCGCGGGCGCAGCTTGAGCAGGGACATCAGCTCCTCCACGGCCCTGTCCTGGTCCCCGGCGGCCACCTGAAGCCCTGCCCTCCGAATGAGCAGGTCCGGGTCGTCCGGCCTCTCCTTCAGGCCCCGCTCGCACCACTGCATCGCCTCCTCCAGCCCGTCGGGCCGCTGTTCCGCCCATTGAGAGAGGGCCACGTAGGCCGCCACATAGCCCGGCTCTGTCTCCACGGCCCGCTCCATCTCCTCCTCGGCGTTTCGCTGTCTCAGGCTGTAGAGGACCAGGGCGAGCTGATACCGGGCGTCGGCCATTTTGGGGTCGCGCTCCAGGGCCTTCCGGAACCGCTTCACCGCCTCCTTCTTCCGGTCCCTATCCCCGGCAGCCGCGGCCATCCCCAGCCCGAACCAGGAGTCCGCCGAGTTGTCGATCCGGCGCGCCCGGTCGAACGCCTCCTCCGCCGCGTCCAGCCGCCCTGCCCCCAGCCAGATCGCCCCCAGCATCCGGTGGGCCGGGGCGTGATCGGGGGCGATGCGCACGACCTCCTCGAACAGGGCCACGGCCCCCCTGGCGTCCTTCGCCTCCAGGCGCTCCGACGCCGCCTGCATCAGGGAGTCCACCTCCGCCTGCCGCGGGCCCTGTCTCGCCCCCTGGGCCGGGGCCGCCGTCACGGCAACCGCAAACATCAGGGATAGAATCAGACGCTTTCTCATGG
>CAYRZX010000484.1:0-2137 GCA_964428665.1 uncultured Gemmatimonas sp.
GACGCCATGGCTCAGACGCTAAAAGGTCAGGGCAAGGAGTGAGTGCGGGCGTGGCGCTGATTTTTTGGACAACATCCTGAACAGGCGACGAAAGACGAGAGGGCGGTTCCTTTCGTCTTTCGTCTTTGAGGTCTCCCGTCATGGACAGACGTTTCCTACAGGAGTCGGGGGTCGGCATCTTCACCGGCAACGAGCTGATCGTGAAGGGGGGGCTGGAGAGCCGGGTGGCGCTGATCACGGGCTACCCCGGCTCCCCGGTGGCGGAGGTGTTCGACGCGGCGGAGCGGGTCAAGGAGCTGCTGGCCGAAAAGGGCATCCTCGCCCAGATCGCCAACAACGAGGCGCTGGCCGGGGCGCGCCTGAACGGCTCCCAGATGGAGGGCATCCGGGCGCTGGCGGTGATGAAGAGCGTGGGGGCGCACGTGGCGTCCGACGCCCTGGCCCTGGGCAACATGGCCGGGACGGGCCCCGGCGGGGCCGTGGTGGCCGTGTTCGGGGACGACATCTGGTCGGAGGGGACGCAGGTCCCGGCGGACTCCCGGTTCATCGCGCAGCACCTCTACATGCCGGTGGTGGAGCCGAGCACCCATCAGGAGATGAAGGACTGGATCGGCCTGTCCCTGGACCTGTCGGAGGGGTCGCGGCTGTTCGTGGCCTACGTGGTCACCTCCAACCAGGCGGACGGGGGCGGGACGGTCCAGGTCTCCCCGAACCGGTTCCCGGGGCTGACGACGAACAACCCGTCCACGATCCGCACGGCCTCCATCCCGGTGGACGACCGGGTGATCATCCCGCCCCACACCGCGGCCAAGGAGGTGGAGGTCCTGGAGCGGCGGCTCCCCCGGCTGCTGGAGCTGGCCCGCCAGTTCGGGATGAACAGGCTGCTCTACACGGGCGGGGGGCGGAGGCAGATCGGGTTCATCACGTCGGGCATCTCCTACTGCTACCTGGAGCACGTCCTCCAAATGGTCGGGCTGACGGGGGCGATGCCGATCCTGAAGCTGGGGGTCACCTATCCGGTGGACGACCGGGCCGTGAAGGCGCTGGCGGAGCAGGTGGACGCGATCTATGTCGTGGAGGAGAAGCGTCCCTTCGTGGAGCAGCAGGTCGCGGCCATTCTGCGCGATCTCGCGCAGGCCGGGGAGCTGCCGGGGTTCCGGCTGTGGGGGAAGCGTTTCCCGGACGGCCTGAAGGGGCTGCCCGAGGCCAAGGGGCTGAACCCCTCCCTCCTCCTGACCCATCTGGCCCCTGTTCTGAAGCGGCTGACCGACCCGACGATCCCGGTGGACCGGGAACGAATCGACCGGGAGGTGGCGCTGGTTCAGGAGACGGCGTCCTATCCGCTTCAGGTGGCGGTCCGGACGCCGTCGTTCTGTCCGGGGTGCCCGCACCGGGACTCGGCGAGCGTGCTGAAGGACATCGCCCTGGACTTTGAGGACGGGGCCTACATGGAAAAACACCACGCCAAAGAGGCCGTGGACCTGGTGTTCCACGGGGACATCGGCTGCTACTCCCTGCTGAAGTACGACCCCTACGACCGGCTGATGCACAACCTGTCCGGCATGGGATTGGGGGGCGGGACCGGGGCCGGGATCGACCCGTTCATCACGAACAAGCAGGTCGTGTTCATGGGGGACTCCACCTTCTTCCACAGCGGGATGGCGGCGATCTCGGACTCGATCAAGAACGGGCAGGACATCACCTACGTGATCTTAGACAACAAGACGACGGCCATGACGGGCCACCAGCCCACGCCGGGGAACGACGTGGACATCATGGGGAGGCCGACCTTCGCGCAGGACATCGAGCGGGTGGCGCAGGGGCTGGCAGGGTCGGGGGCGACGGTGGTGCGGATGAACCCGGCGGACCGCGCCAACTACCGGAAGATGCTGGAGGGTGTCTTTCTGAAAAAAGGGGTGAAGGTGGTGATCGCCGACAAGGAGTGCGGCATCACCTACCACCGGCGGGTCCGGCAGGAGCGGCGGCAGGCCGCCAAAGAGCGGGGCTATCTGCCGGAGGAGACGCACATCAACATCACGCCGGAGGTGTGCGAGTACTGCTTAGAGTGCACGCGGGGGACGGGGTGCAGCGGCCTGACGGTGGCGCAGACCCCCTACGGCCCCAAGATCGCCACGGA
>CAYRZX010000484.1:2237-4167 GCA_964428665.1 uncultured Gemmatimonas sp.
GAGGTGCGGTTCACGAACAAGAAGGGGCTGGCCATCCGCAACGGGTCGGTCTACTCCCACGTCCTGTTCGCCAGGCGGGGGGTGATGATCTCCCCGATCATCCCTTACGGCAAGGCGGACCTGCTGATCGGGCTGGACATCCTGGAGGCCGCGCGGGGCCTGAACCCGGCGGGGAACCTGCGCGTGGGGAGCCGCCGCCACACCGCCGCCGTGGTCAACACGGCCAAGACGCCCACGACCACGGTGTTGATGGGGCGGGACGACTTCGACCCGGCGGAGCTGGAGGAGATGCTCAGGGCTTACACGCGGAGGGAGGCCTACTTCGGCCAGAACCTCTCCGCCATCTCGGAGCGCTACCTGGGGCACAAGGTCTACGCCAACCTGATCCTGCTGGGCGCGGCCTACCAGAAGGGGCTGCTGCCGCTGGACGAGGCCAACCTGCTCTGGGCGATCCAGGTCAACCTGAAGCCGGACGAGGTGGCGCCCAACCTGCGGGCGTTCCAGATCGGGCGGAAAATGGTGGCCGAGCCGGGGCTGTTCGAGGCGAGGCCGGAGCGGATGACCCTGGCGTCGGTCCTGGCGGACAAGGCGGACATCCTCCGGCGGACGGGGCGGCGCGGGGCGCGTCTGGCAGAACGTTACCGGCGGATCGTGGAGGAGACGGTGGCCGGGACGGCCCTGGAGGACGAGGAGCAGGCGCATGTGGCCCTCCGGGTCTACGACCTGATCCAGTGGGACGGGCCTGAGTACGCGGAGGCCTACGCCCGCCGGGTGAGGGGGGTCTACGAGCGGGATTCTGCCGCGCACGGCCACCGGGCCACGCGGGCGGTCATCCGGTATCTCTTCAAGGTCATGGCGATCAAGGACGAGGTCTACGTGTCGCACCTGCTGACGAGCGAGGAGAAACGGCGGCGGGACTTCGCGCGCTACAACATCGACCCGGCGCGGGGGGACCGGCTGGAGTACCGGCACCTCAACCGGCCCCGGTTCACGGCCCTGGGGCTGAACATCGAGTTCAATGTGACGACGCGGGACTGGATGCTGAGGATTATGCGGCGCGTGAAGTTCCTCCGGAAGCTCCTCCCGAAGTGGCATCTGGAGGAGAGGGAGTTCCGCGACTGGTACGCGGGCCTCGTAGACCGGTTCAACTACGAGACCGAGGAGGAGTACCGGGCCTATGCGGAGGTCTTTGAGCTGCCGGAGGAGGTCCGGGGCTACCGCCGGCCGGAGCGGGAGATTCGGATACCGAAGATGGAGGAGACGCGGCGGAAGGCGGAGGAGATTCTCAGGCGCATTGAAACGCCAGCGCGGCGTCGGGTGATGACGGTGACCGCGGATTGAAAAGGGAAGGGGAGACGGCCATGCTCAAGGTTGGAATCATCGGGTGCGGGACCATCGCCCAGGCGCACGCCAAGGGGTGGGCGCAGGCGCAGATGGAGGGGAGGGCGCAGGTGCTGGCCACGTGCGACGCGGACCGGGGGCGGGCGGGGCTGGTGGCGGAGAAGCTGGGCGCCGGGGCCGTGTACGACCGGTGGGAGGATGCGCTCCGGTCGGACGTGCAGGCGGTGGACATCTGCCTGCCGCACTACCTGCACCGGGACGCCATCGTGGCGGCGGCGGAGGCCGGGAAGCACGTCCTGATCGAAAAACCGCTCTGTCTCTCCCTGAAGGAGGCGGAGGACATCCGGAGGGCCAAACGGGAGCGGGGGATCACGATCATGTGCGCGCACAATCAGCTCTTCCATCCGGCGGTGGGGCACGCCCGGAGGGCGATCCAGGAGGGGAGGATCGGAAAGGTCCTGTCGGCGCGCACGGTGGATTGCTTTCACATCTCGCGGACCCCCGAACAGTGGGGGTGGCGCGCGAAACGGGCCACCTCCGGCGGGGGGTGTCTGATCGATACGGGCTACCACCCCTCCTACATGTTGCT
>CAYRZX010000485.1:0-4159 GCA_964428665.1 uncultured Gemmatimonas sp.
GGTCAGTGGTCAGTGGTCAGTGGTCAGTGGTCAGTGGTCAGTGGTCAGTGGTCAGTGGTCAGGCCCTCACCCACCCCCGTAACCCCCTCCCTCTCCCGTACGTACGGGAGAGGGAGGGGGCGCCAAGTGCCTTATCCACAGGCTTGGGGGAGGGCGAGGGCCTGCTCATCACTCATCACTCATCACTGCTCTTGGAAAGGGAGGGCCTGCCATGATTCCAGCCTGGATACCGGGGTTCATCGTCCTGCTGACCCTCGGCATCATGGTCCTGGCGAACTCGATCAAGGTGCTGAGGGAGTACGAGCGGGGCGTCATCTTCCGTCTTGGCCGCCTGATCGGCGAGAAGGGGCCGGGCCTGATCTTCCTGATCCCGGCCGTGGACCGGATGGTGAGGGTGAGCCTGAGGGTGATCGCCATGGACGTGCCCCCTCAGGACGTGATCACGAAGGACAACGTCTCGGTCAAGGTGAACGCGGTCCTCTACTTCCGGGTCACGACGGCGGCGGACGCCGTGGTGAACGTGGAGGACTACTTCTTCGCCACGTCGCAAATGGCGCAGACGACCCTCCGGAGCGTCCTGGGGGAGCACGAGCTGGACGACCTGCTGGCCAACCGGGAGCGGATCAACCAGCAGCTCCAGCGCATCATCGACGAGCGGACCGACCCCTGGGGCGTCAAGGTATCCGCTGTCGAGGTGAAGGACGTGGACCTGCCGGAGGGCATGCGGCGGGCCATCGCGCGCCAGGCCGAGGCGGAGCGGGAGCGCCGGGCGAAGGTGATCCACGCCGAGGGCGAGTTCCAGGCCTCCGAAAAGCTGACACAGGCCGCGGAGGTGATCGCGCGGGAGCCGGCCACCATGCAGTTGCGCTATCTGCAGACCCTCACCGAGATCGCTATGGACAAAAGCTCCACCATCATCTTCCCCATCCCCATCGACATCCTCAAGACGCTGATGGAGCGGGGTTCGGAGAAGAAGGCGTAGAGCGTTGAATCTCGGAGAGGTCCTGTTGTGGGCGCTCGGCGTGTCCGGCGCAATCTACGCCCTGGCCATGCTGGCCCTGATCGTCGGCCTGTCCCGGCTCCAGCGCGCGAGAGCCATTTCTACCAGCGAAGTCCCTTTTGTCTCCATCGTCGTGGCCGCGCGGGACGAGGAGGCCTCCATCGCGCGCTGCCTCGACGCCCTCCTAAGCCAGGACTACCCCCGGGACCGAATCGAGGCCGTGATCGTGGACGACCGGTCTTCGGACCGGACCTCCGGGATCGCGCGGGCCTACGAAGGGCGGCATCCTCGCCTGCGCGTCCTGCGCGTCAAGGAGACGCGCTACGCCTGCCCAAAGAAAAACGCCCTCGCGCTCGGCATCGCCCGCAGCCGGGGGGAACTCCTCCTGACCACGGACGCCGACTGCCGGCCCGGCCCCGGCTGGGTCGCCGGGATGGTCCGCCATTTCACCCCGGAGGTGGGGATGGTGGCCGGCCACTCGCCGCCGGACCTGGATGGAGGCATCGCCTCGCGCGTCCTGGCGCTGGAGGCCATTGCCAAGGCGGGTCTGGCCGCGGGGAGCGTCGGCCTCGGCCTCCCCCTCTCCTGCACGGGCCGGAACCTGGCCTACCGCCGCGAGGCCTTCGAGGCCGTGGGCGGGTTCGACCGGGTCGGCCACATCGTCGCCGGGGACGACGTCCTCCTGATGCGCCTGATCGCGTCCCGCACACCCTGGAAGGTCCGCTACGCGACGGAGACGGAGACCATCGTCCCCACCTCGGCGGGGCCCTCGGCGCCGGGGCGGCTCTACCACCAGAAGGTCCGGCACGCCTCCAAGCCCCTCCACTACGGCGCGGCCATCCTGGCCCTGGCGGGCGTCATCTACCTGTTTCACGCCCTGCTGCTCGTCGGTCTTGCAGGGGCCCTGCTGTCGTCCGGGCCGTTCCACGCCCTCTATGTCGCCCTGGGGGCCAAGTGCGCGGTCGATCTCGCCTTCCTCTTCCGGACGGGCCGGACCCTCGGCATGCCCCCCGGCCTGTTCCGGTATTTTTTCCTCCTCGAAGGGGCCTACATCCCCTACGTGGTCATCTTCACTCTCTTGGGAGGGATGAAAAGGTTCAGGTGGAAGGATGTTCAGACTGTCTGATCAAGCGTGTCTTCTGAACGACCAGTACAAGGATGCCTCGAACTTCAACGCACGATTTCAGCTCCACGAACGCTTCAGCGTCAACAGACACGGGTGGCTCTCGTGGGTCCTCGATCATATCTGTCTCTCCCCTGAGAGCCGCATCCTCGAACTGGGCTGCGGCCCCGGTATGTTATGGCTCAAGAACCTGCACCGTATCCCTGCCGGCTGGCGCGTGACGCTCACCGACCTCTCGCCGGGGATGGTCGAAGAGGCCAGGAAAAACCTGCGCGACAGCGGGCGCCCCTTTCAGTTCGGGGTGGCCGACGCCCAGTCCGTCCCCTTTAAGGACGCCCGCTTCGACGCCGTCATCGCCAACCACATGCTCTACCACGTGCCGGACCGGGAGAGGGCCTTCTCGGAGATCCGTCGGGTCTTGAAACGCGGAGGGCGTCTCTACGCCTCGACGGTGGGAAAGGGCCACATGCGAGAGATGAACGACCTGGTGAAGCGCTTCAACCCCCAATGGGACCTCGACCTGCCCTCGACCTCGAACTCGTTCCTGCTGGAAACCGGCGCCGGCCAGATCGCGCGATGGCTTTTAGGGGTCTCCCTGCACCGCTACGAGGATGCCCTCGTCGTCACCGAGGCGGGGCCTCTCATCGCTTACATCCTGTCTTCGGGCGGCATGTCTGCCGCTATTGGAAACCGGGTGGCGGAGTTCACCCACTTCGTGGAGGAGGAGATCGCCCATCGCGGCGCGATCCGCATCAGCAAGGACTCCGGCCTCTTCGGGGCGTACAAGACACCCGCAGGTCGCGCGGAGACGAACACCCGAGCCGCGCACAGGAAACCCGAGGAGCCGGGCTAACAAGGCCATCTTTATGTTCTCCTGGAAACTCCTCCCCGGCGCGATCCGGCGCTACGGCTACGCCTTCACCTGGGGGCGGGCGTGGAACTTCGGCAAGGTCGCCGTCTCCTTCGCCCTGTCCCGCATCCTGAGGCGGGACGTCCGTTTCGGCCAGCCCTGCGTCCTGATGATCGAGCCGACCAGCTTCTGCAACCTGAAGTGCCCCCTCTGCCCGTCCGGCAACGGGGCGCTGGGCCGGGCGCGGGGGAACATGGCCCTGACGCACTTCTATCACGTGCTGGATCAGGCCGCCGGTCACATCTTCCTGCTGATGCTCTGGAACCAGGGCGAGCCGTTCATCCACAAGGACCTCCTCGACATGGTCCGCTACGCCCGGTCCAGACGCATCCCCACGATCACCAGCACCAACGTCCACTTCATCCGGACCCCGCAGGACGCCCGCGACATCGTGGAGTCCGGCCTGGACGAGATCATCGTCTCCCTGGACGGCGTCACGCCGGAGTCCTACGCCAGATACCGCGTGGGCGGGGACTTCGAGCGCGTCGTGGAGGGCATCCGCCTCCTGTGCGAGGCCAGGCGGGACCTCCGCGCCGACAACCCCCTCGTCCACCTCCAGTTCATCATCATGAAGCACAACGAGGGGGAGATCGGCCAGGCGCGCGCCCTGGCCCGCCGCCTCGGCGCGGATCGGCTCTCCCTCAAGACCGCCCAGGTCTACACGCAGGCCGACGCCGAGGCCTTCCTCCCCACCCACGAGCGCCACAGCCGCTACCGCTACGACGCGGAGGGGCTGGTCACGAAGGCCCCGGTCGTGAACAGCTGCAAACACCTCTGGTACAGCACCGTGGTCAACTGGGACGGGTCCGTCTCCCCCTGCTGCTTCGACAAGGACGGGAGGCACAGCCTGGGCAACGCCTTCAACGGAAAGACCCTCTCCCAGGTCTGGGAGGGGGTCGCTTACCGGGACTTCAGGCGTGCCGTCCTGTCCGACCGGGCGAGCATCCCGATGTGCAGCAACTGCTCGGAGGGTCTCAAGGGGCTCTTCTACGATATTGAGGATCTCAGAAAATGACGGGGTATATAGCTTTTCACAATTCCTGTGCAGGGGACTATATCGAGAGCCTGATCAAAAAATCGCTGCGGCTCTGGCCCTCACCCCGTCAGGCTGCGCCTGCCACCCCTC
>CAYRZX010000486.1:0-4156 GCA_964428665.1 uncultured Gemmatimonas sp.
GCGGCAAAGCCCTTGTTTCCCCCTCCCTCCCCCACTTGTGGGGGGAGGGAGGGGGGCAGGGGGTGGAAGGGGGGCTTCACGTTTTCCGTTTCACGTGAAGGTGTCATACACCAGCTTGCCGATTCGGGCGATGGTCAGGAGGGCATCCATGTCCACGGACCAGGTCCGGTCGGTGGAATCGGCGATCATGACGCTGAAGGCCAGGCGCAGCGGGACCTCCTCGCTCCAGAGGGCGGCGGTGTGCGTGCGCACGCCGGTGAGGCCGCCGGTCTTGCCCGCGAAGTGGAGGATGGGGCCGGTCTCCTGAGGGGACGCCCCGCGCTCCCGCTGCTGCGCGGCATAGGGGTTGTAGGGGAGGTAGCGGGCCAGGCGCTCGCCCGCGCCGACGCCGTCCATAAATTTGAGCATGTGGCGGCAGGCCTCCGGGGTGAGAATGCGGGCCTCCAGGATGTCCGCCATGAGCCGGCAGAAGGCGCGGGGGGCGCCCACGCCGAAGTCGTTCGGGTCCGTCCAGAGCCGGCTGAAGTCGATCTTGTTGTTCAGCCGGATAGCGCTCAGGCCGTGGTCGGTCATCGTCCGGTTCACCCGGTCGAGGCCGACGAGGTCGATCAGCATGTTGGTCGCGGTGTTGTCGCTGACCGTCATCATCAGGTAGGCCAGGTCATAGACGGGCAGGAGGAGGCCGTCGCTCATGCGGCGCAACAGGCTGCTGCCGCCCACCTTGACTTCCGGCGTGAGACGCAGCGACGCCTCCCAGGACTGCTCCCCGGCCAGGACCTGGCGCTCCAGCTCGACGAGGACGGCCATCTTGATCATGCTGGCCGTGGGGAACGACTCGTCCGCGCGCCAGGTGATCTCCCGCCCGGTGCGGAGGTCCTGCGCCGCCACGCCCACGCGCCCGCTGCCCTGCGCCAGGATGTTCTGCAACGCCTCGCGCACCTGATCGGTGATGTCTTCGCCCACGGGATATTCCCCTTTCACTTCTTCTCCATTTTCTGCGATTCTTCCATCTTCTTCTGCATCTTCTGAGGCTTTTTCAGTTCGATGACCAGGACGCGGGTATCTGTGGTCCCTGTGTTCTCCGAGGCGTGCGTCACGGGGTCGCTCCAGACCGCCACGCCGGCTGTGATCTCGCGCTCGTCGGACTTGCCGTCCGGGTAGGTGTGTTTCACCTTGGCCGTGCTTAAAGCATAGACGAGGTTGGCCTGGTGGGAGTGCATCGGGATCTTCTCGCCGGGCTTGACGTTGACTTCAATCACCCGCACTTTGTCGTTTTCCAGCAGCACCTTGCACATCGTCGGCGCCACGGCTACCATGTCCTGCGCGGATGCTGTCTCAGGGGCAAGGGACCACACCAGAGCGACCAGCAGGACCCCGAGCGTGAGATGGATCACGTTTTTCACGGTGAATTCCTCCTATATTGTGTGGCGCTGACAGGCCACGTGGGTCAGGTTTAAACCCCCCTGCGCGGGGCAGTGTACGCACGCGAGGGACAGAAGTCAAGGGGAAAAAGGGAGAGGGGGCCGGAATTATGTAATTGACAGTGAGAGAAGATTTTGGTAATATTAATGCTCAACTTATATCAAGGCTCAATATGAGGGAATGACCTGCATGTCGCATCTGAAGATCTACACGACAGACCCCTGTGCTTATTGTGACCGGGCAAAGGCGATTCTGGAGAGCAAGGGGATCACAGAATATGAAGAGGTGAACATCGTGGGCCGGGAGGAGATGCGGGAGGAGATCGCCAGGCTGACGGGGGGGCGGTGGGACGTGCCCCAGGTGTTCATCGACGGGGCCTACGTCGGGGACGACGACGCCCTGGCGGAGCTGGCTTACTCAGGAGAACTGGAGAGGATTTTCGGCATGAACGGAGACAGCAGCGGGGATGGAAAGGGGAAGGTGGACCGGCGGGACGTGCTGATCATCGGGTCGGGGCCGGCGGGCCTGGCCGCCGCGCTCTACGCGGCGCGGGCGCAGCTGAACACCCTGGTCCTCACGGGCAACGAGATCGGGGGACAGCTCTCGCTGACGCTGGATATCGAGAATTACCCGGGGTTCAAGGACGGGCACGCGGGGAACCTGATCCAGGACATGCAGGAGCAGGCCAAACGGTTCGGGGCCCAGGTCGAGATGGGCTATGTGACGGAGGTGGACTTCTCGCGGCGGCCGTTCCGGGTCAGGACCTACGGGTCGGAGATCGAGGCGCAGAGCGTGGTCGTGGCCACGGGGTCGTCGCCGCGCAAGCTGGAGGTGCCGGGAGAGCTGGACTACGTGGGCAAGGGGGTCTCCTACTGCGCGACGTGCGACGGGTTCTTCTTCAAGGGCAAGGAGGTCATCGTCGTGGGCGGGGGGGACGCGGCGGTGGAGGAGGGGCTGTTCCTGACGCGCTTCGCCACGACGGTGACGATCGTCCACCGGCGCGACCGGCTGCGGGCGAATCCCTCCATCCAGGCGCGGGCGTTCGACAACCCGAAGATGAAGTTCATCTGGGACACGGTGGTGACGGAGGTCCTGGGGAACGACAAGGGGGTCTACGGGGTGAGGCTCAAGAACGTGAAGACCGGGGAGGAGCGGGAGTTCAGGACGGACGGGGTCTTCATCTTCGTGGGGCACATCCCCAACACGGGGCTGTTCGAGGGGAAGCTGCGGATGGACGAGAAGGGCTATCTGATCACGGACAAGCGGCAGCACACCAACGTGGAGGGGGTGTTCGCCGCCGGGGACGTGCAGGACCACGTGTACCGGCAGGCGATCACGGCGGCGGGGACGGGCGCTGCGGCGGCCATTGAGGCCGAGCGGTTCCTGGCGGAGATGGCCGGGAAGGCCCAGCCGGCGGCGGTGTAAATGGGCGTTGACTTGGCGGGAAAAGGTCCTATAATTGGAAGGTGAAGATGTCCGAACGCGACTATCGCATCGACGACGTGTGGGGGGAGACGTTCCCGGAGGCGGCGCGGCTCTACGAGCGGGCGCTGAGGGTCTTTCCCAACGGGGTAACGCACGAAAACCGGCTCCACAGGCCGTTTCCGATCTATGTCCGGCGGGCGCAGGGGGCGCGCAAGTGGGACGTGGACGGGCGGGAGTACGTCGACTACACGATGGGGCACGGGGCGCTCCTGCTGGGGCACGCGCACCCGACGCTGGTGAGGGCGGTGGCCGAGCAGGTGGCCCTGGGGACGCACTACGGGGCCTGCCACGAGCTGGAGGTGGCGTGGGGGCAGCTCGTGATCGACTTGGTCCCGTCGGCGGAGCGGGTCCGGTTCACGGCGTCCGGCACGGAGGCCACGCTGATGGCCTTCCGCCTCTGCCGGGCGTTCACGGGCAGGCGAAAGATCGTGAAGTTCGAGGGGCACTTCCACGGCTGGCACGACAACGCCTTCGTGGGGGTGCAGCCTCCGTACGACGCGCTGGCGCCGGGCGTGCTGAAGGAGGTCCACGACAGCGTGATCCTCTGCCCGCCCAACGACGCGGGCCGGCTGGACGAGATTTTGTCGAAGGATAAGGATGTCGCCCTGGTCGTGATCGAGCCGACGGGCGCGGGCTTCGGGGCCATCCCGACGCGGCCGGGGTTCCTGAGGGAGTTGCGGGAGGTCACGTCGAAACACGGCGTGTTGCTCCACTTCGACGAGGTGATCACCGGGTTCCGGTGCGCGCCGGGCGGGGCGCAGGAGCATTATGGCGTGAAGCCGGACATCACGACGCTGGCAAAGATCCTGGCGGGGGGGATGCCGGGCGGGTGCGTGGCCGGGCGTGCGGACATCATGGAGTTGCTGGAGGACAGGGGGGACGGGAGGCGGCGGTTCATCCATCCGGGGACGTTCAACGCCAACCCGGTCTCGGCGGCGGCGGGGGTGGCCACGCTCCGGGCTGTGGCCTCGGGCGAGGAGATCGGCAAGGCCAACCGGGCGGCGGCATCGCTGCGGCGGCGGCTGAACGATGCCATCGAGGCCCGCAGGCTCCCCTGGTGCGCCTACGGGTCGTTCTCGGAGTTCTACATCCTGCCCGGCTGCGGAGGGCCTCAGGCGGCTGAGGAGGTGACGGCGGGGCGGTTCGATTATAAGCGCCTGAAGGGGGGCCACCCGGAGCTGACCCGGAAGTTCCGGTCGGCCATGACGCTGAACGGCGTGGACGTGCACGGCCTGAAGGGGCTGCTCTC
>CAYRZX010000487.1:0-4144 GCA_964428665.1 uncultured Gemmatimonas sp.
CCTATCAGACCGCAGCCCCCACGAAACTTTTGCCATTTTTCCGGGAGTGCACCCTGTGAGGGCAGACCTCCAGGGGACCGTGGCGAAACCGAGCCAGCACTCGGGCGGCGTGAGGTATAATTATCCGCCCTGGGTCGAGAGACCTGACCCGGCCCTCCCGGAGGTCTCCATCTCACCCACCCCCGGGCCGGCCTGCTACGAGGTCAGTTATCCCTCCTACGAAGGCGCCATCTGCGCGCAGGAGAGCCTGAGGTACATTCACCGGCTCGGCGTCCACAACATCCGCAACCACGTCCGGACGCTCACCGACCGCCTGCAGGAGGAACTGCCCGCCATCGGGTATCCCTCCATCACGCCCAGGGGGAACGAAAGCCCCATCGTGGCCTTTGTAGCCCAGGACCCTCCAGCCACGATGACGAAGCTCAGGAATGCCGGCGTCCACGTCGCAATGCGCTGGGGCAACAAGATGCGGATCTCGCCCTCCGTGTTCAACAATCAGGAGGACGTGGACCGTTTGCTGAAAGCGCTTTCGTGACCTTTTCCCTTGCAGCTTATTTCTCTACCGGCCGCTGAATTCCACGTCCCGGAAGACCAGGGTAGGGGTGCGGTAGCCGGACCAGGGGTTGGGGTCGTTGCCCACGGCCGCCAGGTTGTTCAGCAGGTCCAGGAAGTTGCCGGTGATGTTCATCTCGGAGACGGGCACGCTTAGACGGCCCCCCTCGATGCGGTGGCCGTGGAAGCCGAAGGAGAAGTCGCCGGTGGTGGCGTCCGCATTGCCCCCCAGCCAGGCGTTGACGTAGAAGCCCTCCCCCGCGTCGGCGACAAGGGCGTCGAGGGCCTTGTCGCCGGGGACAAAGACCAGGTTGGAGGGTCCGCCCGTGGTGGGCGTCCAGCCGAGCTTGCGGCCGTAGTAGGTGTCCACGTAATAGTTGCGCAGCGCGCCCTGCTCGATGACGGGCGTTGGCCGGGCGCTGATGCCCTCGCTGTCGTAGGGCCGGGAACTCAGGCCCCGGGGCAGCAGGGGCTCGTCCGTGAGGGTGAGCAGGGGGCTGGCGATCTGCTGACCCTTTTTCCCGGCCAGGAAGGAGCGGTTCTGCTGGATGGCCCCGGCGGACAGGACCCCTGTGATGCGACTGAGCAGGTTGCCGCCGGCCTCGGGGTCCACCACCAGGGTGGCGCGGGCGCTGGGGGCCTTGCGGCTGCCCAGGCGGTCCAGGGCGCGGCGGAGGGCCTCTGCGGCGGCGGTCTCCGGGGCGGGCAGGTCGGTCAGGTGGCGGGCGTTGACGTAGCGGTGGGCCTCAGGTCGTCGGCCGTCGCCTTCGTTCAGGGTGACGCTGCTGCCGTAGCTGACGTGGGCGCCGCCCCGGCTGCCCTCAAAGCCGTTGGAGCTGACCATGGCGGAGGATGAACTGCCAAAGCTGACCTGGCTGGTGGCGCTGATGACCCGGGCGTCGCCGTGGGCGACCGCATCCATGCCGCGCAGCCACCCCAGGCACAGGTCCCGGGGCAGGTCGCGCACGGCCGGGTCGTCCAGGTCCAGGTCGGCGGTGGACCGGTCGGCGTAGAGGGCCGGGTCCGGGATGGCGCGGTACGGGTCGGGCTGCAGGTGGCGGGTGAGGAGGACGGCGTCTTCGACGAAGCGGCGCACCTGCTCCGGGCGCAGGTCGGTGGTGCTGTGGCTGGAGTAGCGGCTGTCCACGTAGAGCCGCAGGTGCAACCCGCAGCTCGCGCTCTGCTGGACCTGTTCGACCTTGCCGTCACGGTAGGTGAAACGGGTGTTCTGGCTGCGGCTGACCGAGGCCACAGCGTCGTCGGCGCCGCTCTTCAGGGCCAGGTCTACGGCCATAGCCGATTGCTGGATGAGTTCGTCAGGCATTGACGCCTCCCACGGTAAGACTTTTGACCAGGACAGTGGGGATGCCCAGGGAGACGGGCACCCCCTGGCCGTTTTTGCCGCACGTCCAGCTGGACTCGTCCAGGCGGGCGTCGGCGGCGGCCATGGTGACGTTCTTGAGGGCCTCGGGGCCGTTGCCGATGATGTTGACATCTTTGATGGGGGCGGTGATCCTGCCGTTCTCGATCAGCCAGCCGTTCTTGACGTAAAAGGTGAAGTCGCCGGCGCCGATCTGCACCTGACCGTTGGTGAAGGTCTCGGCGATGATGCCCCGGCCCACGGCGGCGATGATCTCGTCGCGAGTGTGCGGCCCATCGAGCATGTAGGTGGACCGCATGCGCGGCATGGGGGTGTGTCGGAAGCTCTCGCGCCGGCCCGACCCGGTGGGCTTGACGCCGTAGTGCCGGGCGGAGATGCGGTCGTGCATGTAGCTGCGCAGCACGCCCCGCTCAATCAGGACGGTCCGCTCGGTCGGCGTGCCTTCGTCGTCCACGTTGAGGGCGCCGCGGTCGTTGGGCCGGGTGCCGTCGTCCACGATGGTGACGAAGTCCGGGGCCACCTTCTGGTTGAGCAGGGTGGCGTAGATGGACGTGCCCTTGCGGTTGTAGTCGGCCTCCAGGCCGTGCCCGATGGCCTCGTGCAGCAGGATACCGGACGCGCCGGCGGCCAGCACGACGGGCATTTCGCCAGCCGGGGGGCGCCGGGCATCGAAGAGGATGCGGGTGTTGTCCACGGCCCTGCGGCACAGGTCCCGGATGCGCTCGTCGGTAAACCAGCCGATGTCTTCGCGCCGGGCCACGGAGGCGCTGTGGCTCTGGCGCTTGCCGTTTTTGAGGAGCGTGACCTGGCAGGCGAGCATGGCCATGGGCCGGCGGTCGGCGCAGAAGACGCCGTCGCTGGTGGCCACGAGCACGCGCTGGTCGCTGTCGTTCCAGTAGATGGAGACCTTCTCCACGTCGGGTTCCATCTGGCGCGCCACGCCTTCGGCCTTCTGGAGCAGGGGCAGGCGCTCAGAGACGCCGACGGCCTCCCAGTCGCGACCCACGCCGTACCGGTCGGGCAGGTCCAGCGGTCGGATGGCCTGCGAAGGCGCGCCGGAGGCGCCGGAGGCGATGGCGGCGGCGGCGCGGGCGGCGGCGAGCATGGGGCCCAGGTCCAGGCTTTCGCTGAAGGCGTAGCCCACCTGGTCGCCCAGCACGGCGCGCACGCCCACGCCCTGTTCCACGCCGGTGCTGGCGCGGCTGACGAGGCCGTCTTCGAGGGCGATGGACACGCCCCGGGTGTGCTGGAAGTAGGCGTCGGAAAACTCCGCGCCACAGCTCATCGCCTCAGTCAGCACACGGCTGACAACGGCCTCGTCGATGCCGAACCAGACGCCGAAGGGGTGGTCCTGCAGGGTCATAGCGGGCATGGGAACTCCTTTCTCCCGAAAATTCAGGTCAGACCGTCGAACGGATCGGATACGCCCCGTACTCCCGGACCGCCTCCCGCATGGCCAGGTAGTTCTCCAGGCGCGTGCCGGGCTGCAGGACATTGCTCGTCGTCAGCACCAGCCCCCCGTTCCGGGCCGCGTGCCGGACGGCGTAGCGGACCTCCGCCCGGACCCGCTCCGCCGGACCCCGGATCAGCGTCTCGCAGTCCACCCCCCCGAACAGGCAGAGCCGGTCCCCGTAGCGGTCCTTGAGGGCACGCAGGTCCATCCCGATGCCTGGCTGGATGCCGTGCCAGCCGTCGATCCCGGCCTCCACGAAGTCGTCCAGGACCTCCCACAGGTTCCCGTCCGTGTGCTTGATGAAATACCCCCCCCGGCTGTGGACCGCCTCGCACTGGCGGATGAGGCCGGGCAGGATGAACTCCCGGAAGCGGTCCCTTCCCATCATGGGACCCCGGTTGTCCGAGTAGTCGTCCGTCGTCATGACCGCGTCCACGCCCGCGTCCAGCGCCGCATTCAGATAGGCGATGGAGCGGTTCACGTAGGCGTCGACGGCGCGCCGGACGAAATCCGGGTCCGTGACCATCCTGACGAGGAACTCCTCCATCCCCACCGTCAGGCCCCACGGAAAGGTGCCGTCCAGGGGGGATCGGAACACGATGAAGTGCGTCTCCTTCAGCTCCCGGACGACGCGCCGGACCGCGTCCAGCTCCGCCGGATCCACCCGGAAGGGGGCCTCCGGGTCAGGCAGGTCGTCGATCTTCATGTCGGGGTAATGGCTCCGCACGACGATGTTGCCCGCCTCCGGGTTAAATGTG
>CAYRZX010000488.1:0-4137 GCA_964428665.1 uncultured Gemmatimonas sp.
CCCGACCGGGCGGATGGGTTCGGACGCCAGGACAACGCCCCGGACGACCGGCGGAGTCCGGGCCGGAACGGGTCCCCCGCGTGGGAGGCCCCGGAGGAGAACCAGAGGCCCCGGCGCGGCCAGAGCCTGGTGGACTACTTCGCGTAAATCTGGCAATTTGACATTTCACTCAGAAAGGAGGTGAACCAGTGAGCCTTTCCATCGAACAGCCCATCGGTCAGGAACGCACAATCTCAGTGGATGAGATCCGAAGGCAGGCCTCCGAGCGGGAGACCTCCGGAGGATCGCCCCCGACCCCCCCGCGGGAACTGGGCAAGGACGCCTTCCTGAGGCTGTTGACCGTGCAACTCAAGAATCAGGACCCCCTGGAGCCGATCAAGAACGAGGCCTTCGTGGCGCAACTCGCCCAGTTCAGCTCCCTCGAGCAGCTCCAGAACATCAACACGACGCTCGCGGAGGGCAACCAGGGCGGGGCGACCCGCGACGGCGCGACCGTCGCCGCCGTGAGCAACAACACCGCGGTCTCCCTCATCGGCAAACAGGTCGAGGTCGTGAAGGACACCGTGGACCTCCCGGAGTCTGGGCCGGCGCAGATCCCCTACAACCTGGAGCAGAGCGCCGACCGGGTGACGGCGGAGATCACGGACGCCCTGGGCAGGACGGTCCGCACCATGACCCTTCACCCCGGCGGGCTTCAGGGCTTGATGGCGTGGGACGGAAAGTCCAACGACGGCGTCCGGGTCCGTCCCGGAGCCTACCGCGTCTCCCTGACCGCGCAGGCGGGGAGCCAGTCGGTGAAGGCGTCGAGCGTCGCCCTCCAGGAAGTCACGGGGGTTCGCACGCGCGACAGCGCCGAGCCGCTGCTCCTCTTCAGCGGCGGAAGCGCCCCCCTCTCCTCCGTCTCCGGCATCTTCACAAGGAGGTGAGACCGTGAATGCGACGAACGGCCCCGGGGACCTCCGGCGCGTCGGAGGTCCAGGCCAGATCGGAAGGCCGGGCGTCTCCTCGCCCGCCCCCCGGACGCAGAGGCCCCCGTTTGGCGAGGTCCTCAGGGAGGAGGTCCAGCGCAACAGGGAGGTCAAGCTCTCAGGACACGCCATGACCCGTCTGCAGATGCGAAACATCACGCTCAGCCCGGAGGACATGGACAAACTCCGGGGCGCGGTGGACCGGGCCGAGGCCAAAGGGGCGCGGGAGGCGCTCATCCTGATGTCCCGGCCGTCCCGCGATCAGGACCTCGCCCTGGTCGTCAGCGTGAAGAACCGGACGGTCATCACGGCCATGGACGGCGAAACCCTCAAGGACAACGTCTTCACCAACATCGACAGCGCCGTCGTCGTCCGTTAGTCAGGCGAGGCGGCTTTTCCAGTTGCAATTTGCAGATGCAATTTGTAACTTCATTCATCGTTCATCGTTCATCGTTCATCGTTCATCACTGTCTTATCGGGCTGGACCTCTGGATGAGGAGGCCCGGACGTCGCCGACCGACCGAGGCGACGGAAACCTCCCTTCCGCCTGGACGCGGAGCGCGGGCGATGCCCGCGTCGGGAAACGCAGGCCAGTGCGCGCCTGACTGCGGGCGTGCGGCCTGCGCCTATCCACGGGTTAACCGTCAAAGGAGGTCGTTTTTCGTATGGCATCCAACTCTTTGTTCACCGCCCTGTCAGGGCTCCAGGCCCATCAGGCGAAGTCCAGCGTGGTGGCCGACAACATCGCGAACATTAACACCACGGGCTTCAAGGGCCGGCGCGCCAACTTCGAGGAGCTGCTGGCCCAGACCGTCAAGCAGTCCACCAGCCCCGAGGCGAGCAGGTCGGGCACGAACCCGGCGCAGGTCGGCATCGGCGTCCGGGTGAAGAGCATCGACACCATTTTCACCCAGGGGAGCATCCAGACCACGGGCCGGAACACCGACCTGGCCCTCGAAGGCCCCGGCTTCTTCGTCCTGAGCGACGGCGTCAACCAGTTCCTGAGCCGGGACGGCAACTTCGTGTTCGACGGCACGGGCCGACTCATCGACCCCGGCAGCGGCCTCATCGTGCAGGGCAACATCGTGGAAGCCGGCGGGTCCCTGACCACCAAGGCGAAGGACGCCCTGCAGTCCATCCAGCTCGACCTGAGCCAGGAGATCGCGGGCGCGGCCACCACCCGCGTGAACCTGTCTGGCAACCTCGACGCGGGCAAGGTGCCTACCCTGACGGCCAGCACGGAGTTCGGGACCGCCGCCCGCATCGACGCGGCCGCCGCCACCCTGGCCAACATCCCCACGGCCATCACGGCCACGGCCCCCGGCACACTGACCATTGAACTGACCAACGTGGACGGGACCACCCCCAGCGGGGCCATCACGCTCGCGGACCGGACCTACTCGTCGGTCAGCGACCTGGTCAGCGAGGTCAACGTCCGGATCATGGGCAACGAGGCGCTCCGGGGCAGGGTCCTGGCCCAGGCCTCTCCGACCGTGGTCGGGGCGATTCAACTCCGCGCCACCGAGGGGGGGCAGGACGTCACGAGCCTCTCCGTGACCAGCGCCAACGCCGCGCTCCTGACGGCCCTCGGCTTTCCCGGCACGGCCACCAACGGGGCCGTCGCCACGGCCACGTCCAGCCTGAACAACCTGGCCCAGGTCGGGTTCGCCCTCAACAACGGGGACCGGCTCGTCTTCACCGGAACCCGGAACGACGGCACCACCTTCGAGGGGTCGTTGACTTTCGACTCCACCACGGCGGCCACGGCGCAGAGCCTGCTCACGGCCGTCCAGAACGCCTTCGGGGGCGGGGCGACCGCGTCCCTCGACTCCTCCACCGGCGTCCTGGTCCTGACCAACCCCGACGGGACCAACGTGACCGGGTTTACGTTCAACCTCTCCCTGGACGACGCGGACATCACGGCCACGACCCCGGCCAGCGGCCTGGTCGCCCCCACGTCGTTCACCACGCACAAGATCAGCACGGCCATTTTCGACGCCGAGGGCCGGCAGCGCACGCTCGACGTCACGCTCACGAGGTCCCCGGCCGCCAACTCCTGGTTCTACAACGCCACCGTGGACAAGATCGTTCCCACCGAGGGCGGCGGCGGGACGGTGACCTTCCGGAGCGACGGCTCGATCAGCACCTTCATCCCCGCCGAGGGCCAGGGGAAGCGCCTGACCGTGACCATCCCCGGCGAGGTCGGCACCCTTAACGTCGACCTGAACGGCCTCCAGAACGTGGACCGGGGCATCACCGGCCTCACGCAGTTCTCCGCGCCCTTCACCGCCGGCGTGGTCGACCAGGACGGCCGGCAGAGCGGCCGCCTGGAGAGCGTCTTCATCGACAACAAGGGCGTGATCAAGGGGCGGTTCACCAACGGTGAGACCGTGGACCGCGGCCGCATCATCGTGGCCAACGTCAACAACCCCGGCGGCCTCCAGCGCGCGGGCGGCAACCTGTTCACCGTGACGGGGAACGCCGGGCCGCTCCGCAAGGAGATCGCCACTGAGACCCTCCAGACGCGCATCCTGTCCGGCTCCCTGGAGCTGTCCAACGTGGACCTCGCCCAGGAGCTGGCGGAGTTGATCATCGCCCAGCGGGGGTTCCAGGCCAACGCCCGGACAGTGACCACCACCGACGAGATCCTGCAGGAGACCGTCGGCCTGAAGCGGTAACCTTAACCCGGTGAGGTGGTAGGGGCGACCGGCCGGTCGCCCCTACGCCTCCCCTTTGCCAGAGGCGTTCATGATCAGGGTCACCCGGCTCAACGACAGGTCGCTCATCCTGAACGCCGACCTGATCGAGTTCGTCGAGTCGACCCCGGACACGATCATCAGCCTGACCACGGGGCGCAAGATCCTCGTCAAAGAGACCCCCGACGAAATCGTCGCCAGGGTGCTGGAGTTCAAGCGCCTCTCTCACCAGACGCTCTCCGTCATCCGGGCGGAGAACCGGCCTTAAATCGTATAGTGTAAGGGCGCGATTAATCGCGCCCGGAGGTGCGCCATGCCCGACATCCTCTCCCAGGAAGAGATCGACGCCCTTCTGGCGGCCACAGGCAGTTCGGAGGTGCAGCAGGGGGTTCGCGAGGTCAAACCTGCGGCGGCCTCCATCAAGCCGGTGGTCACCTACGACTTCAAACACCCCAACCGGGTGTCCAAGGACC
>CAYRZX010000489.1:0-4137 GCA_964428665.1 uncultured Gemmatimonas sp.
TCCTCCGTGCCCCCCACCCGCCGGAACCGGCGGGTCTCCAGGACCGTGAGGATCTTGGCCTGCAGGTCGAGGGGCATCAGGTCGATCTCGTCCAGCAGGAGGGATCCGCTGTCCGCCACCTCGATCAGCCCCCGCTTCCGCATCTTCGCATCCGTGAAGGCCCCCTTCTCGTGCCCGAACAGCTCCGACTCCAGGAGATTGGCCGGTATGGAGGCCGAGTTGACCGGCAGGAACGGCCGGTCGGCCCGGTCGCTGTTGAGATGGACGGCCCGGGCCACTAACTCCTTGCCCGTCCCGCTCTCCCCGGTGATCAACACGGTCGAGGAGGTCCGCGAGATCCGGCGGACCCTCTCGAAGACCTGATGCATGGCCAGGCTCTCCCCCACAATCCTGTCTAATCCCGTCCCCCTCTCCAGCCGATCCGCGGTGGGTTGCCTGACCTGCCTGGCCACCAGGTCGCCCAATTCCCCCATCGGCAGAGGCTTGGCGATATAGTCCTCCGCCCCCAGCTTCAGGGCCTCCACGGCCGACCGGATCGTGTCGTAGGCCGTCAGGACGATCACGCGGCAGGCCCTGTCCAGCTCCTTGACCTTCCGCAGGACCTCCATCCCCTCCATCCCTGGAAGGCGGAGGTCCAGAAGGACTAAGGAGGGCATCTCCTGCTCGCACAGGGCCAGGCCCTCCTCCCCGGAGGCCGCAGCCCGGACGCGATAGCCCTGATTGCTCAAGAAATGGCCGACCGCGCGGCGCAGGACCTCGTCGTCGTCGATGACCATCACGCTCTCGGACATCGTCTGCCTTTATCCTCAGGCGAGGGCCAGATACTGAAGCGCCTCGATCTCCCTCTTCAGGTCCCGCGCGGCCTTCAGGTCCTCCTGGGCGTCGATCCTTTCAAAACAGGCCATCGACCTGTCGGCCTCCGCTGCCGCTGCGCCCAGGGCCCCCTCCTCCTTCAGCATCCGGGCATATTCCACGCGGGCCTTCCCCGCGCCCAGCGGGTTCTTCAGGGCCTCGTTCGTCTCGATGCCCTTCTCGAAATAAGAGCGGGCCTCCTCCCACCTCCGCTCCACCGTCGCCGCCTGCCCCAGGGTCTTGAAGACCTCCGCCATCCCCAGCCGATTGTCCACCTTCCTGAAGATCTCCAGGGCCTTCAGGCAGGCCCGCCTGCACCCTGTCAGGTCCGAGGCGGCCAGCAGCGCCTCCGCGATGTTGAGATGACACTCCGACTCCCTGAAGATATTCCGCGTCTTGACGGAGATCGCCAGGGCCTGCTGGTAGGCGTCCCGCGCCCTGCCCCACTCCCTCCGGCCCGCATAGGACCACCCCTGATTGAGGCAGACCTGGGCCAGCCCGGTCCAGTCCTCCACCTCCTCGTAGATCGAGCGGCTCTTCTCGTAGAGCCTCAACGCCCGGTCCCCCTCGCCCCGGATGCTCGCCATGATGCCGGAGTTCATGTGGATCGTGGCGATCTGACGCCGGTCCCCCGCCTGCCGGGCGATGCGCAGCGCCCGCGCATAGAAGGCCCGGACGCGCCCCCAGTCCCCCTGCCGGAAGGGGACGTTGGCCGCCGACACGAGCGCCTCGCACAGGGCCTTCCGATCCCCCGCCTTGCGGAAGTTTTCGACGCTCCTCCTGTAGCGCTCGGTCGCCAGGTCATAGCTCCCCGCGCGGAAGTGAATCAGCCCGATCCGCCGCTGGACCTCGGCGAGCATCCGATGATCGCCGCCCTGCCTGGCCAGCCGTTCGGCCCCCTGCAGGTGCCCTATGGCCTCCCGGGTCTGCCCCAGACGGTTGTAGACCAGGCCCAGCCTGTGACGCAGAGAGCCTTCCAGACCCAACCGATCCTGAACGCCTTCGGCCTCGGGCAGGGCCTCCAGCGCCCACCCGTAGAAGTCGCGGGCCTCCCGGTAGGCGAACACGCGGGCCGCCCGGTCGCCCGCCCTCACCAGATAGGGCAGGGCCCTGTCGAAAGCGCCCCCGCGATAAAAATGACAGGCCAGATCGGCCACGCCTTCCTCCCCCCCCTGACCGGCCCGGCCCTCCAGGTAGGCGCCGTAGGCCAGATGATACTCCCTCCGCAGCCCCGGCGAGATCTCGTCGTAGAGGATCTCCCGGACCTTCGCGTGGCCGAAAAGGAACCCCTCCCCTTCGAGACGGATGAGCTGATGCACGCGCTCCAGCCGGTTGAGGGCCTGGAACACCCTGACCCGGCTCTCGTTCGCGACGCCGGACAGGGCCTCGCCCGTGAACCGCTCCCCCACGACCGCCGCGACCTGGAGCAACTCCCGCTGCTCGTCCGTGAGCCGCGCGATCCGGCGGGCGATCACATCGTAGACCCGGTCCGGGATGTCGGCCCGCGTGATCTCCCGCCGCTCCCGCCAGACCCCCTTCCGCTCGAAGATCACCCCCTCATCCCGCAGCAGCTTGAGCGCCTCGATGACGAAGAAGGGATTCCCGCCGGTCTCCTGATACAGCGAGGCCCGGAAGTCCGGGGAGAACCTCTCCCGGGAGAAGATAAACCTGAGCATCAGGCCCACCTCCTCCGGCCCCAGCCCCCGCAGCTCGACCCCGTGAAACAGGTCCTCCCGTCTCATGCGCTGCATCGTGTCCACGAGGGGGTGCGGGACCCCCTCCTCCTCGGGCAGCAGGTCCTCCGTCCGGTAGGTCCCCAGGACCAGCAGGCGGCGCTCCCGGGCGCTGCGCGCCACGTAGTGGAGGAGCTGGAGACTGCCGCTGTCGGCCCACTGCAGGTCGTCCACCAGCAGGACGACCGGCGTCCTCTCCGACAGAAACAGAAGCGCCTGCGAGATCGCCTCGAACAGCCTCTCCTTCGACGTGGCGATCTGCTCCTCCGGGTCGGTCAACTTCGTGATGCGGCGGGTCCGGGCTGCGGTCATCAGGCGGGACATCAGGGCCTTCAGCTCCGGCGCCTCCTCCCGGATGAAGGCGAGCATCTTCTGTCGCCCCTCCTGCTCCAGGGACTCCAGACACCGCGCCAGGGCCTCGACGAAGGGGTGATACGGCTCCGGCCCCTCGCCGTAAAGACACGCGCCCCTCAGGACCCACGCGTCCCGCCGGCGGGCGTAGGCCAGGGCCTCCGAGGCCAGGCGAGTCTTGCCCACGCCCGCCTCCCCGCCGATCAGGACCGTCCCCCCCCGCCCGCTGTCTATCAGGACTCGCGCGGCGGTCTTCAGGGCCTTCAACTCCTCATCCCGGCCCACTAAGCGGCACTCGAAGGCCCCCCTCCGCCCCGCCGGGGCATCCCCCTGCAGACCCGGAGACCCCCCCCCGGCCTGCCCCCCCTCGACCTCTCGCCCCTCCAGCAGGGCCTCGATCCCCTTCCGCATCTCTGTCGCCGAGGCATAGCGGCCCTCCGGGTCTTTGGCCATCGCCTTGAGGATGACCTTCTCGACCGACAGGGGGAGGTCCTTCGACAGCAGACCGGGGGGCGTCGGCGCCTCCTCCATCTGCTTGTAGATCACCGTGACCGCATTCAGGCCGGAAAAAGGCCGATGGCCCGTGAACATCTCATACATCAGAATGCCCAAGGCATACAGGTCCACCCGCCCATCGAGCCGCCCCCCCACGATCTGCTCCGGGGCCATGTATTCAGGCGTGCCCAGCATCTCGTCCGCCCGCGTGAGGGTCTGAGCCGCCGAAAAACGGGCGATGCCAAAGTCCAGGACCTTGACGTGGCCGTCGGGCAGGAGCCACACATTGTCGGGCTTGATATCCCGGTGCAACAGACCCCTGGCGTGGGCAGCCTCCAGGGCGCAGCAGACCTGACCGGCGACCTTCAGCCCCTCCCTCCAGGAAGGACGGCGCCCCCCCTGGACCATCTCCCGCAGAGAGGCCCCCGGAAGCAGCTCCATCACGAAATAGCAGGCCCCCCGGTGTTCCCCGATGTCATGAATGACCACCACATTGGGATGGACCAGCCCCGCTGCCGCCCGCGCCTCCCGGTAGAAACGCTCCACCTCCGCAGGCGCGGGAGAGGCCCCGGCAGACAGGAACTTGACGGCCACTTCGCGGTCCAGCGCCCCGTCGTAGGCGCGATAGACCGCGCCCATGGCCCCCTGCCCGATGAGCCCCCGGATCTCGTAATGCTTGACCTTCTGTCCGATCACCATATCCACG
>CAYRZX010000490.1:0-4119 GCA_964428665.1 uncultured Gemmatimonas sp.
AGGCCGTCGTTCAGAAGAATAATTGTGTCGGGAAGATAAGAATTGTATCTTATAGATGAGTCAGCGTGGAAGAATTTCGAGGCGTCATCCATCAGAATGCCTTATAAAAGGAGCGGCACGATGAAATTGAGTAAAAAAGAAGCCCGTTATCTCAAAGAGGTGGACCTCATTGAGGCCACACGTAAGGCCCGCCAGGACGCCTCACGTCTGCTGAACGACCAGGGACTTTCGGTCCTCTCCATTGCATTATCCAATTTTATCGCTGAGATGATGGAACATCCTGAGAGACTCACTGAGGCTGGCAAGAAATGAAGGCATACCTGGATACCACAGTCATTCAGGTCCTGCTATTCAGTGAGCACACGGAAAAGGACCGGGAACGTCTCCCGGAGACCCAGGCGCTTTTTGAAGCCGTCGACCGGGGACAGCTCGACGCCGTGATCTCTTTCTATGCGCTTCAAGAGGTCTACGCATTCTGCCGGAACACGTTTCCGGCAGACATTTCTGGACGAATCTTCCGGCGCGCCCTGGCGGCGATCTGTGAACACGACGTCGAGCTGGTCGGTCTGCTCTCCAGACAGCAACGTCTTTCGTATCGTGGAATGTTCAATCTGCTTGACTCCTCTGACCAGCCCCATGTGATCCTCGCCCATCTGACCGGATGTGACTTTATCGTCACCTACGACCAGCATTTTGAGTCGATCCGACAGAGGATCGACGTCCGTACGCCTGCCCAGGTTCTGCAACAGTTGGTTTGAGCGACTCCCACCCCACTACGCTTGAGATATCCCATCGTCATACCAAGAGCGTGAGGACGTCTGCTATGGTCCCAATCCGAACTTTCGCCCCGGCGAGCCTCGTCGTGATGTTGTTGACCGCAGGGGTGAGGCATGCCTCGCCCTTACAGAACCGGCCGGTCGCTCCCACCCTGGCCCGGCTCTCCTTCTGGGTCCCGCCGCAGCGCATGGCCGAATTCGAATCCGCCTATGAGGCGAAGATTGTTCCCATCCTGAAGCGGCACGGCCTGACGGAATCCTCCGAGCGGGGTCGGGCGACCGTGGACAGCATGTTTTGCAGGCTGTTCGAGGTGAAGACGCCTGCCGCAGTGGAGGAGAAGCAGAGGGCGCTCCGGGGTGACTTAACGTGGACGGCGGTGTTACGAAGCCTGGGGACGGCCTTTGGAATGTCCTGGCGAAACGGTCTTATTCAAAACGATTTTCTGCTTTACGATGCGCCTGCCGGGTCAGGCAAGAAGGTGCCCGCAGAATCCGGGACAGGTCGCTGGAACACTTACGATGCGGCGAACGGATTTGCAGGTGCGAGGGTGCGGACGATCTTTCAGGATCAGGAAGGCCACCTCTGGTTCGGTACCTGGGGGGGCGGCGTGAGCCGATATGATGGGCAGACTTTTACCACTTTCACGTCAAAGGATGGACTGGCGAACGATGACGTGTGGTCGATCTTTCAGGATCGGGAGGGATATTTCTGGTTTGGCACTCAGGAAGGCGTGAGCCGATATGATCCTTCGACCCGCTCAGGACAAACCGGGCAAAGGTGGACCACTTTTACAACAAAAGATGGGCTTGCAAACAACGAAGTGCGATCGATCCTTCAGGATAGAGAGGGAAATCTCTGGTTTGGCACTTTTGGCGGGGGCGTGAACCGGCGCAAGTCTTCGACAGCTCTCGACGGCGCTGGTAAGCCATTCGCTACCTTTACCACAAAAGATGGACTGGCGGGTGATAAAGTAACCTCCCTCTTGCTGGATCGACAGGGACATATCTGGTTCGGCACAGGGAGTGGGGTGAGCCGGTATGATGGACAGAACTGGACTATCTTCACTACAAAAGATGGGTTGGTCGACAATTTTGTTCAGAAGATGTTGCAGGATCGAGAAGGGAATCTCTGGTTTTGCGGCTATGGCGGGGGCGTGAGCCGGTATGATGGACAGAACTGGACCGCTTTCACCACGAAAGATGGGTTAGTTACGGGTAATGTGAAGTCGATTGTTCAGGACCCGGAGGGGCGTTTTTGGTTTGGCACGGATGGTGGAGGCGTGAGCCGGTTTGATCCTTCGGCAGGCCCAGGGCAAAAGTGGGTCACGTTCACGACCAAAGACGGCCTGGCGGCCAACCAATTGTCGTCCAGCTTGCAGGATCGAGAAGGGCATCTCTGGTTCGGCACCTGGGGGGGCGGCGTGAGCCGATTTGATGGACAGAGTTTTACCACTTTTACGACCAGAGATGGGCTGGCGGATAATATGGTGCAGTCGGTCTTACAGGATCGGGAGGGACATCTCTGGTTTGGAACCGTTTGGGGGGGCGTCAGCCGATATGATGGACAGAACTGGACCACTTTCACCACCAGAGACGGGTTGCCTTCCAATTTTGTGCGGTCGATGTTGCAGGATCGGGAGGGACGCTTCTGGTTTAGCACTCAGGGTGGCGGCGTGAGCAGGTATGATGGAAAGACCTTTACCACCTTTACCGCAGCAGATGGGCTGGCGAGCAATGAGGTGGGAGAAATTTTTCAGGATCGAGAGGGATATATCTGGTTCGGCACCAGGAGTGGTCTGAGCCAGTATGATGGGAAAACCTTTACCACCTTCGCCTCCGTGGGGGGGCCGATCTTTCAGGATCGAGAGGGACATCTCTGGTTTGGCGCTCAGGGCGGTGGTGTAAGTCTTTATGATGGGAAGACCTTTACCACCTTCACCACAAAAGAGGGGCTGGCGCACAATGCGGTGCGGTCGATTTTGCAGGACCGGGAGGGGGGGCTCTGGTTCGGCACCACTGGCGGTCTGAGCCGGTATGATGTGAAGACCTTTACCACCTTCACCACAAAAGAGGGGCTGGCGGACAATCTCATATTGTCGATCTTTCAGGACCAGAAAGGGCATCTCTGGTTCGGAACTCATGGCGGGGGAGTGAGCCGGTTTGACCCTTCGGCAAAGCTCAGGGCAGGCGGCCAGACCTGGACCACGCTCACCACCAGAGACGGGCTGGCGAGCAACCAGGTCTATTGGCTGTTAGAGAGCCGGGATGGGTACATCTGGTTCGGCGGCTATGGCGGTGTGACACGCTATCACCCGCCAGTGCCGTGGCCTCCTCCGGTCTTCCTCGACGCGGTGGTGACGGACCGCCGCCACGAGAATGTGTCTGAACTGAGATTCCCCTCCACCGTCGGCCTCACTGTCTTCGAGTTCCACGCGATCAGCTTCAAGACGAGGCCGGAGCAAATGGTCTACCGATATCGGCTGAACGGATATGATCAAGGTTGGAAGACCACGCACGAGCGCCGGGTGGAGTACCCGGACCTGCCGAGAGGGACGTATACGTTTGAGGTGCAGGCGGTGGACCGGGACCTGGTCTACTCGAAGACCCCTGCGACAGTAACCCTGCGGGTACATCTGCCCTATGAGCGAATCGGGTTGTTGTCCGCCCTGGGCATCGCCCTGGCGATAGTGGCCTGGCAATCCGTCCGGGTAGTCCGGCGGGACCGGCAGTTGCGAGTGTCCAATGCGGCCCTCTCGTCCGCCAACAAGGACCTGTTCGGCCTCAACCAGGAACTGACAGAGGCCAAAGACGCCGCCGAAGGGGCCAACCGCGCCAAGAGCCTCTTCCTGGCCAACATGAGTCACGAGATCAGAACGCCGATGAACGCCATCCTGGGCTACGCGCAGATCCTCCAGCGCGACGGCAGCCTCTCCCCCAACCACCGAAGCGCCGTTCAGACCATTCACCGCAGCGGCGATCACCTCCTGACCCTGATCAACGACGTGCTCGACATCTCCAGAATCGAGGCCGGCCGCCTCGAACTCCACCCCTCCGACTTCGACCTGCAGGGGCTTTTGCAGGGCCTGGACGTGATGTTTCGTCTGCGCTGTGAGCAGAAGCGGCTGGCCTGGCGGGTCGAAAGGCCCGCCACCGAACGCATCCCGGTTCACGCAGACGAGGCCAAGCTGTCGCAGGTGCTCATCAATCTTTTGGGCAATGCCGTCAAGTTCACGGATGAGGGGGGCATCACGCTCAGGGTTACAGCCTTACCTGAGTCCATGAGTGGCACAGGCCGCTGGCCTGTGCCTTACCTCTTCGAGGTCATAGACACCGGCCCTGGCAT
>CAYRZX010000491.1:0-4113 GCA_964428665.1 uncultured Gemmatimonas sp.
TGTCCCTGGGCCAGGCGCTGGCGCAGGATGGCCACGGCCAGGGAGGTCTTGCCATTGCCGGTCTGGCCGCGCAAGAGCAGGCCGCGCTTGCCCTGACACTCCCCGGCCTGGGCGTAGTGCTGGCACAGGTCAAAGGCTTCGCGGTCCGGCTCGGGCTCCAGACTGGCGAAGCTGCAGGGGTGGTACTGGGGCGGCACGCCGATCTGCTGGAGCTGCTGCTGCAGCGGGGTCAGGGGTGGTTCGTCGAAGTGGTGGGCGAAGCGATGGGCAACCATGGTCAGGCTCCTTTGTCAGTGGCGGCGGGTGCGGGACAGGTTTCTGGCGGCCTGGGAGGCGCTGTGCAGGTCCTGCTCGTAATCGGCTGGTGACCAGGACGCCCAGGTGCGGGTGGGGGCGTTGGCGGCCAGGGAGAGCATCTGGGCGTCCTCCTCCTGCTCTCGCCGGCACCAGCGGGCAAAGTAGCTTTTGTAGCTGGCCGGATGGCTCAGGTCAGAGAGGGTCTTCTCGGCCAGGGTGAAGCGCTGGAACACGGAGAGCGGCCGCTCCGGTCCGAATTCCCGGTGCAGTTTGGCAAACCACGACTCAGGATACGCCCGGCATCCCGGTTCGATCTGGCTCCATAGCCCTCGCATCTGGGTCAAAAAAAGGGGGTCTGGTTCGGCCCCCCCTGCACCCCCCGGGGGGGTGGGTAGTACTGGGGAGTCTTTTTTATATACTTCTTCGTCAGAAGAAGTACTGGATGTTCGTGTGCGCGTTGGGGGAGCGGACCTAGAGGTCCGGGGGCGGACATGGATGTCCGCTGCGGACGTACAGGTCCGCCAGTTATCCACATTCGCTGGCGGCGCCGGCGAGTTATCCACACTGCTGCAGGAGAGGAGTTTGGCACAGATGCGGCGCACCTGGCGCGGGCTGAGGCGCAGCAGGGCAGCGATCTGCCGGCGCGCCTGGGGGCTGTCGCCGCCCAGGCGTTCCAGCAGGTGGAAGACCAGCTTGTCGGTGGGACTCAGGTTTGGATGGGCGATGATGGTGTCGTTCCAGTCCACAGGTTCCCTCCCTTGGTTCAGGTCCACGTCTCCTCCTTTCTCCGGTCATGGGTGACTCTCTCCCCACGTGCGTGGGGGGACCGCGACAGGGGTTTGCCATGTTTCATACCTCCCTCGGTGAAGGGCGATTCATGAATCGCCCCTACGGGTTCAACCGCACCTGGGCTACGGTGCCGGGCTTGAGGCGTCTTCCTGCCCCTGGGAACAGGGCCTCGGCGCGACAGCGGCCGCTGTGCGGGTCCACTACCGGGCTTAGGCGCACCAGTCGGCCCGTGAGGCGCTGCGCCGGCGTTGAAGAGGGCCAGGCCATCACCTCCTGGTGCAGGCGCACTCCCTCCACCTGGTCTGCAGGGATAAACAGTTCCACCTTCAGGTCCTCGGCCTGGATCAGCCGGCACAGGACCTGGCGCGGGCTGGTGAGGCTGCCGGCCTGCACCTGGCAGTCGGCCACCTGGCCAGAGATGGGAGCCAGGATCACGGCGCGGGACAGGTCCAGTTGCGCCCGCTGATGGCGGATGCGGGCGGTCTCGGCCTGGTAACGCGCTTCCTCCACCTCCTGGGCGGACAGGCCGATCCGCTGGGACAACTGCAGGGTCCGCGCCAGCAGGCGCTGGGTCTGCTCATGGGCCAGCCGGGCCTCTTCCTCGGTTAGCCGCAGTTGTGCATCCTCCAGCCAGAAGAGGGTGTCGCCTTCGGCCACGGTCTTCCCTTCCTCCACGGCCATGCACTTCACCTGGCCGGCGAGGAGGGTGTAAACCTCGGCAGACTGGGCTGCCTCCAATGGCACGGTGAAGACCAGGTCTGCGGCCTGGGCGACCGTCACGCTGAGCAGGAGCAACACCGCCATCATCCCCTTTCCTCGCTCAGTAGGGGCGCAGGGCCCTGCGCCCCTACCGGTCCAGGTCAACACAACGCACATAGAGCACGCCCCCAAAGCGCACGGTGAGGTCCTGGAGCCCCGCTAATTCGCGCTGGGCCGCCTCCAGGCGGGCCTGGGCGCTGCGCAGTTCCAGGTAGTGCACTGGGGGCCGGCGCAGATGCAAAGCCTCCAGGTGGAGGGTCAGGTCCTGCACCTGGGCCTGGAGGAGGGAGAGGCGCTCGGGGTCCACCCGGCGGCGCGGCTGGAGGCGGGAAACCAGGCCGCGCGGGGCGAAGTCGAATTCCAGGGCCTTGTCCGTGACCTGGAGGGCCGGGTGCTGGCCGTGGGGTAGCAGGGCAGGTCTGAGACCTGCCCCTACCGCGAATGCCACGGCGCTCTCCAGCCGGCCTGAAACGAACGCGCCTGCGGGGATCCGCTTGAGGACCTCCTCAAAGGGCTGGTCCTTCACCCGCAGGGTGTCCACCCGCACCGGCCGGCCCGTGGCCCGGATGCGGGCCTGCTCGGGCAGGATGTCCCCGTACTCCCCATAGGTGAGCACCTGTCCCTTCCAGGCGAGGAGGAAGCGGTCGATGCGGCCGTCCAGGACCAGAGCCTCCCCTTCCACCGGCTGGTGGGTGTCCCGCCAGTAGCCCTTGAACTGCAGTACCGTCTCAGTGGTAGTCTCGCGATAGTCCCGGTAGGCCATGGGCGGCGTGGCGGCCAGATAGCGCAGGGCACGCCACACCCCCCCAGCCTGGGACACGGGCAAGAGCAGGGCCAGCAGGCAAAGCAGCACGATCAGCAGCACCCCTTCCTGGACTGATCCCGTATGGATGCGGAACCGCTCGGAGCCCGGGAACACACACTGCAAGGGATGGGGATGGAACAGGGGTATTCCGCTCTTGGTGGCGCAGTCGGCCAGCAGGTGCGAGGCATAGCCGATCAGCAGGGCTGCATACCAGGTCCCACGCCACAGGCCCAGGGGCAGCAGGGCGGCGCTCACGGCCCCCAGCGCCAGGAGGGAATGGGTCACGGTGCGGTGCCCCCAGCGCCGCTCGATGGGCTCGGAAAGAAAAGGCAGGAATCGCCCCAGGGCGCTCTTGGGCGAGTCGATATCCGGCAGCAGGCTGCCCAGGACCGCACACCCCACTGCCGGCAGGTCCTGGTGCAGGGGCCGCGACCCCAGGGCAAAGAGGCTGGCGGTGCATAAGAGGCCAAAGACGGTGTGGGTGGGCGCTCTCATGCGTCGCTCACCTTCTCAGCCGAAGCAGGAAGAACTGCACGCCCATCATCAGGGCGGTGCCTATCCCGGCCAGGATGTAGAACTCCGCGTCTCCCAGGCCCCGGGCCAGAAAGCGCATGGCGGCCAAGAGGACCACCGGGATGATGATGATGGGGGTCAGATCGAGCTGGGGTCTGGCCCCGGTGTGCACCAGCGCGCGCACCGCCTCCGGGGTGATCTGGGCTTCTTTGCGCAACCACGCCAGACTCTCGACAATGGCCTTGGGGTTGCCGGCGCTCTGTTGCAGGATGCGGGTCTCCAGCAGTTGATAGTCCTGCACCTGGAGATCCGCGGCGCCCTGGCGGATGAGCTGGCGGGCCTCTTCCCGGGAGAGGTTGGGCAGGGCGATTTGCTTGAACCGCCAGAAATATTTCTCATAGCCTTTCTTCACCTGCGGGAGCGCCGCGATGACCACGAACTTCTGCCCCAACCGGTCCAGCAGCCGGCCCAGGGAGGGCGACAGCGGGGAAAGGTCATCCACCACCAGCACCCACTGGTCTTTCTCCACCGCCTCCAGGATCATCCGCGTCCAGACCGAGATGGGGGTGCGGGTGTGTTGCTTCTTGAAGGCGTCGAAGTCTCCTTTGGGCGCCTCCCCTGCAGCACAGTGGGAGGCCGGCTCCCCTTCCGGCCCAGCCACTGGCCCTGTCTGCTCTGACAGCGGAGTCTCCCCAGTCTCCGGCAGGGAAGGCGCCTGTTGAGCGAGGGTGAAATGTCCCCGCTGGTGCAAAGCCTCGGCGATCTCCAAGAGGGCCTGCCGGGGCGGGCTCAGGTGCGGCAAGCGGATGATCCGCTCGCCTTGCAGCCGGGCCAGCAAATGGCTCTTGCCCACGCCCGTGGGACCCAGCAGCAGGGTGTCCACTCCCTTGTCCAGGTTGGCCTGGAGCTGGCGCAGCTCCTCCTGCCGGCCCACGGTGGGCAGGCTGCCC
>CAYRZX010000492.1:0-4108 GCA_964428665.1 uncultured Gemmatimonas sp.
GCGCGCTCTTCTCCACGACGACCCCTTTCAGCGGAGTCTACGAGGAGACTACACCGGGCGAGCGGTATGAGGCCAGGCGTCCTCACCGGCGGCACCGGCGGGGGTCTTGCGTTCTGACGCGAGATCTGGTACCTATGTCGCGTGCAAACGGTGCTGAGGTACCGAGGCCGAGAGATCACGACCGCTCAGGTCGAGTTCATCCGTAGGTTCATCGCCGAGCACCCAGGGGCAAGCCGGCGCGCTCTCTCGATCCAGCTCTGCCGTGACTGGGGCTGGAGGCAGCCCAACGGCGAGCTGTGCGACGCGTTGGCGCGGGGGCTGCAGCTCGCCTTGCACCGTGCTGGTCACATCAGGTTGCCTCCAGCGCGGCTGGCGATCCCGAGGGCTCGCCGCCCGCCCGGTCCTGTCGAGGTGGACGCGACTCCGCTGCTGGCTGGCTTGGCGGAGATCTCTCCGGTGGAGATCCGGCAGGTGCGGCGCACGCCGCAGGAAGCGCTGGTCAACGGGCTGATCGCACATCACCACTACCTGGGCTATGCGCAGCCGGTGGGCGAGCACCTCAAGTACCTGGTCACCGCGAGCGGCCGGCCGATCGCATGCTTTCTCTGGACGTCGGCGCCTCGGCACCTCGGACCACGGGACCGCCACATCGGATGGTCGGCCGCGGCGCGCCGGGCCAACGTACGCCTGCTGGCCTACCAGAGCCGGTTCCTGATCCTGCCCTGGGTGCGGGTGCCGCACCTCGCCTCGCACCTGCTGGGGCGGATGTCGGCGCGGCTCTCGGCCGACTGGCAGCGCCTCTACGCCCACCCGATCTACTTCACGGAGACCTTCGTCGATCCGCTCCGGTATCGCGGGGTGTGCTATCGAGCCGCGAACTGGAGCGAGCTGGGGATGACCACGGGCCGGGGCAACAACTGCCCGACCAAGCGGCCGAACCGTTCACTGAAGCAGGTGTGGGGCTACGCGCTGGTGAAGGACTTCCGGCGCCGACTGTGCCGTGAGTACTGAGATGGACACGCTTCCGCCAACGGGCGGAATCGACATCGCCTCGCTGGAACGCCTACTCGCGCGGATCAAGCCGCTGCTCGATGCCGCGGACTACGCCTTGATCGAGAGGCTCGTGGCGAGCTTGCTGGCATTGACTCGTCTGGTCCGCGAGCGGGGGACGACGATCGCGAGGCTGCGCCGGCTGGTAGGCATGTCGAGCAGCGAGAAGACCGCCGACGTGCTCGGTTCGCAGCCGGCCCCGGACGACCCCAGGCGCGATGGTACTGGTCCCGGGGCTCCGGACAGCTCGGGCGACACGCCGCGTGAGGCTGGAACGGGCGACGAGGAGGATCCGGAGCAGGCGCCCGCGAAACCCGAACGAAAGCCTGAGACGGAGCGCTCGGCGGCCGAGGAGCGGAAGGGACACGGCCGTCTGCCGGTCTCGGCCTATGCGCACGCCTGCCACACCCCGGTTCCGCACGAGACCCTACGCCCCGGAGACCCCTGCCCGGCTTGCGGGCGGGGCAGGCTGTACGAGCTGGCCGACCCGGCGCACTTCCTGCGCATCCTGGGTCAGCCTCCCCTGAGCGCGTCATGCTGGTGCTGCCAGCGCCTGCGCTGCTGTCCGTGTGGCGCAGTGTTCACCGCGCAAGCGCCTGCCGAAGCCCAGGGCGACAAGTTCAGCGACTCCGCCGTGGCCATGCTGGCCCTGCTGCGCTACCGCGCGGGGATGCCGCATCACCGTCTGGAGCAGATCCAGAAGAACCTCGACACGCCCTTGCCCGCCTCGACGCAGAGCGATGCCGTGATCGAACGCGCTTGTGACCTCCAGCCGGTCCTTGACGAACTGAAGCGGCTGGCCGCCCAGGCCAGCCTGCTGCACGGCGACGACACGCGCGGACCCATCCTCGAGTTCAAGGGCAAGCGCCGAGCCGCCCTGGTCGAGAAGGGCGAACTGCCGACACCCGAGCGCACCGGGGTGTTCACGACGGGCTCCGTCGCGCTCCTCGACGACGGCCACAAGGTCGCCTTGTTCGAGACCGGCCGACAGCATGCGGGAGAGAACATGGCGGATCTGCTCGACCTGAGGTCAAAGGATCTGCCGCCGCCCGTTCTGATGAGCGACGCGCTGTCCTCGAACCCACCCAAAGGGCACGCGGTCATCGAGTGCAATTGTCTGGCTCATGCTCGGCGTCGACTGGTCGACGAACTGGGAAATCACCCCCAAGAGTGCCGCTACCTGCTGGAGCAGCTCGAGCTGGTCTTCAAGGTCGATGCCCTATGCCGCAAGCACCGACTCTCGGACGAGCAGCGCCTGCGGCTGCACCAGCGGCAGAGCGCGCCGATCATGAACCAGATCGAGGCCTGGATGAGGGCTCAGTTCGAGCAGAAGCAGATCGAGCCCAACTCTGGCCTGGGCAAGGCCTTCGACTACATGCTTGACCGCTGGCTCAAGTTCACGCTGTTCCTGCGCGTTCCCGGCGCTCCGCTCACGAACAACGTCTGCGAGAGGGCTCTCAAGGCTGCCATCCGGCATCGCAACAACTCGCTCTTCTATCGGACCCAGCGCGGGGCCGACGTCGGCGACATGTACATGTCGATCCTCTACACCGCCGAGCTCAACGGCGAGAACGTGTTCGCCTATCTCACCGCGTTGCTGCGTCACGCCGGCGCCGTGGCCGAGCGTCCCGCCGACTGGCTGCCCTGGAACTACCGGGCCGCCCTTGCCGGCCGGACCGCGCGCGGTGATCCCGCGCAGCCACACGTGCAGAGCGCCGCCTGATCCTGCGATTTCGCTGCTGCTGCTCGGCTGTGGGGCCTGGCTTCGACGGGATAACGCCCATAGAACCCGCCGCCTGCACCGCCTGATGCGGCGGCGGGCCCCTGCGTGGATGACTATGCCGCTACGGAAGGGGTGATCGGACGCCACTGCGGAGCCGCCTGCGTGGCGTCCGGATTGCCCCCGGCCAGCAGCACCTGCAGCTCGTGCGCCAGCAGCTCGCGCCGGAGCCGGCCCCCCGCACTGGGCCAGTACCTGAAATGGCCCTGCGAAAGCCGCTTGTGGCATAACCAGAAGCCCTGGCCGTCGTACGCCAGGACGCGAATCGCCGTCGCCCGCCGATTCCGGAACACGAAGACCGTACCGGACATCGGATCAGAGGCCAGGACCTCGCGACAGAGCCGGCCAAGCCCGTCGATGCCGCGGCGAAAGTCGACCGGATCCACCGCGATCAGGATCCGCATCTGGGGCGTGAGCTGGATCATGACTGCCGGCTCCAGAAAGCCTGCGCCAAGCCCACCAGCTCGGCAGTGCTGGTACCGGCGAGGTGGATGCGCATCTGCTCGCCGCCGCGGCCCACCAGCTCCACCAGCATCCGGCTTCCGCCGATCGACCCCATCGGTACCTCGACGAAGGCCGCCTCCGCCGATCCGTTCGGCGCCTGCGACAGGTTACCCACCCGTTCCTTCAGTCGCTCGTAATTCAAGCGCAGTGCCCGCGCCGTCCCGTACACGCCCTCCGTCCGCGCTACATCCACGGCCTGGGACCATAGTGGCTCGGGAATCCGCGATCCCCTACCCCCGTGCTTTCTTCGCCAGCGCTCGAACTCCCGCCGCAACGCCGTCCCCCGCACTCCAGCCGCTGCCCTCATGGATAGCTCCTCCCTTGCTGCAGGAAGAGTAGCCACCAGCCTCAGGCTGCGTCACGCATGCTTGCCGGAAGGACACGCCCCGCGTCGGAGACGACGACCGCGCCGCCGGATGCGCGAACCAGAGCGAGGCTGATGTGGAGAACGCGTTCGAGAAGATCCTCGCGCCATCGCGGCTCGAGCACGAGGTCAGCGAAATCGTCGGTGAGCACACGCGCATGCTACTCAGTCACCTATCCAAGAGCGCAAGGAAAATCGGATAAGTCACTGAAAAACGCCTCGATGCGCGCGGTTTTTGCGCACTCGGTGCTCGATCTTCGGACACTTGCGGCGGAGTTCGGGGGCCAGAGCTATACCTCGCCTCGGCCCCCGAGGCTTTTCCGTGAGAGACCAGGCTCGACTACCCGATCAGCCTATGGGTTCGGTGGACCCGGCGGGTGCCCGTTGCCACCGTCCATCACCATAGATCG
>CAYRZX010000493.1:0-4091 GCA_964428665.1 uncultured Gemmatimonas sp.
TATGGAGGTACAAGACTGTAATGAATCGCTTGAGAGCAGTTTTGAAGGGATCGATCCTGCTGTTTGCCGCCGCCATTGCTGCTGGCCTCTGGGCGGGCGCGGCGCAGGCGCAGATCGACCCGAATTCGGCGACCGTTCGCGCCACGTCGCGGGCGCTGATCCAGGAATCCTTCACCATGATGGGGTTCGCGGGGCAGAGCCCGAACATCGGCCGGGGGAGGGCGGGCCTGGGCTACCCCAACAACGGGTCCGGGCCGGGCGCCTACGGGATCGTCCTGGCGCAGGAGCAGAGCGGCCCGAAGGCCACCTACGGCTACGGCTACAGCACGTCGGGCGGGGAGTGCACCTGGATCATGACCTCGGACGGGGGCGTCACGGTGACGGGCCCCCGGCCCAGCGCCTGGATCAAGGACTTCATCCGGCCCGTGCCCTACGACCCGAAAGGGAAGGAGGAGGAGGCGTGGGGGGTGCCCGATCCCCTGCTGGGTCTCTGGCAGAGGGGCGTGACTGCCACTCCGGGCACGTCCCTGGCCACGTACTGGCCGGGCATCACGAAGGCCAACGACGGGAGCATCTACGCGGCGGACAAGCCGGAGCAGATCCCCCCGGTGCAGATCGCCAACTACAAGCTGAGCGGCTACATCCAGAACCCCAATGCGCCCGAAGAGGTGATCATCACGCAGTGGTCGAACACCAAGCAGGGGTTCCTGACCACGCGAAAGTCCTACGACTGGAGCAACCCGGACTTCGACGACTTCATCCTCGTGGACTACGTCTTCACGAACTTAGGGGACTTCAACGGGGACGGGAAGGAGGACGACCCGGCCAAGACGAAGACGCAGGAGAACGTCTATTTCGCGTTCGTGAACGCCGAAGGTCCCACGGGCATGGGGGCCAACTGGTTCCGGTCCCCGGACGGGTGGGGCGTCTATATCTGGCAGGACCACAACGTGGACGACGCCTACTTCTATTCGGACGCGAGCAATTACCGGGGGGCGTTCCCGAAGGGCCTGAAGGCGTCCATCTGGCGGGACTCGGACTGGCAGGGGTCGTCCTGGGACGACACGGGCGACCCGTTCTACCTGAAGGAGGCGGGGAGCGGGACGTCCACGGGGAAGATCGGGCAGACCGAGGGGCAGATGCAGGCCGCGGCCACCTGGGCAATGGTCCCGATGGCCTACCGGAACGCCGGGGCGTCGCACGTCTTCAACCCCAAGGATAGGGCGGGCAAGTTCGTGGACCCGCAGGGGGAGCAGCCCTCCGGGGCCAAGTGGTGGAAGATCCGGGGGACCAGCGACTATGACGACCCCTACTCGGAGAAGGACACCGAGAAGAAGATCCACGGCGAGATCACCGCGCCGGGGATCAAGGACAACCCGAACGAGGCCATCCCGGAGGACCGGGTGGGCTACGTCCACGGGCAGGTCTACGGCCCCTACACGCTCAAGCCGGGGGAGAGCGCCAAGGTCGTGATGGCCTACGTGGCGGGGCACCCCGCGCAGATGCGGAACCAGGACCTCCTGGCGTGGGACCGCTCGACCGAGCCTGTGGAGAAGAAGCAGTCGGAGATCAAGACGCTCGGGGAGCAGGCGCTGTTGGAGAACGCGCGGCTGGCGCAGTTCACCTACGACAGCGAGTACCGCATCCCGGCCGCGCCCACGAACGCGTTCATCGCCAAAGACGACCTGACGGGCAGCCCGAACGCCCACCAGCAGATCACGTGGGTGGACCATTCGGACCGGGCGGTGAACCCCTATTCCAAAGAGGCGGATGTGCTGGGCTACCGGATCTATCGGTCGAACTGGTTCGCGGTGGGGCCGTGGGAGCTGTGGGACACGATCGAGAAGGGGAAGAGCGGGCAGTCGGTGAAGGGGAGCTGGACCTACGGCAACGGGGTCTACGTCTATGAGGACCTGCAGTCCGCGGCGGGGTTCGAGTACCACTACTCGGTGCGGCCCTACGCCAAGGGGTACGCGAACTGGAGCGCCACGCTGAGCGACGGGTCGACGAAGACCCTGGCGGACATCCCGGTGGCCCGCGTGCGCACGAACGTGACGAGGGGCTACGAGGCGGGGTGGGGCCCCTATACGGCGCGCACGTATGACGGGGAGAGCCGGCCCTTCCAGCCGGTGACCAAGGCGACGGACAACCTGGAGAAGAAGGTGCAGGTGGTGCCCAACCCCTATTTCGTGGACGGGCTTCACGCCTATCCGAACAGCCGGAACATCCGGTTCGTGGGTATCCCCCGCAAGGCCAAGATCTACATCTACTCGGCGTCCGGGGATATGGTGCAGACCCTGGTGCACGACGAGACGGTCGTGCGTCAAGGGGCGCGGGACGTGCCCAAGACGACGGGCCAGAAAGGCGAGACGGTGTTCCGGCAGATCACGTGGAACCTGGCCGGGCAGATCTCCACGGGCCTCTACTATTTCGTGGTGGTCTCGGAGGTCCCGGAGAGCATGGGGAAGACGCAGCGGGGCACGTTCGTGGTGATCAAGTAAAGGAGGATATGCTGTGAAAAGGAATTTCGTGACAACGGCCCTTGTCCTCGCGCTCGGCATGCTGCTGGTCTCCTCTCCGTCAGAGGCGGGCATCGAATGGGGGGGGACGAACGCGATCAAGGGGACGAAGAAGGTCAACCAGTCGGGGATGCAGTTCCTGAAGATCAGCCAGAGCGCCCGCGCCGCCGGGATGGGGGACGCGTTCACGGCGGTGTCCAACGACATTAACTCCATCTACTTCAACGGGGCGGGCCTGACGCAGATCAAGACGCTCGGCTACCAGATCAACTACACCAAGTGGCTGGCCGACACGAAGGTCTACTCCGCCGCGGTGGCGTGGAACACGGGGTCCAGCCGGGGAGAGGTGATCGGCCTGAGCGTCATGACGTTCAAGCCGGAGGACATGGAGGAGACGACGATCTACCAGCCGGACGGGACGGGGCAGAACATCCGCTATAGCGACACGGCGGTGGGCCTGCTCTACGCGGTGAAGTTCACGGACAAGTTCTCGTTCAGCGGGAAGGTCTCGTTCGTCCAGGAGAAGCTCCACACCAAGTCCACGTCTGCGGTGACGTTCGACCTGGGGAGCTACTTCTACACCGGGTTCAAGAGCCTGCGGATCGCCATGGCGCTGAAGAACTTCGGCCCGGACAAGCAGGCGGACGCCATCCAGTATTTCATGCCGCTCTACTACAACATGGCCATTGCGGGCGAGGTCTTCGGCGAGAAGGGGCAGCCGTTCTACGTGACCATAGACGCGGAGAGCGCCTTCGCGGTGGACTACGAGCAGCGCTACCACTTCGGGGCCGAGGCCTGGATGAAGGACATCCTGGCGCTTCGGGCAGGTTACAAGCACAACTACGACCTGGAGCAGTACTCCGTGGGGGTGGGGGTCAAGGGGACCTTCAAGGGGAGTCGAACCCTGACCCTGGACCTGGCCTACTCGCCTCTTAAGAAGGAGTCAGGGGTCAAGCTGTTCGATCCCTTCCTCCGGGTGTCCGTGGGCGGCGCGTTCTGATCGCTGACCCTTTATCCTCATCAGGTGGCGACCGTGCGGCCCGCGCCCGCGGTCGCCATCTTTTTATGGCTATGAAAGACCACAGGACCACAGGACCACAGGACCACAGGACCACAGGACCCCTGCAAAAGCCTTATGGTCTTGTGGTCAGTGGTCAGTGGTCTCGTGGTCTGCCTATCCTGATCATCCTGGCCGTGACGCTCGCGGTCTACGCGAACAGCCTGTCCAACGGGCTGGTCTACGACGATCACTTCCTGATCGAGGGCAACCGGCAGGTCCGGGCGTTCGACCTGCGCGGCATCTTCACGACGCACTACTGGGGGGGCTATGAGGGGAACGAGACCGGGCAGTACCGCCCTCTGGTCATCCTGTCCCTCGCGTTGAACTTCGCCCTGCACGGGCTGAGGCCGTTCGGCTACCACCTGACGAACGTGCTGCTGCACGCCCTCAACAGCGTGCTCGTCTATTTTCTGGCGCTGAAAATAGTCCAGGCGGCAGACGGCAGAAAAGGCGACGGACGACCGACGACGGACGACGGCAGGAAAAACGACGGACGACCGACGACGGACGAC
>CAYRZX010000494.1:0-4065 GCA_964428665.1 uncultured Gemmatimonas sp.
CCGTAAGCCAGCACCCCCACCTTCCCGAACGCCACGAAGACATCCCACAGCATCTGTATTTTCTGAAAAGGCATGAAACCTCCCCACAAAAACAGTCACGAGTCACGAGTCACGAGTCCACCCCACCAACGATTCACCGGATCGTTCCACCACCCTGAGTCACGAGTCAACGATTTTCCAATATACAACGTCTCCCCCCCAAAGACAAGGCAATTCCTGACGCGGAGGGATCAGCCAACCATCGCACTTTTTGATAGGCTTTTTCATCTCCTCCCGATGTCCACAGAAAGGCAAAAACGCCCCGACAGGAACCCTATGGGGTTGGCTTCGAGGAGTACTTCCCCGGACGGCTTCGCTACCATTCGGATGACGTTCTCCTCCAGGACGGCCCTTTTCTCCTGCGGCGTCCCGCTCTCCAGCAGGCACTTGAACCCTTCCAGCGCCCCGGCGATCTCCTCCGGGGCGGGCAGCCGGTCGGCCTGTGGCCGGGTCTGCTGAAACTCCAGGCGGGTCTGTTCCAGCCTGGCCTTGCGCTCCTCGCAGCGGTCAAGCTCGGCCTTCAGGGTCGCGGAGATGCCCGTCGCCTTGATCGCGCTCACAAGGTTGGTGATTTCCCGCTCCACCTTCCGCAACTCCCGCTCGACCCGCTCAAGCTCCCCCTTCGTGCCGTCCTTCTGACTGTTCCACGCCTCCCGCACGTCCTCAATAAGCATCTTGACCGTCTGCTTGGCCAGGATTTCCCGTTGCAAGAGGTCCAGGACAGCCCTCTCCAGCCGTTCCTGCTGGATATTGACGTTGTTGGAACAGACGGCATTCCCCCGGCGGTCGTGGTATCCGCAGCGGTAGTAGAGGTAAGGGGCTTTGCCGTTCCGTAGCATCGCGTGGGAGATGAAGTTCCCCCCGCACTCCTCGCACTTCATCATCCCGGTCAACAGGTGCTTGGAGTAGAAGGTCAATGCCCCTCCCCCCTCCTGCCGGTAGCGCGCGCTGCGCCTCCGTGTCTCTTCAACCGCGTTCCAGAGGTCGTCGTCCACGATGGCCGGGTGCGCTTCCTTCGTGATGACCCATTCTGAGCGGGGGCGTCTCCGCAAGGTCATTTTGCCGTCCGGCTTTCGGAGTTTCTTTCTCTTGTTCCACACCCGCCAGCCCCGGTATGTCTCGTTGTAGAGGATGTACTGAATACCGGACCTGTCCCAGGCGTCTCCATCGGGGGTAGGCACTCCACTTTCGTTCAATCGGCAGGCGATCTGCGTCATGCTGAGGCCGTCCACGTAGTCCTTGAACACGCGCCGGACAACTTCCGCCTGTTCCGGATCGACCTCAAGGATAGAGTGCATGATGGGGTTGCCCTTCCGGTCGGTCCTGCCGGAAGACGTCTTGATGGCCACGTATCCGTAGGGGACCGGGCCTCCGCAGTGGAACCCCTGCCCGGCATTGCTGGCCAGGGCGTCATGTACCCGTGCGGACAGTTGCCGGGAGAAGTTCTCAGCCACGGAAAGCAGGATGTTTCGGACCAGCGGCTCGCTCGGCTCGGTGGCAGAGTAGACGGCCACGTTATAGAACCGCTCCAGGTCCCCTATCGACCGGACGGCCTCCACGAAGGAGCGCCCGATCCGGTCGTACTTGTAGGCCACAATCGCGTCAAAGAACCCCTTCCCGGCCATGTCCAGCATCCGGGCGTATGCCTCTCGCCCTCCCTCGGTCGTGCCGCTTTTGGCCTCGTCAACGAACGTCTCACAGACAAGGATGTCCTGCCGGTCGCAGAACTCCTTACACTTGTCCACCTGCACGGTGATCGTCTCCTGGTTCTGCTTGTCGCTACTGTAGCGGGCGTAGATCGCGCCTTTCTTCATGGTCGGTCCTCGTGGTAAGTGAAAGGGCCGGGGTTGCCGTCCCTGGCTCTCCCGGCCCTCCGGTTGCGCCCTGGCCGTCCCTGGCCCTGGCGGTGGTGCTACCTGCGATACGTCCCGTTGACGGCCCTCCCGTTGCCGCTGACGGGCTGCTGTGGCCGTGTCTGTCCCTGCCCCGGCCTCCGGTCGGGTTGCTGTGCCGGGCGCTGCTGTGCGGCCTGTGGCTTGTCGTAGAGATGCAGCCCGACGCCGAACAGGGTAGCGCACTTCTTCAGGCTGTCCGACGCTGCGGCCTTCAGATCGTCGCCTATCGAGATCGGCGCTCCCTTCTCCCCGTCCTCGCCCCGGGTCCGGTGAATGTCCGCCGATCCGAATTGCGCCTTGACCTGTCCGCCGGCCGTCAGCTTGCCGTGTACGACGATCTCCCCCTCCATCGTCTTGAAGTCCAGGACCTCGAAGGACCATGCGCCGTTGAACGCCTCATTCAGCCGGGTAATGACGCTGTGCGTCTCCAGGTAGTCAAGCCGCGTCCCTCCGCGCCCTTCCCGTTGCCGTATCTGCTCAGGCGAAAAGGGCCGGGTCAGCACGTCCAGGTTGATTGTCTGCTCCATCATCTCGCCTCCTTCTTACGTCTCGCCTTCTTCTCCGCCCGCCTTGCCTCCCGCATGACCCCTGCAATCGTAATCAGGGCGTCCCGAATCTCCTCAGCGGCCATGATCTTCTTTGTCACAGCTTCAAGCAGGCTCACGGTCAAAGGACATTCCCTTGTGGCCTCCGCCCATGTCCATCGTTTTGCCCTTGCCATTGTCGCTTTCTCCCCAAATTGAAAGGGGGTCGCGTCCTGCCCTTCGGCAAAGCTCAGGGACCGCGTCCCCCCTCCGGTGTCCGGTCAATTCTGGCTGATAATTTCCGTGGTGAACTTGTGCAGGTTGACATGGCGCTCCATGACCTCGTGGACCTGCAACCCCTTGTATACCTCCGTGAAGGCGTTGTAGAGCGACCAGAGGTTGCGCGGGGAAAACTCCTCGTAGCGGGGCGTTTTCCACTCCTCAGCGGCCCTCAAGAATTGCCTCGGTTCCAGAAGGCCGCGCCCGAACGCCCGGCCTAACATCTCGTGCGCCCGGTCGTCGGTCAGGTCCAGCCGGGTCATTGCCTCCCGCGCGCTGACAAGGGACTCCCATGTCTGATGCGCCTTGTGGAAGGTCAGGACCAGCTTGTCCCTCAGTTCCTCGATGATTCCCCCAGTATGCCTCCTCATCACCACGAGTTCACCGGCCAGCGCCAGGTTGTCGCAGACGAAGACCCGCCCGCCGATGGCAAAGCCGGCGCTCATGCTCTTGTCGTAGGAGTTGCGGAATCCGACGGCCAGCCCCATACCCGAAACGCCGTTGGCAAACGAGACAACCCCGAACATCCGGCCTCCCGTCTTGTTCAGCCCAAACGTGGCCTTGTCCACCTTGAACCCCTTGCCCTCCATCATCTCCTCGCCGATCCGCAGCGTGTTGACGGCCAGGTCGTAGTGAGGCAACGGCTTGTAGGTGTCCGTCTCGACCGGAACGGGCACGGCGGCTATATCTTCGAGTGTGGCGGCCTGTGCGCCACAATGCAGGCACAGCGTTGACGTGTTCATGGTGCTCCCCTTTCGTCAAGGTCCAATGAGAAAGGGGGGAGCGTTGCGTCTCCCCCCTCGTCTCTGTCCGGTTCAGAACGGCGCGGTTGCCGGGTCCACCACCTGCGCCAAGTACGCCTCAAGCTGTCCCATCTCCTTCAGCCGGGCATACATCCCGACCAGAGCGCCGCAGTTGTCGCAATAGCGGTCCCAATCATCATGGACGGTCCCGCAGGCGTCACAGTGGGGCGGCTCGTAGTCGTCGGCCTCGTAAGGCTCAGGGTCAGGCCCATACAGGTCAGGCATGGACGGCCTCCCTTCGGCGCTCCCGGCGCTCACCTTTCACCAGGTCGTAGTCACGAGCGTTGCCGCAGTCCGGGCACTCGAACCGCTTGACGATCTGCCCGAAGGCCGTCTTGAACACGCCCAGCGCCATTGTCCCGCCGCAGCACTCGCAGGGCCGGATTTGAGCAACCCACCATGCATGCTTGCACCGTCCGGCGTGGCTGCCGCCGTCGCGCCTGTGGGCGTCCGGGCAATCGCAGAGGAAGTCAACGACGTAGTAGGCCGTCCCGTCCGGCTTGCTCACTTCGGCGCTGCCGTCGC
>CAYRZX010000495.1:0-4063 GCA_964428665.1 uncultured Gemmatimonas sp.
GGCGTCCCCCGGACACCACCGTCACCCTCGCGCCGATGCCGTCCCGGTTGGAGAGTGCTGAGTGCTGAGTGCTGAGTGCTGAGTGCTCTTTTGTCTTTTGACTCAGGACTCGTGACTCAGGACTCAGGACTGTCTTTGCTCCTCCCACCAGCTTCACCCTGATCCAGTGATTCCGGCTCCCCCCCTCGTTGCGGAGCATATCCGCCCGCTGGTTGTTGTTGACCACGAAGACGTCCACGTCCCCGTCGTCGTCAAAGTCCCCGAAGGCCGCCCCCCGACTGACCTTCCTGAGTGAAAGGCCGGGCCCCGAAGCCCCGCTCACGTCCGTAAACGCCGCAGGTCCCGCCCCGGCAGGTCCGTCATTGCGCAGGAGCAGATTGGGCTGGGCGTACTCGGCGCCCGGATCGAAGACCTCCGCGTTGTCCAGGACGTGCCCGTCCGCCGCGAAGAGGTCGGGCCTGCCGTCGTTGTCGCAGTCGAACAGGGCGACCCCCCACCCCACGTAGGGGAGACTGGAGGCCCTGAGCCCGGCGGGCAGGGAGACGTCCCTGAAGGAGAGGGAGTCATCGTTGCGAAACAGGAGGATCCCCTGGTAGCGAAAATTGGTCATCACAATATCCAGCCGGCCATCCCCGTCATAGTCGCCGACATCCACGCCCATCCCCGCCCGCGTCGCCCCCTCCGCGTCGTAGGCGACCCCCGCCAGCAGCGCCACGTCCTCAAAGGTCGTTCCCCGGTTCCGGTAGAGGAAGTTCCGCCCCCCGTCGTTGACCACCAGGATGTCCGGGAGGCCGTCGTCATCGAGGTCGCTGAAGACCGCGCCGAGGCTCTTCCCTTCGGGGCTGTGCACGCCCGCGGCGCGGGTCACATCGGTGAACCTCCCGTCTCCTTCGTTCCGGTAGAGGACGCTCGACGCCCCCTCGAAATTCACCGGGGCAGGATAGGCGGGGACATCCGGCGAAGAACGGCCCGGATGGGCCGTGTAGGGGATCAGCTTCTTGCGGCTCTCCGCGAGGGTGTAGTCCACGTACCGGGCCACGAACAGGTCCAGGTCGCCGTCGTTGTCGTAGTCCCCGAAGGCGCAGCCGGTCTGCCAGCCGCCCCCCCCGACGCCCGCGAAGACCGTGACGTCCGTGAACCTCCCGCCCCCTTCATTCCGATACAGGACGCTCGTCCCGAAGTTCGTGACGAACAGGTCCTGGTCCCCGTCGTTGTCGTAATCCGCCGCAGCGCACCCCATGCCGTAGCCGCTGCCCCCGTCCACGCCCGCCTGCCCGGTCACATCCGTAAACGTCCCATCCCCGTTGTTGCGGTAGAGCCGGTTCGTCGGCGTCTCGCCGGGCCTGAAGCCGGGCAGGGGCCGCCCGTTGACCGCATAGAGATCCACCCGGCCGTCGTTGTCGGAGTCGAAGAAGCACGCCCCGGCCCCCATCGTCTCGACGAAATACTTCCGCCCGCTCCCTCCGTTGACGTGCCGGAAGGCCACGCCCGCCGACTCGGTCACATCCACGAACCGGATGGGAGGTTGAGAGAGGACAGGGCCTGAGGCCAGGCCGAGGCCCACGAGAAACGCGCAGACTCGCATCACAGCCCCTTCGGCCTCTCCTTCAGGAACGGGATGAAGTCCACGTAGTCGCTCACCCGGTCCCCCTTGCCGTCGGGGTTCAAGGGCCCCCGGGGCCCGGAGGGGTCTCCCCAGTAGTTATCCACCGCCTCCACCCGCACGAAGTCGTGGGGGTTGTTCAGCCCGATCTCGTTGCCCGCGATCACATTCCCCTCGATGAGCGTGCTTCCCGTCGGGTTGCTGATCCCGACCAGATGGCCGGAGATGACGTTGTCCCGGACGACGACCCCTGGAGAGAAGCCGACGTCGATGCCCTCCATCACGTTGTTGAGGATGCGGTTGCCCACGATGTCCGCCGACGCCCCGGCGTGCAGCCGGATGCCCCTGGAGCTGTTGCGGGAGATGAGACACCCCTCGATGCGGGAGCGTCCGAACAGGACGCCGATCCCGACGCTCTCGCAGTCCACCACCTCGCAATTTCGCACCGTCGCCGAGGTGTAGAGGTTCAGCGCCCAGTGGAAGGAGCAGTAGCGGATGATGCAGCGCTCCAGGACGCTCGCCGTGTCACGAAAGGCAACCTCACCCACCCCCTGTCCCCCTCCCTCTCCGCGTGCGGAGAGGGAGGGGGTATCAAGCTTCTCTCTTGTAGTATCGGGGGAGGGTGAGGTCGTTTCGCCTTTCTCTATGACGATCGCCCCGAAGGGCACCCCCAGAAGCCCCGCCTTGCCCTTCTCCTCGCCCGGCCGGGAGGGGGTGAAACTCGCGTCGAGCCGGGGCTGGTAGGGATCAATGGCCTCGACCGGCGCGCCCAGGACCTCGATCCAACCCCACTCCGCCGGGTGGGGGCGGGTGGCGTACCCGTCCCCGTTTGTGTCCCCGCCCGCCTCGTCGTCCGTCTCCGACGTGAAGATGATGGGCAGGTCCGGCGTCCCCACGGCCCGGATCGCCCCCTCCACGACGAGGCGGCCCAGGTCAGGGTCGCGGAACTTTCGATACCCCCGGAACTTGAGGATCACCCCAGGCTCAACAACGAGCGTCTGGCCGGGGGGGACCCGGAGCGTCCCCTCGACGAAGTAAGGGCTATGCTGCCGCGTCAGGGTCCCGGAGACCTCCCCCGAAAGGGGTGTCAGGCCCTCCGCGCCCGCGCCCAGCGCGAAGAGGCCCAGACAGATCAAATATATTTTTCGCACAACTCCCCTCATCGCATCCTCTGGCGGTCATACCGCTCCCGCCGCGCCTCCTCCGCCTTGAGCTGCCGGAAGACCGCCATCTCCCTCTGCCCCTCCTCGCGCCGGCCCGACCGGAGGTAGGCATTTCCCAGGCCGAAGTGGGCCTCGGAGGACCCGGGGTGGAGGGCAATGGCCTTCTCGAACGCGGAGATCGCCCCGGCCAGGTCCCGCTGCGCGGCGCAGGCAAGCCCCAGGTCCACCCAGGCCTGCGCGTGGTCCGGGCGGAGCGTCAGGGCCGTCCGATACGCCTCCATCGCCTCTGCCGTGCGCCCCAGTTCGGCACAGGCCTTGCCCAGGTGGTAATGGGCGTCCGCGTAGTCGGGCCGGTCGGCGATCGCCCTTTGCAGCGCCAGGATCGCCGCATCGTGACGGCCCACCCGGGTGTAGGCCCATCCCAGCAGCGTCCGGGCCTCGACGAATTCCGGCCGAAGCTCCACCGCCTTCTCAAACGAGGCGATGGCCCTGGCCGCCTGGCCCATCTTTCCGAAGGCCATCCCCATGTTGTAGTAAGCGTCGGCGAAACCGGGCCGGACCTCCACGGCCCGGCTGAACGCCCGGACGGCCTCCTCAAGCTGAAGCTGGGCGGCCAGGGTCAGGCCCAGGTTGTTGTGGGCCTCCGCGAAGTCTGGCCGGACCTCCACCGCCTTCCGGAACGCGGAGAGCGCCTCCCCGTGCTGCCCGGCGCGGGCGAAGAGCAGGCCGAGCTGATTGTGCGCATCGGCCAGCCTGGGGTCCGCCCGCACCGCCTCGCGGAAGGCTGAGACAGCGCGCCCCGTCGCCCCCTGCGCGGCAAAGAGCAGGCCGAGGTGATAGTGGGCCTCCGCAAAGCCGGGCCGGGCCTGAATCGCCCGGCGGAAGGCGTTCGCAGCCGCCTCATAGCGGCCCTGCCTGGCATAGACCACCCCGATCTGATCGTGGGCCTCCGCAAAATCGGGCCGGGCCTCCACCGCCTTCTGGAACGCCGCCAGCGCCTCCGTCAGGCGGCCCTGCTCAACCTGGGTGAGGCCGGACCGGTAATGCTGCGCCGCAGGCCCCCGCCGGAGGAAGAAGGCTGCGACAGCCACCAGAATCAGGGCTACCCCCGTCAGCGCCACGCGCCTGCGCAACGGCTCTATTCCTCCCGAATGACCAGCTCCTGATCCGCCTTTATCCCTCTGACCTTCTGCGCCCTCCCGGAGGGCCATTGCACCTCCACGGCGTCCACCTGCGCGTGGCCCCCCAGGCCAAAATGGAGCCGCAGGTCGTTCTGGGAGAGATACCCGGACCCGCT
>CAYRZX010000496.1:0-4046 GCA_964428665.1 uncultured Gemmatimonas sp.
CGGTGCGGAGGATGGCGCCCAGGTTGTGCGGGTCCTCGATCCCGTCCAGGACAAGGAGGAGGGGAGAATGTCCCGGCCGGTTCGCGCGGCCCAGGAGGTCCTCGAAGGAGGCGTAGGCGTGCGCCGCGACGAGGGCGACCACCCCCTGATGGGGGGCGCGGCAGATCGTGTCGAGGCGGCGGCGGTCGGTAAGTTGATAGGGGATGCCGCGCTGCCGGGCCGCGTCGAGGATGTCCGACAGCGGGGAGGCGTGAGGGTCCCCGGCGATCAGGATGCGGTTGAAGGCCCTGCCGGCGCGGAGGGCCTCCAGAACGGTGTGGCGGCCGTAGATGACGTCGTCCATAAGGAAAGCGTTCAAGGTTGACAGGTTCAAGGTTCAAGGTTCTAACTTTGAACTTTGAACTTTGAACTTTGAACCTGTTCTATTACCATCTCCGCCTGCGCAGGACCCTGCGGACGGTGTAGGCCACCCAGAAGACGTTCCACGCCACCAGGAGCATGCCCGCCAGGATGATGCGGGTCCGGTCGATGATGGGGACGATGCGGGTCTCGCCGGCGGTGATCTCCACCAGGGCCACGGGCCGCACCCTCACCTTTCCGCCCCCGCCCCCGCCCTGGCCGAACCGCAGGCCCTGTGATCCCCCCTCCTGCTTCGGCTCCTCCCCTTTCCCGAACCCCATCCCCCCGCTCCAGGACACCGACGCCACGGGGAGGATGGTCTTGCCGTTGACCTGCTCCGGCTTCCCGAACACGCGCTCGATCCCGACCAGCCGGCTGAGGCCCTCGATCTTTTCCGTAAATCCGCTGGATGTCTCCATGTCATACCTCCGCGAGGAGGACCACAGGACTACAGGACTACAGGACTACAGGACCACAGGACTACAGGACTACAGGACTACAGGACTACAGGACCTATGGTCTCGTGGTCTCGTGGTCAGTGGTCTTGTGGTCTTGTGGTCTTGTGGTCTTGTGGTCTTGTGGTCAGTGGTCTTGTGGTCTGCCTTTCGTTTGCCCTCTGCTATAAATGTACTTCATCACACCGGGATACCGCAACCCCAAAAGCATCTGAACCCGCTTGACAAAGTCCGGCGGATCGCGTATACTGTCAACCAAAACCACTCCCCTACGATTCAAGTTTTGCGGAGGCATCCATGTCATCTCCTCATGGCGTCGTGGCGGAGGCGCACCGCCCGCCGGTGATGGGCCGAAACGGGATGGTGGCGTCCGGCCACCCCCTCGCGTCGCAGGCGGGCGTCCGGGCGCTGATGGCCGGGGGCAACGCGGTGGACGCGGCGATTGCGACGGCGGCGGCGCTCGGCGTGGTGGAGCCGGAGTCGTCGGGCATCGGGGGCGACGGGTTCATCACGATCTACATGGCCGACCGGAAGGAGGTCCGGTGCGTCAACGGCACGGGGCCCGCGCCAGGGGGGGCGCGGCGGGAGCTGTTCCTGAAGGACGGCATCCCGATGAAGGGCATCCTGTCCGTCTCCGTGCCGGGGCTGGTGGACGGCTGGCTGCTGGCGCACGAGCGGTACGGGCGTCTGAAGCTGGACCGGGCGTTTGAGCCGGTCTACGACCTGTGCGAGAACGGTTTTCCCGTGGGCCACAAGCTCGCCCGATGCATCCGGGACGAACGCCCGGCGTTTGCGGAGATCCCGACCTGCCGGCCCATCTTCACGCGGGACGGGCGCCCGCTGGGGCCGGGCGAGACCCTGGTCCAGAGGGACCTGGGCCGGACCTATCGCCGCATCGCCGCCGGGGGGGCCGAGGCCTTCTACCGGGGGGAGATCGCCAGGGAGATCGTCCGGTTCAGCAAGGGTCTGGGGGGGCTGCTCGCGGAGAAGGACCTGGCGGACTTCCGCGCCCGATGGGACGACCCGATCTCCACGACCTACCGGGGCTACACGGTCTATGAGTTCCCGCCCAACTCCTCCGGCCACGTGCTGCTCCAGGAGCTGAATGTCATCGAACAGTTCGATGTCAAAGGGATGGGGCGCAACAGCGCGGAGGGCGTCCACGTCATGGTGGAGGCCAAGCGCGTTGCGTTCGCGGACCGGGAGAAGTACCTGGCGGACCCGAATTACGTGACTATCCCGCTCAGGGGGCTGCTCTCAAAATCCTACGGGGAGGCGCAGGCGCGCCGGATCGACCGGGGGCGGGCGATGGCCGACGTCCCGTCCGGCGGGCCGGAGCGGCACGAGGACACGACCTGCTTCTGCGTCGTGGACCGATGGGGGAACGCGGTCTGTCAGCTCCAGAGCGTGCAGTCGGTCTTCGGGTCGGGCCTGATCGCGGGGGACACGGGCATCCTGCTGAACAACCGGATGACCTACTGGCACCTGGAGGAGGGCCACGTGGACTGCCTGATGCCGGGCAAGCGCGTCCGGCACACGATGAACCCGGTGATGGCGTTCAAGGGGGATCGTCTGTTTCTGGTCTGCGGCACGCCTGGGGCGGACACGCAGGTGCAGACCAACATGCAGCTCCTCAGCCACGTGATCGACTTCGGCCTGAACCCCCAGGAGGCGGTGGAGGCCCCGCGCTGGCGACACCTGCAGAACGGGACGGAGTCCACGGTGCCCCACACCTGCGCGGACGAGTTGCGGCTGGAGGGCCGGTTCCCGGAGGAGGTCCGGCGGGGGCTGGCCGAAAAGGGGCATCCGGTCACGGTCATCGGGGACTGGGCCGCGTCGGGCAGCGCCATGATGATTATGGTCCACCCGGAGACCGGGGCGCTGGTGGGGGGGGCAGACCCGAGGCGGGACGGGTATGCGATCGGGTACTGAGGAAGGAAAAAGGCCCTATTTGGTATACTCTTTCAGAAAGCCTTCAAACTCGATGAAGTGCGCCTCCTCCTGGCCCAGGAGCGTGATCAGGAGGTCCTGGGTGACGTAGTCCTCGCCCTCGCACTGCCGGATGACCTTGTTGTACTGCGCAATGGCGGCCTGCTCCGCATCCATCACGCCTTTGATGACGTACACGACATCCGTGGTGTCCTTCGAGGGCTGGAGGGCATCCTGGGTCCTCGGGAGCTTCCTGGAGCCGGGCACCCGGCCGTGCAGCTGCTTGATCCGGAGGGCGAGCTGCTGGGCGTGGCCCAGCTCTGCGGTGATGTCGGCGGCCAGGGACTTCTTGATCTCCTCCGCCCGCACGCCGTCCAGCATGACGGAGTTGGCGATGTAGTTCTCCGTGGTCTCGAGCTCCATCGCATAGAGGGTGACCAATCCGTCGATGATCTTCTGTCTGGTTTTGTTCCCGGCCATTGTCCCCTCCTCGGTGTCAGTGATAAAAGTGAGGCCATCCGGCCAAATTTCACAGCCGAAAGTATAACCATTTCGGGGTGAAAGGGCAAGCCCTGTCTGTCAGAGCGCCATGGTCAAACGTCAGGTCAAGTCAGGGTCCAGAGGGGCGCCGGGGCTCCGGCGCAAGATGACGAGGGTCGTGCGGGTTCTGGACGATCTCTACGGCCCGGAGGCGTGGGACGGCCCCCGAAACCCGCTCGACACGCTGATCAAGACGATCCTGTCGCAGAACACGAACGACGCCAACCGGGACCGGGCCTATGTCGGCCTGAGGAGGCGATTTGCGACGTGGGAGGGGGTGCTCAGGGCGGACGTGGAGGCGATTGCGGAGGCGATCCGGCCGGGGGGGCTGGCAAACCAGAAGGCGAGGAACATCCGGGACTTCCTGGCCTGGCTGAAGGCCGAGCGGGGGGCGCTGAATCTGGACTTTCTGTGCGGGATGGCGTCTGAGGAGGCCGTGGCCCTGCTGTGCCAGCGGCGGGGGGTCGGGATCAAGACCGTCTGCGTGACGCTGATGTTCGCGTGCGGGAAGGACGTGTTCCCGGTGGACACGCACATCCACCGGATCTCTCGCCGGCTGGGGCTGATCCCGGAGACGTGCACGGCGGAGAGGGCGCACGAACTCCTTCCCCCGCTGATCCCGGAGGGGAAGGCCCTGTCTCTTCACGTGAACATGCTGGAGTTCGGCAGGAGGGTCTGCCACGCCCGCAACCCGGACTGCGACCGGTGTCCGTTGAGGGCGGA
>CAYRZX010000497.1:0-4034 GCA_964428665.1 uncultured Gemmatimonas sp.
GTCATCGTGACCCGGCGGAGGAGGTGGTCCAGCAGGGGGAGGGCCAGGCTGCCCACGAGGGCGGCGACGGTCAGGACGGCGTGAATGGTGTCCACGGCCCCGCCGAAGAGGTCGGCCCTCCGGCTGACCTGCGTGTCGATCTCCAGGAGGAGGAGGCCCTGCGGGAGGAGGGCGATGCCGGCCAGCCTGCCGTAGGGGTGCGCCTGCCCCCGGACGAGGGCCCCGCCCAGGAGTTTGCCCCCGATCATCGCGCTGAGGTAAATGGCCGCGATGCCCCAGACCTCCTTCGGGAGGTCCGGGAGGCGCTCGACGGCGATCTGCACCCCGAACGCGGCGAGCAGCAGGGCGCCGGCACCGCGCCCGATGGGGGCGCTGATCCGCTGGAGGCGGGGCTGCAGGCCGCGCCAGGAGGTCAGGAGGCCGGCGAGCAGGGAGGTCAGGAAGAGGCTGTGGCCGAGCAGGGCGGAGGTCCAGGGGAGGAGGATGACCATGCTCAGGAGGAGGACGATCAGGGGGGTATCGGCCTTCAGGGAAGGCTCGACCCGGACCAGGGTCTCGGCCCAGAGGAGCGCGACGCCGAATGCCCCGCCGACGCCGAGCAGGAACGGCAGGGTCACGCCGGACATGATCGTCAACGGCGCGTAGAGGAGGAGGCTGACGCCGCCGCAGAGCACGGTCGCCAGCGTGGTCTCGGGGAGGTGGTCCGGCGCGACGAAGGTCAGGATGGGGCCGGAGAGGGAGGCCGCCACGCCGAGGGCGAGGGCCACGGCCAGCGGGAGGCCCGCAAGGGTCTTGAGGAGCAATCCGGCGCAGAGACAGGGGAGCAGGGTCCCGAACAGGGCGAGGGAGAGGTGGGAGGGGCGCCAGCGATCCCTCATCCCCCCGATCTCGCAGCCGATGCCAAAGCCGATCCAGCCCAGGGCCATCGCGACGAGCGGGTCGAACATCGTGAAGAGGCGGCCCGGCAAAACCCCGAAGCCTCTGGCCGCCACGCCCACGCCGACGTAGCCCGTTTCGACGGGGAGGCCGAGTCGCTGGCAGAGCTTGCCCGCAAAGTAGGCCAGGACGCTCAGGAGGCCGACGTAGCACGTGGGCTCCACGACGGGAGATGGCCCGCGCTGGATGAGCAGGGCGAGGATCACCGTGCAGGCGCAGAGGATGAGGTCTCTCAAGCGGAACTCCTGGGGAACGTCGAGACCACGGCCTGGCTCAGGGCCACGGCGATGGCCGTTCCGCCGATGATGGTCACGGCCTGCATGGGGCCCTCCCAGGCCACGAAGAGGGGCTGCACGCAGACCGCTATGGCCAGGCTCCCCTGGGGGAGGAGCCAGATCCCGGCGAAGGGGCGATCTCCCGCGGACGGGCCGAGCAGGCGCCACAACAGCCCGACCCCCAGCGTCCTGGCGATCGCGCGGCTCACGAAGAGGAGCGTTGCGAGGGAGGCCATCCCCTGGACGTTCAGGGGGGAGTCTGAGGTGCGGACGCCGATCATGGAGCCTGCGACCAGGAGAAAGAGGCCCTCCATGACGGGGTGGATGCGCTCGGAGAGGGTCTGAACGTCACGCCTTCTGAGGGTGACGTTTATCAGCCACCCCCCTGCAAGGAGGCCCACGAACAGGGCAGGGAGGTCGAGCGCCACGCAGAGTCCGCCGGCGACGGCCGTCAGGGCGGCCGTCAGGTATCCGGCCTTCACCGGGTCAGGCTCCACGCGGAGGGCCGTGTCGAGCAGGATGCCCGTCCCGGCCCCGAGGGCGGCGGACAGGAGCAGGGCATCCGCGCTCTGAAAAAAGACCCGGTTGGCGACGGAGATGGGGGGATGATCTATGAGCAGGGTGGAGATGCAGCCGAACAGCAGGATGCTGACGGCGTTGCCGGGGATGTGGGGCGGAGGATAGGCGTCGGGTTCAGGGGCGGCGGGGGGGTGACGGGGGGATTCCTGGACCCACGGGGCGGTCACCGACGCTGCGACGCTCAGCGTGGAGGCCAGCACAAGAGGGTCTGCGCCCTCCAGGAGGTGTCGGACGAGTCTGGGCAGGAAGAAGATGGTGATGGCCAGGGTCAGGAGAAAGGTGACGGCGCTCTGCGCCGCGCCGAAGACCAGGAGCCTGGCGGGGACCTTTTTCAACATCCGGAACTCCGTCTGAATGCCGAGTTCCAGGCCGAGCCAGAGGATGAGCAGGCTCATCAGGGAGATCTGCGCGTGCTGGAGCACGTGCGTCCCTTCGAGGTCGGACGAGAACCCCACGCCCAGCAGGATGCCCGCGCAGAGGTAGTGCGCCTTCCCCCTCAGCAGGGCCTGCGCGTAAACGGGGAGGTCCCGGCCCCGCATCAGGCGCACGGACACGACCAGAAGGAGGAGGGCGATCCCCAGGACCAGCAGCGCCACGATGATGTCCTCCGCGCAATGAATAAAACAGGCGGAGTCGGATTGAAACCGACCCCGCCTCTGCCTAAGCCTTCAGACCCTCTCTCCCGCTGTCGGGATCAGAAGGGGAGATCGTCGTCGTCGCCGCGGGCCCCGGCAGCCTCTGGGGCGGCGGGGGCCGGCTCCGACCCGCTCCACTCCTCCCCTCCTCTGCCACCGTCGCGGGAGTCGAGCATCTGCATGTCGCGGGCGACGATCTCCGTGGTGTAGCGTTTGTTGCCGTCCTGTCCGTCCCACGACCGGGTCTGCAGGCGACCCTCGATGTAGACCTTGCTCCCCTTCTTCAGGTACTCGTTGCAGATCTCCGCCAGCTTGCCCCACACGACGATCCGGTGCCACTCGGTCTTCTCCTGCCGCTCGCCTTTGCCGTCCACCCAGCTCTCGTTGGTGGCGAGGGTGAAGTTGGAGACCGCTGAACCGCTGGGGGTGTACTTGAGCTCCGGGTCGGCCCCCAGGTTGCCGATGAGAATGACCTTGTTGATACCTCGACGTGACATGGCGTAACTCCTTATTAATAGAGGTTTTGATTAGTATGTTCGTGCGCCTGGACTTCTGCCAGTGCGTTCAATTTAGTATACATATTTGCCCTATGAAAGTCAAGAGAAATCTTTGATTTGGGCTCATTTTTTGAACACCGAAAACCTATACGTTCGCCTGACTCTGCTCATCTGCCTGAGTGACCAAATCTTGCCCATGTGCGCGACCAAAAGGCAGCCTGTCAACAACTCCTTTCATGCGGTCCGGGGCCGCGTGGAGATATCGCATGGTCATGTGGATGTCGGTGTGCCCCATCAGCCGCCGGATCGCGTCCAGGTCCACGCCCGCAGCCGCAAGGGTGGTCCCGAAGGTATGGCGCAGCAGGTGGGGATGAACGTGGACGGACAGCCCGGCCCGTTTACCGGCCTCCCGCAACATCCACCAGACGACCCGCGCCGTATACGGTTTCCCGTCCGGGTGGCACAGGACGTAGGGGCTGGCGATGTGCCGGGGATGCCTGCTCAGAACGCCGTCCAGGAAGGCGTTGAGGGGGATGTCGCGGAGGTCCCCGGTCTTGACTCGCCACGCCTTGACGCCCTCGGCCTCCGCCTTCGGTCGAACCTTCACCACCCTGCGCCGAAGGTCCACGTCCGGCCACGTGAGGTTGACGATCTCGCCGCAGCGCAGCCCGGCGCTCAGGCCGATGGCCGTGAACACGTAGAGGTTGCGGTTGTCCCGGCACGTCTCCAACAGCCGGTTGCTCTCCTCAGCCGACAGAAACGGCGGCTCCGTCTTGTCCACCTTCAACGGCCTGACGTGCTGCATGGGACTCTCCTTGACTCGTCCCCATCGGACGGCCAGGTTGAGCATCGCAGACAGGACGGAAAGGTACTCGTTGACGGTGGACGCCTTGACCCGCCGGGCGTGCTCTGACTTGAAGCCCTCGACCACCTTCGGCGTGATGTCCTTCAAGAACCGGGGGCCGAAGAATGGGACCAGGACGGCCCGATTAACAGTTGTCACGTGCCCGCATCGGCCCGCGCTGAGGTTGGTCTGTGCGTAGTCCAGGTAGTCCACGCTGAACGCCTCGAAGGTGACGTTCTTGACCTCCCGGACTCCAAGCCATTCCCCC